>JBAQME010000209.1:0-7670 GCA_049302535.1 Methylotenera sp.
CAGCAGCTATTACAGTGCCTGCTGAACGGAAGATACTCTATTACCGCAATCCTATGGGCTTGCCGGATACCTCCCCAGTCCCTAAGCAGGATTCTATGGGTATGGATTACACCCCGGTGTATGCAGATGAGGAGGTGTCAAACAACCAGGTCAAGATCAGCCCCGACAAGATACAGAAGCTTGGCGTAAAAACCGAGCAAGTGTTATCACGAAATATGGTAAATACGGTACGTGCGGTGGGGCAGTTCCAATTTAACGAGCAGCGTCTATCAACGGTCACTACCAAATTTGAGGGTTATATTGAAAAACTCTACGTCAATACAACCGGTCAGCCGGTAAGGCGTGGACAGCCGCTGATGGAAGTTTACAGCCCGGAGCTGGTGTCTGCGCAGGAAGAATACCTGATCGCCTGGAATGGTCGGCAGTCATTGAGTAACGGCACCTCGGAATCATTGCTTGGTGTTGGCCAGTTGGCTGACAGCGCACTTAAGCGTTTACGTAACTGGGATATTTCAGATGCTCAGTTACAGCGTTTGAAAAAAGATGGCAAGGCTACACGTACGCTTACGATGTACTCACCTGCAAACGGCGTGGTACTGGAGAAAGCTGCTGTGAAAGGCATGCGCTTTATGCCGGGCGAGCCCCTATTTAAGATTGCAGATATGTCGACTATTTGGCTGCTGGCGGATGTATTCGAGCAGGACATCGCTCTGGTCCATGTTGGCCAGACGGTAAACATTACTGTCAATGCATATCCAGGTAAAGAGCTCAAAGGAAAGATTGATTATATCTACCCAACAATAACATCTGAGACACGCACTGCTAAGGTACGAGTAGTGCTGGCTAATCCAGACGGAAGTCTAAAGCCTGATATGTATGCCAGCATTCAACTTATGTCAGGTCATGGTGCCAGCGTATTGGCGGTTCCGGATTCGGCCGTGATCGACAGCGGTACACGTCAGGTTGTGCTGGTTCAACTTACAGAAGGACTGTATGAACCACGTGAGGTTAAGCTTGGTATGCGTAGCGATGGCTATGTTGAGGTAGTTGAAGGATTGAGTGAAGGTGAGAATGTGGTAGTTCGCGCCAACTTCTTGATTGATGCGGAAAGTAATCTTAAAGCTGCATTAGGGAGCTTTGGCGAGCACAGTTCACACGCAAGCAGTTTGCCAGGACCTGTAGAAAATACTCCTGCACCTGTAACTGGGCACGAAGGGCACTGACATGTTGGAAAGAATTATTAACTGGTCAGTACGCAACGTATTTCTTGTCCTGTTAATCACATTATTTATAGTGGGTGCCGGTGTTTATTCGTTGCTAAAAACGCCTCTGGATGCCATCCCGGATTTGTCCGATGTACAAGTGATTGTCTATACCGAGTATCCAGGGCAGGCGCCACAGGTTGTAGAGGATCAGGTTACCTACCCGCTCACTACCTCGATGTTGTCAGTACCAAAATCGAAAGTCGTGCGTGGTTTCTCGTTCTTTGGTGCCAGCTTTGTTTATGTGATCTTTGAAGATGGTACCGATATTTACTGGGCGCGTTCTCGTGTGCTGGAATACCTGAACAGTGTGACTGGCCGATTGCCACGCGGCGTTACGCCAACGCTGGGGCCGGATGCTACTGGTGTAGGCTGGGTTTATCAGTATGTGGTATTGGCAAAAAATCGCTCTCTTGATGAATTGAGAGCCATCCAGGACTGGTATTTACGTTATCAGCTGACTAAGGCGCATGGCGTAGCAGAGGTTGCCAGCGTTGGCGGCTTTGTAAAACAATATCAAGTCGTACTGGATCCACGTAAGTTGCAAGCATATGGGGTATCGCCATCTCGTGTTACACAGGTGATTCGCGAGAGCAATCGCGATGTCGGCGGACGCGTAGTCGAGATGACGGAAACCGAATATATGGTGCGCGGTAAGGGTTATCTGCGTGGCATCGGTGACTTGGAAACGCTGGTAGTCAAGGCCGATAAAGGTACGCCGGTATTGCTGCGTGACTTGGCAAGGGTTGAATTGGCGCCGGATGAACGGCGCGGTATTGCCGAGCTCAATGGTGAAGGTGAAGTGGTTGCCGGCATTGCCATGGCCCGCTATGGCCAGAATGCACTTGAAGTCATCCACAACATCAAACAAAAACTTGTTGAGCTTGCGCCTGGTTTACCACAGGGCGTTACGGTGGAAACAGTGTATGACCGCTCCGATTTGATCCATCGGGCGATTGATAACCTCAAGACCACACTGCTTGAAGAAAGCATCGTGGTAGCATTGGTTTGCATGCTATTCCTGATGCACGTACGAAGTGCTCTAGTCGCGATTGTGATGTTGCCGGTTGGCGTTCTGATTGCATTTTCGCTGATGCATTTGCTAGGACTTAATTCCAACATCATGAGCTTGGGTGGCATCGCAATAGCAATCGGTGCCATGATAGATGCTGCAATTGTGATGATAGAGAATGCCCACAAGCACATTGAGCGAGCACCGCCTGATGCACCCCGATTGCAGCTTATTATTGATGCCTGTAAAGAGGTAGGGCCTGCGCTATTTTTTAGCCTGCTAATCATTACTGTTTCCTTCTTGCCTGTATTTACGCTGGAGTCGCAGGAAGGCCGCATGTTTCAGCCACTGGCATTCACCAAGACATTCTCGATGGCCGGAGCAGCACTGCTTTCGGTAACACTGGTACCGGTGCTGATGCTGCTGTTTGTAAGAGGCAAAATCATGGCGGAAGGTAAAAATCCGGTAAATCGTTTCCTGATCTGGATTTATCGACCGGTTATTGCATCAGTCATGCGCTGGAAGAAGACTACCATCCTGCTTGCAATCCTTGTTCTTGGCGTATCTGTTTATCCTCTGTCTAAACTCGGCAGTGAGTTCATGCCAACCCTGAACGAAGGCACTTTACTCTATATGCCAGCCACTTTGCCCGGACTATCGGTGACGAAGGCAGCTGAGATTATGCAGACCCAGAACAAAATCATTAAAAGTTTTCCGGAAGTAGCTTCGGTTTTTGGCAAAGCAGGTCGCGCTAATACTGCTACAGACCCAGCGCCTATGGAAATGTTTGAAACAGTCATTAATCTTAAACCCGAGAGTGAATGGCGTCCTGGCATGACTATCGACAAGATTATCTCTGAGCTGGATAAAGCCGTGCAATTACCTGGTGTCAGCAACGCTTGGACGATGCCGATTAAGGCACGTATCGACATGTTATCAACAGGTATCCGTACGCCAATAGGTATCAAGGTATTTGGCAGGGATTTGATTGAAATGGAAAAGCTCGCCAAATCTATCGAGTCTGTAGTTAAAAACGTCCCGGGAACTACGAGTGCTTATGCAGAGCGTATCACTGGGGGTTATTACCTGAATATCGAACCTGATCGGATGGCACTGGCTCGGTATGGTCTAGCCGTGGGCGACTTGCAGGATGTGATAAGCAGCGCGCTTGGTGGGGAAGTGGTTACCACGACTGTTGAAGGACGAGAACGCTTTGGGGTGATCACGCGTTATCCACGCGAACTGCGTTCAGACCCGGATGCAATCGCGCGCCAGGTGCTGGTACCTGCCATGAACGGGGCACTGATCCCTCTAGGTCAATTGGCGCACATTTCCTTAGAGAAAGGGCCACCTAGCATCCGCACCGAGAATGCCTTGCTATCAGCTTACATTTTTGTTGATATTCGAGATAGAGACATCGGCAGTTATGTGGCCGATGCGCAGAAGGCAGTCCGTGAGCAGGTTAAATTCCAGCCTGGGTATTACGCAACATGGAGCGGCCAGTTTGAATATATGGAACGTGCCAAAGCCAAGATGAAGATAGTGATTCCGCTTACATTGCTCATCATCTTCGTGTTGCTGTATCTGAACTTCAAGCGCTTAACAGAAACCTTTATCGTCATGCTGTCAGTGCCGTTTTCCTTGGTTGGCGGGATATGGCTGATGTATTGGCTAGGCTACAACATGAGCGTCGCTGTTGCCGTCGGGTTCATTGCTTTAGCTAGCGTAGCGGCGGAGACCGGTGTGATCATGCTGATCTATCTCGATCATGCTTACAAGGAGCTCAAGGCAAAACGCGAATCTGAAGGCAAAGACTTCACTGTTGCTGACATTTACGAAGCAGTGATGGAAGGTGCGGTAGAACGTGTTCGGCCAAAGATGATGACTGTGGTCGCGATCATGGCAGGATTGCTCCCTATCATGTGGGGAAGTGGTACAGGCTCTGAAGTGATGCGACGTATTGCTGCGCCGATGGTAGGCGGTATGGTTTCTTCGACGGTATTGACGCTAATCGTGATCCCAGCGATTTACGCACTTATAAAACAAATATCACTACAAAGGAAAAGAGCTTCGAATGCCTGAAATAATTCCTAACCTGCATCCGTTGGTGGTGCATTTTCCAATTGCACTTGTCACGATGTCAGCAGTTTTTCATATTGCGGCAGTGGTAACGCGAGGGAAGCTACTTTCCAGCAACTTTGCGATTCTTGCTCGCACTCTATTGTGGCTAAGCGCATTATCAGTATTGCCAGCCGTGTTTTTTGGCTGGCAGGCTTATAACAGCGTAACCCATGATGATGCCAGTCACGCTGCCATGTTAATCCACCGCAACTGGGCGCTAGGAACATCGATAGTGTTAATCATTCTGGCTAGTTGGGATGTCTGGCGTAATAAGGTCGGCTCACCCACTGCCTGGTGGTTTGTAATTGCGGTGATTGGTGCGTGGAGTATGGTTGTCATCACGGCATGGCATGGTGGAGAGCTAGTCTATCGGCATGGGTTGGGAGTCATGTCACTGCCAACACCACAAGATGGTGCCGGCCATGGTCACCACGGTGACAGTACGGCAAGCAGTGGTGAGCATCCTCATGCGGATACAGTGCCAGATGACCAAGTTCATGAGCATTCCCAGCATAACCATACACACTGATTCAAGGAGAACAAATAACATGATCCGTGATCCAGTTTGCCAAATGATAATTAATCCCCGTCTTGCAGAAGCAATGACCGAATACAAGGGGCAAGCTTATTATTTCTGTTCGGAAGGCTGTCACCAGAAGTTTTTATCCCATCCTGATATTTTTATTGATAAAGCACCAGGTATGCGATTGACGGTTGGAGTGATGGGTTCTGCGACTGGGGAGTTTGCGTCTAATATCAAAGAGCTGGTCTATACCTTGGGTCAGGATATTGCAGATCGAGGATTCGTATTGATCACTGGCGCTTGTCCCGGGCTACCTTACGAATGCGCTCGTGGCACAAGAAGTAAGGGTGGATTATCTATGGGAATATCACCGGCACTTAGTCTTGATGAGCATGTGCATAAATATTTCTCACCAGCAGATGTCTTTGATGTGATTATCTACACAGGTAGTGGGCTAATGGGACGTGAAGTTATCAATATTCGCTCAAGTGACATGGTTGTAATCGTGGGTGGAAGCTCCGGAACATTGGGTGAGTTTGCGATCGCCTATGACGAGGGAAAGATAATAGGTGTACTTGAAGGTAGCGGTGGCATCACGACACAATTGCCCCAATTGGTCACCAGTTTTGGCAAAGGCACAGGTGCTCAAGTAATTTACGAGCCTGATCCCCATCTGCTTATTAGTAAGCTAGCTGAGGCATATACAAGTCATCACTACAAGCATCCATCCTGTTTTTGCGATGGGGAGCATGCCAGTGTTGGCTAACCTTTTAAGTTATGCACGATTGAAACTGCTTGATGTCAAATTTACTAAAGGAGTGTAAACATGGACAACCTTAATCCTTGGCATGTCGGTGGCGCAACGGCGTTGACGGCAGCAATTGTCAGCGTGGTGTGCTCGGTGGCGGTCTATCTGTTCCCGCAAGGGACTGTCGACTTTGTTAACTCATGGACGCACGGCTTGGACTTCACCATGCTCAGGAGCGATAAACCGTGGACTTTGAGTAGCCTCGCCTTCGGCCTGTTCAACGTTACCCTGATCGGCTTCCTGGTCGGAGCCCTGTTTGCTTGGTGCTATAACCTGGCAGGCAAATGTTGCCGTTAACGATGGGCATGTGGCGAAGCGATCTTGCGCCACATGAAATGTTCGTACACGCCGGACCAATACAGGCCGAAAGTGAAGGCGAACAGCAGTTCCTCCAGAGGGATACCTAGCAACAGGATACCGCTAATCTCCGGCAGGTTCCATACTTGCTGGACATAGCCGGGGGAAGACGCTTCCAGAGCGAGGAAGAAAACAAAATAGTAGATGAGGAACAGCATTCCACCGACCCAGGTCTTGGTTTTAAGGTCTGGTCGACAGAGGATGGTGGCAATGGCACCAACTGTCATAGCAGCAATGGAGGGGTAGATCGGGTTCCACGGCAGGAAATAAAGCAGAAGAAAAGCGATGAATGGCGAAACGAGAGCCTTGTAATGATGGCGGTGTAGCGGCTGATGTTTTTCTGCCTCAAGTACGGGAATGTCATTGCGGTGAGTAAGAACGGAATAGAGCACGGAACTGACGCCGCCGATGCCGAAACAGAATATCAGGCTTTCCAGATCGAAGCCGGTACGCTGAGCCAAGTCGAACAGCGTTGGCGGATTCCAATACTCGGGCACGAACAGCGGCTCGCTGAGGCCGAACGGAGCGGTGGACAAACTGACTGTCAACATCGTCTTCCGGTGATGTGGAAAGGCATAAAAAATGGCAGCCCAAGGGATCAGGAATGCTGATGCCCATGCCAACCAGACATACTGTAGTGGAATCATCGCGGTACTGAAAAGTTTAAGAGAGTAAGATAATTATAACGAATAACGAAAGGAATAATTATGGCTATTGATCCGGTATGTGGGATGACAGTGGATGAAAAGTCAGCAGCAGGTAACGCTGTTCATTCAGGAAGGACATTCTATTTCTGCTCACCTAAATGCCAGCATGAGTTCGAAGCTGATCCAGCAAAGTTTGCAGGGATAGTCGATGTAGCTCACGCGCACGATCACGCTCAACACCATGACCATGGCATGTCCGAGGCAAAAACATCAACAGCAGCTGGAGAAAAGGCAAAAGACCCTATCTGCGGCATGATGGTAGACAAATCCACAGCGCTGAAAACTGAGCGTGCCGGAAGAGCCTACTATTTTTGCAGCGTAGGTTGCCAGCGCACTTTTGAATCACCGGAGCAGGAACTCAAATCCATGCGTACCCGTGTCATGATCGCGATGTCCGGCGTGCTGGTGCTGGCTGTCATGCGTGCGGCGGTATTTCTTGGGCTCGCCGGCGGTGCGATGACCTTGAGTTGGGTGCCGGTTGACGCGTTGCCGTGGTTTACCTGGGGAGTGTGGATGATGATACTGGTCACACCGGTGCAATTCATCGGCGGCTGGGGCTTCTACAAGGGGGCATGGAACGCGATTCGCGCCCGCAACATCAATATGGATTTCCTGATTGCGCTCGGCACCTCGGTCGCATACTTCTATAGCGTCGCGGTAGTGTTTTTCCCTCATGTGTTGCCAGTGGCGGTAGATCAGCGGCAATCCTACTTTGAAGTATCGGCAGTCATCATCGCCTTCGTACTGCTCGGTAAGTACATGGAGGAAATTATTAAAAAACGTTCTTCTGCGGCGGTGCGCAAGCTCTTGGATCTCAAACCCGCGACTGCACATGTCATCCGCGATGGCCAGGAGATGGAAGTACCCGCAGAAAGTGTGA
>JBAQME010000210.1:0-2861 GCA_049302535.1 Methylotenera sp.
CTGGAGCAGGAAGTCGCAAAAGTTTGTAGAAAAGTTGTAAAGGAATTGCTCACTTCAAAAGCCAAGCCGGGCGCTAAAGCCGCGAAGAAAATTAACGTAACACCTAAAACCTTGGATAAGTACTTAGGTGTGCAACGTTATGATTTTGGCGTTGCTGCGAAAGAAAACCAGGTTGGTCAGGTAACGGGTCTTGCCTGGACGTCGGTAGGCGGGGAATTGTTGACGATTGAAGCGGTATTGTTGCCGGGTAAAGGTAAAACCACTACCACAGGTAAGCTCGGTGACGTTATGAAAGAATCAACACAAGCCGCAATGAGCGTAGTACGCAGTCGCGCGCAGCGTCTTGGTATCCCGGATAACTTTTATGAAGAGCATGACATTCACATTCACTTTCCTGAAGGTGCAACACCTAAAGATGGTCCGAGTGCGGGCATTGCAATTACGACGGCCCTGGTTTCTATTTTGACCGGTATTCCCGTGCGTGCAGACGTAGCGATGACCGGTGAAATTACGCTGAGAGGTGAAGTATTACCTATTGGCGGTTTGAAAGAAAAGTTATTGGCAGCACATCGAGGTGGAATCAAAACGGTATTGATACCACAGCAAAATGTCAAGGACTTGGCTGACGTGCCGGAGAATATCAAAAATCATTTGGATATTCATCCCGTGCAGTGGATAGATGATGTACTTGCATTAGCATTGGCTTCAAAACCAGAGCCATTGCCATTAGTCGCCGACGTTAATGAGAACCTTACAAAAGAGGTTCAACCTGCTGATAAATCTAAGGAAAGTCAGTCATCTGCAACTGATGCAATAAAACATTGAAAAAATAAGTGTGTTGATGCACGTATAAACGCTTGACATAGCCTTTGTTGGCTTGATATAAAGCTGATACGGGGATTTATTACCCAAAGAAATTACCGTTGTTTTTATTTAATAAACCTTGAGAGGGGATTACACGTGAATAAATCAGAACTGATTGATCAAGTTGCAAGTACTGCAGGTATTTCTAAAGCTGCTGCTGGGCGTGCGTTGGATGCAACCACAGCTGCAATTACAAAAGCAATAAAAAAAGGTGATTTAGTAACATTGATTGGCTTTGGTACATTTTACGTAGGTAAGCGTGCTGCTCGTAACGGCCGTAATCCACGCACTGGAGCGACAATTAAGATAAAAGCTGCAAATTCTCCTAAATTTAGGGCTGGTAAAGCGCTTAAAGATGCTGTAAACTAGCGTTTTCGTTGGTTAGGCAGGGTGCTTAGCTCAGTTGGTAGAGCGTCGCCCTTACAAGGCGAATGTCAGCGGTTCGACCCCGTTAGCACCCACCAAAAAACCGACGATAATGTTAAATGTGACTAAGCCGTTTCTAATTTATTAAATTTAGAGTGCTGGTAGTTTAAGCACTCTTTATTTTGTAAAAAATTTGCAAAATAAAATTGTAAATTTTAGAAGCGCAAATTTTTAAGGTGTATTAAGTGTTTTATAATGCGCCAAGTTTTATGGAGTGGTAGTTCAGTTGGTTAGAATACCGGCCTGTCACGCCGGGGGTCGCGGGTTCGAGTCCCGTCCACTCCGCCAAATAAAAAAAGCGAGTCTTAGGACTCGCTTTTTTTATTTCTATTTCATGTTCGATTTTTAATGATTTGATGTTTACGTGTATCCATTAAAACTTGTGATATATTAGTTGCGCTTTTAGCTGGCAATTGTTATTTTTATGGGTTTGCAACTGTTTTACTTTTTACTGGTTTAGTGAAAATTTAAGAAGAGAATTTTATGTTAGATAGTATCCGTTCTGTAGCACAAGGCTGGGTTGGTAAAGCCATATTAGCCTTGATTACCATTCCTTTTGCATTGTTTGGCATTGATTCTTATTTGAGTCAAGCTGGCCATAATGCCGCTGTTGCTAAAGTTGACGGTAGTGATATATCTATACAGGAGTATTCAAATGCCTTGCAAAATTTACGCAATCGCATGCAGTCAGAAGGGAAAGTAGATCAAGCGCAGCTTGATAGCCCTGAAGTTAAATTAATGGTGCTGGATAAACTGGTTAATCAGCAGTTGCTGGAAAAAGAAATTAAGCATGCTAATTATGCAATTAGTGATGCGCAACTTGCCACATATATTACCGGTATGCCAACATTTCAAAAAGATGGCAAGTTTTCGCAAGAGTTATATGACCAATTGCTGCAGCAGAACAAATTAACACCTAAAAAATTCGAAGCCGGAATACGCTCTGATTTGCTGGCACAGCAGGCACAAGATGGTATTGCTAAGCTTGGTTTCATTTCCAATGCACGTGCAGACAATACATTAAAACTGCTCAACCAAAAACGTGTAGTAACTGTATCTGAAATTAAAACCAAAGATTTTATTGATCAGGTGAAAATTGATCCTGCACAAGTCAAAGCTTACTATGAACAGCATAAAGATAAATTACGTGTTCCTGAGCAGGTGAAAATTGAATTTTTACTGTTATCAGCTAGCAGTTTGATACCGACCATTAAGGTTGATGATGCAGAGGTTAAGAAATTTTATGATGAAAATGCATCCAAGTTCCAGGGTAATGAACAGAGGCGTGCTAGCCATATTCTGATTGGTTTCGGTGTCAATGCCACGCCCGCACAAAAGCAGGAGGCAAAAGCAAAAGCTGAAGCACTTCTGGCTGCAATTAAAAAGAATCCAAAATCATTTGAAGAACTGGCTACTAAAAACTCACAAGACCCTGGATCGGCTGCCAAAGGCGGTGATTTAGGCAGTTTTGGCCGTGGGGCGATGGTGAAACCGTTTGAAGATGCCGTATTCAGCATGAAGGTAAACGAAGTAAGTAATTTGGTTGAATCTGAATTCGGTTATCACATTAT
>JBAQME010000211.1:0-4576 GCA_049302535.1 Methylotenera sp.
GCCCAATGCTGCATATCTGCCATCTATTTCGCGCTGACGCACTGGCAGCACCATGTCGCCAAACACGCGTAGATCGCCGCCGGCGTTGACCCAGCCGGCCGTGACTCCGTGGCGCTGCATAGACTTGATTGCGTAATCGACCGCATAACCCTTGGCAATGCCATCCAGGGTGACGAGCACAGGGCGCCGCAGGCGCGCCTTGTTCCATTGCAACTGGATATCTTCGGCGCTACCGCAGTCAAGCCTTCCGCCACTACCATGATCTGGCAACACGCCTAAGCCCACCAATGCACCACCCACCGTGCAGTTGAATAGGCCGCCGCTGGCGCAGGTCATCGCTCTTGCCAGCCGTAGCACACGTATGCTGAGCGGATGCATGAGGACTTCGCTACCGTTAGACTGGTTCAAGCGGGTCAGGTCACTGCGTGCATCGTGGAAACTCAACCGCAACTGTACTTCCGCCACAGCGTCGAAGGCAGCGGCAATGGCTGGTTCAGGTGCGCTTACTGATGACTCTACGCCGATCTCGACATAAGTGCCCAGTAAAGGACGCATGCGCCTGACGCTACCCACCGGACAAAGCCACTTTTTGCAGTGCAAGCAGCCGCTTGATGCCATCCGTTACATTGCGGCTGGATAAGGTCGCGCCGCTGATGTTGGGGATGTCCTCGTCCAGCTTGAACGGATCGGCCAGCGTCTTGCCCACAAAGTTCTTGCGCCAGCCCGCCTCGCGAATCTGGTCGCCCTTGGTTTCACGATAGCTCATGATTTCAATGCCAACGACATGGCCGTCCGGTGAAAGCCCGACACCGTAGGTGATGAACTCGTGCTTGCCGACCACGTCATCGACGATAAACCAACCTAGCAACTTACCGTCTTTCTCCATGCGCCATACCTTCTGCTCCTCCCAGCGCTGGCGCAGGCCAGATAGCGTTTTAATCCTGTCGCGTTGCCCTTCGCCCAGCTTAACCAGCAATGGTTGGGCAACTTGGGCGTCGGGAAATATCAGTTTCTGTGCCTGGGCGGTGGAAAGGTAATCCGCTGCATACGCTGACGTGACAACGGCGACCATCGGCAGCAGCCATAATTTTTTCATGTCAAGTTCGTTCATGATGTCCACCTTAGAATTCAATACCGAATTTCAGACGAACTTCCTGCTTGGTCTTTTCGATGAGGTGCAGGCCGGTATCATCCTGCCCGTCAAATTTTTCGCCGCCACCGTGCAGTTGCTGGAACCAGGTTAACGTCGCCCACCAGTCCTTGCCGCCGTAATGTAGTGTAGGGCCGGCAAACAATGACCAGCGCTCTTGGCCGACCTCTGTTTCGAATTCGGTTTCATAAAGCGTTTCCGCCCCGACATACCAGTTGGGGGCAAAGCGATAGCTTGCACCTGTACCGGCTTTCAATTCAATTTCCATTTCCGGTGTGGTAGGCCAGTCAAAACCGGCGGGCAGGCCAGCCAGGCGGCTAGCTGACAATGCGTCACGTTTTGCGTGGGCGGCCCCCATGCCGACATTGCCTACCCAGATTAACTGCCCTTCCATGAAATATTTTTGAGCTAGCAACTCCGCCTCAATGGAATACTTGTCCTTGTCTTGGCCGGAATGTTTATCCAGCCAGTCATAACCGAGAGACAGGTAGCCGGCCAGGCCGAAATCATCCTTGGCCGGACTGAGGAAATTGTACTTGAATGAGGCTTCAACACCTGACGGCTTCATGCTGTAGTCCTCGTTGCCAGGTAGATAACCGTCGACCACCAGTCCGTGCATATCAATTGACTGCGCTTTCAGGTAGCCGGCAGCGGTGAATCTGTCGGTGACACCATATTCGATCTCGGTTTTGGAATCCCATGCATGGTAGCTGCCGGCTCCTTTGTCGTCACGGTAAGTAAATGTCTGATCCAATTCAACGGAGCCCTTGGGCAAGGTTTCTGCCCCCTTGATATAGCCCAATATACTTTCGTCCGCCTGCGCCACCTGCGTCAGCATCAGTGCTGTCACAGCGATTAAATTCCGGTTAAAGATATGCATGATTATTTACCCTTGAGTTAAAATTTGCGATAGATGCAAATGATAATCATTATCATTAACAAATGTCAACAATCATTTCACGCAGTCAGGGAAAAATACATACAATCAATAGGGTCTTTAACAAATTTAAGGCGAGATGCCGAATCCAGGAATTACTGCATGGCCAGGTGCGCCGGCTCATGTACCGAACTGGCTGGCTGATAAGATAGGCTGAGCGCCCGCGCGCAGGTGGCTTGTGAAAGAAGCCTACACAACGCCGAAGATTAAGTAACGGAAAGTACCCTATTCACCAAGTGAAAGACGGAGAGGAATCATGGCCGAAAAAGTGAAGCCGTGCCTTTGATAAAAACGTTGTGCTGACTCATTGTCATGATCGGTGAGTAGAGTAATGCGTTTGCATCCACTTGAACGCGCGGTTTGTATGGCTTGTTCTAGTAGTCTTGAGCCTACCCCAGAACCACGCATGCCGGGAGAAATCACCATATCTTCCAGTAACGCAACGCGAGCGCCGAGTGCTGTAGATATCGTGTAGAGAAGACTCACCATACCTACGACCTGGGCATCTCGTCGGGCAACCAAGATAAGCCCAACATCGGGGTTGCCAATGATGCGAGCCAAGCCTCGGCTTTGTGCATTGAAGTCTGGGTTGAAGTCTGCTTCCTGAGAAAACAGGATGCCAAGCAGTTCACAAAGCGCCGGGATGTCAGAAGCTTTTGCAGGTGTAATTTGCATTATTGAACCCTGTTATTTCCAATGATTTCAAAGTTTACCGCCCTTCTTCAGTTAAGGGCACGGCTTGTCCCTTTTTGAACAGCTGTCCATATCGACATCGAGCTTTCTGTTCAAACCTAGCCAGGCATCGATTAGTTCGATATCAAAACCGATCTCACGGCGGCCATCGGCTTCCAGTAGCGGGCGGCGAATCAGCAATGGCTCAGTTAACATCATCGCCAAGGCCTCATCGGCACTGACCTGTTCCGGAATGATTTCTCCTGCCTTTACCTTGGGAGCAGCACGGTTGAACCAGTCGGTAACTGGCCGACTACCAAAAAATTCCAGCAGTCGTTCCCGTGTCCAGAGTTCGGTGAGCAGGCTTTTGGCAAATACGGTGTGCCCGGCCGCTGCCAATAGTACTTTTTGTTTAGTGTTGCTGGCGCATCCGGGTTTTTCGTAAAAGATAATGGTGGTCATGGTTTGACTCCTTTTAGCAACGCTTTAGTTTGATATTCAATCTCGGTTTTTATCGCCGGATCCAGCCGGTCTATCCAGCGCTGCGGTATCGCATCTGCCCCGTATAGCGCCCCAGCCAGCATGCCGGCAATAGCGCCTGTGGTGTCTGCATCTTCACCGCAATTGACGGTGGCTACAACGCAATCTTCAAAATTATCCGTGTAAAAGAAATGATGCAATACGGTTTGCATGGTATCCACAATGTAACCGCTGGCGCGGCCAGGATAGGGAGAAAATCGGAACTGCGGGTGGGTTTTAATTAGTGCATTGGCAAGATTGCGACATGCCTTTACGCCCTGTCCAGCCAGCAGCGCATGCACCATATAGCCTAAGGCCAGCGTAGCTGCGTCTGATAATGGATGATGGTGTGTAATGTGTGCCTGTTCAATTGCGGCCTGTTCAAAAGCAGTATCATTACCCAATGTGGCTAGGGCAATCGGCAGAATACGCATGGCAGCGCCGTTGCCGCCATCACTCTCGCTGGGCAAACCTTGCAATGTGCCGTCCAGCATATAGCGGCGGATGCCGCGGCGGCAGGTGTTGCCTACGTCTATCGGATAGCGCTTTAGCCACGCCACCAGGTGTAAAGCCGCAATATGGGCATCCCAGCCGCCAGCCTGTATCCAGGCGCGGCCTAAATAAAGCGACATTTCAGTATCGTCGGTAACCTGGCCAGGGTTGAGTTTAAGCCAGCCGCCACCGGTCATTTCACGATGTGTGCCACGCTGGGCAATTTCGCGTTTGGTAAGAAACTCTACCGGCGCGCCTAAAGCATCACCTACGGCTAACCCTAGATAAGCCCCCAGAGCGCGGCGATGAAGCCCTGATGGTATTTCGTCCTGCGGCTTTTCGGTGAACATGTCAGTATTGAGTATATCTTTACGCATAGCTCGCTTTCACTGAATAATAGCCACCCAGGGCCAGCACCTCACCTTCACTTGCCAATAAAGGTTTTTGCAGTAAATCAGGGAAGAAAAGCAATTTGACAACAGGCACTTTGACTTCTAGTATCCAATCACCGAACTCGTCCGCACGTTCACGCGACGTGGTAAACGACACCAGATTGTTAAGCCGCACAAGATGCTGGCCTTTTTCGAGCCTGGTTTCAGTGATGGTGGGTTCATCATGGCTATTTACCCCGCGCCATAGCGTCACCCAGTCACGTGCCGGAAACCCGAATCGATGAATCACGAACTGGCAGTATTCATACAACAAATCCAACTGCATGTGGATGCTGTTACCGTGAAAACGGCTGGAGTATTTTTCTTCCATATAGCGCACCCAGGCATCCGATGGGAATTGATGCAATGCAGCCC
>JBAQME010000212.1:0-2808 GCA_049302535.1 Methylotenera sp.
CATATTGCGTCTGTTTGTTTACTGTAAACGTCAGCAGCACAAACACCACCCCCAGCCAGACAATAGAAAACTGAATGAGCTTTGGCAGAGGCCTGTTTTTATAACACCATATTCCGGCAGGAATTAACAGCAGGCTCCAGGGCGAGAAAAACTCTATCGCATGCGCCAAATACCAGTAGATTGGCTGTTGGTGCGTGCCACTGATAAAAGTTTCATCTACCTGTTTGCTAAAGAAATGTTGCGCAATATCAGGCATCGTCAGCAAAATCCAGGCATACCAGCCAAAAGCAGTCAATAAAAAAATGCCCAAACCAACAGGATTCGCCATCGCTTTTAAAACTGGCAACCGTTTGATTGAAAATGCATAAGCCACGATTGTGAGCAGCGGTATTGCAACTGCCGCGGGGCCTTTGGTCAGAAATCCTAGCCCTAGCGCGAGCATCAGCAGCCAGACTAGCCGCTTACTGCCCGATTCAAACAGGCTGAAGCCTGCAAAGCAAGCCAGGGAGATAAAAAATATCAGTGTCGCATCTGCCTCGCCGCTTCTAAAGTAGCGGAATCCTAAAAAACTCGTTGTCAACATCAGCGCTATGCTGCCTGCCGTGCTGAGGTTGATTTCGCGCTTGGCCCAAACAAAGAGCAGCCCTGCCGTCAGCAATCCAAACAGTGCTGATGGCAATCGTGTTGATATTTCACTGACACCAAACATTTTATAGCTGGCGGCAGTGGTCCAGTAAGTAAGCGGGGGCTTTTGCAGGCGCAACTCACCGTTATAATGCGGCACCAGCCATTCGTTACCAACCACCATTTCACGCGAAGTTTCGGCAATTCTTGATTCTTGAATTTTATCAATGGCACGATCTGCCGAGCCGAACAGCAATCCGGTCAAAAGGACGCTTAATATGACAATCCAGATTTTTATCAAGAAGAACCCTTCCAGTGTTATTGACGTAGTTTTATTGGTGTAGTTTTGTGACGCATCACTTCCGTAATTATATCAGTCAAGCCAACTACCGTCGCCAAGTTGTATTGACGGCCATTATGTTATGATTTTAGACATGCTTAGATTGTTATTAAAACCGCTGGCGGCATGCTCGCTTGTTACTATTCACCGCTTGGGCGCACTGCTTGGGCGCATCGTGTTCTTGCTATCACCCAAATCCAGGGCCATGATTGTCACAAACCTGCGACAAAGCCAACTTTACAAAGATGAGGCCAGTTTAAACCGGGCGGTAAATCTTAATATTATAGAATCAGGAAAATCAATTTTAGAGAGCCTGGCACTTTGGCAAAAGAAAGAGGCCGAGCTACTGTCTTGGGTAAAAACGTGCAATAACTGGCACATCGTAGATGAGGCAATTGCAAAAAACAAAGGGATCATTTTCCTCACGCCGCACTTGGGCTGCTTTGAAATCACCTCCATTTTCTATGGCAACCAGCACCCGATCACAGTGTTATATCGCCCGCCAAAAATGAAGTGGCTCATGCCGTTTATTCAAAAAGGACGTTCACGTAAAAACGTGCACCTTACACCGGCAAACCTGCAGGGCGTACGCACCTTGCTGCAAGCCCTGAAAAGGGGAGAAGCTGTCGGCATACTGCCTGACCAGATTCCGGCTTCGGGAGAAGGCGAATGGGCGCCATTCTTCGGCAAACCGGCCTACACCATGACTTTAGCCAGTAAACTCGCTGAAAAAACGGGAGCAGCCGTCATTATGGCATTTGGTGAGCGGCTGCCAGATGGGAAAGGCTTTGAAATTCATCTGACGCAACTGGCAGACGGTGCAATTGCCACACCGGCCTTACTCAATCAGGCAATTGAGCAGCAAATTGCACAAAAACCAACGCAGTATTTATGGCACTACCCACGCCACAAACAAAGAAGGCACACCTTAAACAAGAAAACCACACCCAACACCTGACCAGATTAATCGATTACAGATTTTTCGGCAGAGAGTCTTTTTTGAAATTTATCACTGTGAAATTTTGAGTAAAGCTGGTTTGCCCGCACTTCGACTTTTGACCAGAAGTCAGCTGTCTGCGGCAGATAATACTGTCTAAACAAGACCCAATCTTCTGCTGTAAACCCACAATCCCTGGCAGAAAAAAACAAGCCTGCAATATCTTTCATCACGGCACTGCCGTCAGTGGGTTGCGCCATCAGCATGCGGTGCAAGTCGATTAAAATCAGATCCATCGCACCTTGTGCTAATTGGGCTTTTTTAAGCACAAAATGGCACAAGTAAAAATCGCGGTGACATAGCCCGGCACCGTGCAAACGCGCAGCGAGCTGTGCCAGCGCGATAATTAGCTTGCGCTTGAACTCCGTATCAGGGGGATTGTTCTGCCAATCTGCACACAGATCTTCCAGCGAGACAATATCGCCCAGATCCCGGGTGATGATGAATGATTGTTGCGTTGCCGGGTTAAACCCTTTTACACCATAACCGACCAGAGGCGTAGTGGCGATACCGATATCTGTCAGCTTCTGTATCGCTTTGACTTCAGTAAGCGCCCCTAAAATGGGTTTTTTGAAGCTTAAAAAACTCTTGAAAATCTCACGCCAGCCAACACCAAAATGTTGCTTAATAAAGTAACTCTCACCACCCAGGTTTACTTGTATGGTTTTACGGCCGGGTACATCTCTAAACGCTTTACCTTGCATTCGCATGATGGCATCAAATGCATCCCCTTTTACAAGGGATTTTTTAATGACATCTGGAATAAAAATCGTATCTTTGAACATCATGATTGCAATTTGCATTGCGCAAGGTCTATCAATATTCGAGCCTCAGCACTGCCGTCATT
>JBAQME010000213.1:0-1763 GCA_049302535.1 Methylotenera sp.
TAACGGCGCCCCTTAATTCAAACGTTGGGCATCATGAAATTTATCCATGCTGGCTTGTTATTTTTATTTTCCGCACTCGTGGTTAATGATGTTCTCCGTTTGGTCTCTAATTGGGACGCGTTCCAACCCATTAATGTGATAGTGCATCTAACCTTTGCTGTTGGGGTTGTGGTTATCGTGATGTGTAATACGGTTTTTATGCTTCTCCGCACTCACAAGGGTTTTCATATTCACCTTATTCTGTTCTTATCCTTCTTCGCCCAAATCGGGGTACTAGGTATCTTTTCTTTATTCATTGTCGCGGCATGGAAAAGCTCTCTGTTCAATACGGTTAGCTGGTATCCCAGTTCTACCTTAGGCAATATCTGTCTATTGCTATTGCTGCTTTCTTTATTCGTAGGCTTTCTTTTCTGGTCAAAAGTTATGTCTATGCCCAACCCATCATTCAAGTGGGACGCGCTAAAGCGCGCCCCTTAATTCAAACGTTAGCCGTTCAAAGGGGAAGCAGTATGGCACTATCAAAATGTAAAGAGTGTGGAAAGGAAGTATCTTCGAAAGCAGAGGCATGCCCTCATTGCGGGGCTCCAATCAAGAAACAGCAAAAACAATATGGATGCGGCACGCTTATTCTGCTGGGTATCATTGTAATGGTGCTTATTAGTGTATTTTCGTCAAATGACACATCGACGTCCTCTGTACCAAAAACCCCAGAAGAAATTCGAAAGGCTGAAATAGAGAAGCATTTTAGTGCTTGGGATGGGTCACATAGAGGCTTGACGGAGGTAATCAAGAAATCGATGAACGACCCCAACTCATACGAGCACGAAAAAACTGTGTTCTGGGACAAAGGAGATCATCTAATTGTTAAAACCACATTCCGGGGCAAGAATGCTTTTGGGGGCGTAGTGAAAAACTGGGTTATGGCGAAGGTTGATTTAAATGGAAATGTGGTTGAAATCATATCTCAGGGGCCATAACGCGGCTAACAAACGCTTCGAGTAGGACGCTCCGCCAGTTGAACGTTAGCTATCATCACAAATTCCATCCAGTGCCAAGATTCATCATCGTGTGTGCACCACAAAAGCAAAAAGGCTGATTCCATAAGGATTTCAGCCTTTTTTCATTTAACAGCAAAAGGGATAAAACTGGATACTTTTTTGCTTACAGTCTGCCGCCACCCAAAGCAGGCGCTCAAAGATGCAGAAGAAAAAATACAAAAGGCAGTATTAAACGGCTGAAAAGTGTCTGGCAGCGATACGGTGATTCAAAGAATCGTTAGATTTATCATACTATTCTTGATGCAATGTTTTTCCCAAGTCTCTTAGATCATGTCTCTTTTGCAGGAATTCATCCCGGTTAATTTCGCCGCGAGCATAAGCCTTTTCCAATAACTCAATTGCGGTTTCAGGCTGTTTTGTTGTCCTACCCTGGTTATTCAAATACATCACTAACGCAATAATTAGCCCGAGCGGGATAAGCCATACAAGTAACATTCCGAATCCCATAATAAATCCTCCTCCATAAGACCAATCCCAACCATTCCAATTGTGCATAACCGGTTCCTTTTGATCTGAACTTAAAATTAGACTAGCAAATAGCCAAAATTATTCACACTGAGAATAATTGCGATTATTGCAATAATAATTACCCATCCCGCCATTTTCAAAGATTTTGGGGAATTTGATTCAGTGTCGGCTGGTGATCTAATCAAAAAATCCAAGTGTTCCTGTAATGGTTTGGTTTTAACTGATGGATTTCGTGTA
>JBAQME010000214.1:0-2256 GCA_049302535.1 Methylotenera sp.
TATGACGGCACGCCTTCCAGCGCGGACATCGCGCTGCGCTTTGGCCTGCCGGTAATACTCACCATCGATGCAGGCGGCATGGCACAAACCTTTGGCGCGCTTGCTGCAGGCTTATTGGGTTATAAACTCGCACTCATTGGCGCAGGTGTATTGGCCAACAAGGTAGGGAGCGAGGGGCATGCCAAGCTCTTGCGCGACAGTTTACCTCAGCATTTAAGCTGGTTTGGCGCATTGGCAAAGAATGAAAGCTTAAGCCTGCCTGAGCGGCATCTTGGCCTGTTCAGAGCAAGTGAAATCAAGGATCTTGAAGAAAAAATCGAAACTGCGGCAAAAGCATTAGCTGAATCATCCGCACTGCCCTTGCCGCCATCCGTGGTTTTTAAAGCCCCAGGGGGGAAAACCCTGCCCAAGTTGCTTGCCAACAGAACAATCGCTATCGCCCGCGATGCAGCTTTTTGTTTTATCTACCAGGCCAATCTGGATTGCTTAACGGAGATGGGTGCAACACTCAAGTTTTTCTCCCCACTGCATGACCAGGGCTTGCCGGAAGCTGATGCTTACTGGCTGCCCGGCGGCTATCCGGAACTGCACCTTAATGAAATCAGCAACAACTCCGCTATACGCCATGCCTTACAGGCAGCTTTTAATGCCAATAAACCGATACTTGCCGAGTGTGGCGGCATGATGGCGCTATCCGAAAGCATTGATAACAGCCCCACATTTGGTTTACTGCCGGGAAAAAGTCAAATCCACAAACGCTTGCAGGGTTTGGGGTCTTTAAGAGCTGAATTACCGCAGGGTGAGCTGGGTGCGCATACTTTTCATTACGGCAGCTTTGAAACTACGCTGGTTCCTATTGCCGGCGCTTCAACCCATTTTGGCAAAACAGAGAATATTTACCGGCATGGCTCGATTCACGCCAGTTTTTTGCATTTTTACTTTGCCTCTAACCCTGAAGCAGCGGCAAAGCTATTTTTAGGTAGTACAACATGAATCCGCACCGTTATTCCGACGCTGATATCGCTGCCGTCTACCGCGTAATCGCCGAACGCAGGGATATGCGGCACTTCCTGCCCACGCACATTGATGCTGAAATACTCACCCGCATATTGCAGGCAGCGCATCAAGCACCCAGCGTGGGCCTGATGCAGCCATGGCGCTTTATCAGGATTACCGATGCGGATATCCGCAAAAGCATCCATCAACTGGTGGATGAAGAGCGTATTAATACTGCAAAAGCCATCGGTGAGTATGAAAACACTACGCGCATGGCGGAGTTTCTACGCCTGAAAGTTGAAGGTATATTGGACTGTGACGAGCTATTGGTTGTTACCCTGTGCGATAAACGTGAAGGCCATATCTTTGGACGCAGGACTTTACCTGAAATGGATCTTGCCTCGGTCAGCTGCGCCATTCAGAACATGTGGCTGGCTGCGCGTGCCGAAGGTCTGGGCATGGGCTGGGTGTCACTTTTTGATCCGGTCAAACTTGGCGCTTTGCTGAATATACCGTCTGATGCCAAGCCAATCGCGGTATTGTGCTTGGGGCACGTAAATACTTTCTATAAAGAACCCATGCTGATTGAAACGGGCTGGCGGCAAGCCAAACATCTGGCCGAGATGGTGATGGAAAATCAATGGAACACTCATGAATAATGTGCACTTAATTTTAGGTGGCGCCCGCTCCGGCAAAAGTGCGTTTGCTGAAAAACTGGCAACTGAAAGCGGCTTGCCCGTTACTTATATTGCTACGGCACAAGTGTATGACCAGGAATTCGGGCAACGTGTTGAGCATCACAAAATCAGACGCCCTGCCCACTGGAAAACAGTAGAGCAAGCTTTCAACCTGGGCCAAACCCTGCAAACACACGCCAAGGCAGGCGAATTAGTAATTGTAGACTGCCTGACTTTATGGCTTGCACAGTGCATTTGCCCTGACTGCGAGCGCCCGGATAATCTTGATTGGCAAACTGAACGGGCAAGCCTGCTGGAAACCTTACCGAAGCTGCAAAGTACAGTTTTACTCGTCAGCAACGAAGTAGGCATGGGCATTGTACCGCTAGGAGAAATCAACCGTCAGTTTCAGGATGAACAAGGCAGGCTCAATCAGGCCATTGCTCAGCTGGCAACCAAGGTAAGTTTTGTTGCAGCTGGACTGCCGCTCCCCCTTAAAGGATAACTATTAAAGGATACCTATGGAAACGACAACATTTGAATTAAAAGGCGAATTTATTGAGCTGTGTAACCTGCTTAAACT
>JBAQME010000215.1:0-3383 GCA_049302535.1 Methylotenera sp.
GGTACGATCGGGTTGAATAACGGTTTCATCTGAGTAGACCGCAGTAATGCCAAACAGCAATGATTTAGGTCTGGCAGTTTTATTCTTTTTGGCAGCATTGTTTGTCAAATCCTGCCCTTTAGGAAAAGCATAATCGCGTCGTAAACCATTCCTCACTTTTGCCAGCAGCCGGTCACCTGTCACCAGCGATAAATCTGCCAGCTTGATCCTGGTAGGGTCCAGACGGCCACCCGCACCACCGGTTGTGACAAGTGGAATGTCATGTGTTTTACAAAACGCCGCTATTGCCATCTTGGCTTTGGCATCATCAATACAATCAATCACGCCATCGTAATTTCGCTCAAGCATGACGCCTACATTTTCCAGCGTTACAAAATCTTCAATTTCATGCACGGCCGCAAGCGGGTTTATGCCATGGATACGTTCGCGCATTGCGGTCACTTTTGCCTTGCCAAAAGCACCATCCACTGCATGCAATTGCCGATTTACATTGGATTCCGCAATATTATCCAAATCAATGAGCGTAATAGTCCCTACCGCATTACGCGCCAAGGCTTCTGCAGCCCAACTGCCTACACCGCCGATGCCGATGACGCAGATATGTGCTGCTTGCAATTTTGCCAAACCATCTGCGCCGTAGAGACGAGACACACCGCCAAAGCGACGTGCCGCATCAATCGTATCAGAACTATCTAGTGTGGAATGTGCAGCCAGTGTCATGTCTCAAGCACCACAAATGCTGCTGCCAGGTTTTTTTCATCGCTGATACTGATATGCGTCTGCCTGATGTTTTTGGCTTGCAATAGGGCTTGCAATTCCGGCGCCAGAATCAGCACCGGCTTACCTAAGTCGTCATGTGAAACTGCGATATTTTGCAAGGTTGCAGGCGCGCGCAAGCCCGTGCCTAGCGCCTTGGAGAACGCCTCTTTTGCAGCAAAACGTTTGGCTAAAAAACGCGCTTTGATGTGCGATTCCTGATAGCTCAAGAATTCACTTTCCGCCAGGATACGCTGTGCAAAACCATCACCGAACTCCTCAATTGACGATTTAATGCGTGAAACCTCAACAATATCTGTACCTATGCCGAATATCATTTGCAGTATTACTCGCTTATTTTGGTGAAAACTCTTTAATTAACGCTTTCATCTCGCGCACAGCGTTGTCCCAGCCGACAAATAGCGCATGTGCAACAATCGCATGCCCGATATTCAGTTCATCAAACCCCTTCATTACAGCGATTTCATGCACATTATGATAATGCAAACCGTGTCCGGCATTAACAATCAAACCCAGGCTTAGCGCATGGTCTAGCGCTTTCTTGATACGTGCCAATTCTGCCATTTTCGCTGTTTCATTCTCAGCATCTGCAAACGTACCGGTATGCAGTTCTATCACGGGAGCACCGGTCTTTTTTGCCGCATCTATCTGTACGATATCCGGGCCGATGAACAATGAGACGCGAATACCGGCATCACCTAATTTTTTCACGGCATTTTGCACATTGCTGAAATTGCCAGCTACATCCAGACCACCCTCGGTAGTCCGCTCTTCACGCCGCTCCGGCACCAGGCACACATCCTGTGGTGCCACCTTCAGTGCGATATCCACCATTTCATCCGTTACCGCACACTCAAGATTCATCTTGGTCTGCAGCAGCGGGCGCAGTGCGAAAATATCGGCATCCTGCATATGGCGCCGGTCTTCACGCAAATGCAGCGTGATGCTATCCGCACCGGACTGCTCTGCCCTCAACGCTGCCTGCACCACACTTGGGTATTTGGTACCACGCGCCTGACGGATGGTTGCAACGTGGTCGATGTTTACACCTAATTTAATCATTTAAAAGTCCTGCAAATCAATTAATAACTGCCTGGTATGCAGCGGTTTGTCGCCTAGGTAATGCGCCAGTAAATAGCGCATCAGCTGCTTGCTCTGTTGCTTGGTCTGCGCATTGCTGTAATCGTCATTCGCCATATCAATCAAGGTCTTGCCTGATAATTGTACGCCATTATCATGGCGGCCTAACGCACCTTGCAACTTGAATGCGCCGTGCTCGGCTTCATAGCGATATTGCTGCAAATCCAATATCGGCGCTGCGTTCACATCCGATTCCAGTGGAATCGCATAACCAAGCTCTTGCAGAAACTTCAGCTCAAACCTGCGCAGGGTCGTTGCAAGATCCTGCCCGCTCGCCAATATTTTTAAGGTATCGGCATAATACTCAAACAAAGCCTCATGCGGATCTTCGCGCGGCAGCAATCTCAACAGTAGCTCATTCAGGTAAAAGCCGCACATGAGCGCCTCACCTTGCAGCAGCAGTAAACTGCCATTCCATTCCAGACTGTGTAATGTTTTAAGCTCCAGCTTACCGGACCAGGTTGCCAACATGGGCTGAAACGCCTGCAGCAACCCGCGCATTGCCGAGCGTGGGCGCCTTGCACCTTTTGCTGTCGTTGCCACACGCCCGAAATTACGCGCAAACAACTCAACAACCAGACTGGTTTCTTTAAATGGATAAGTATGCAGGACGTAAACTGCCTGATTGTCCTGACGGTGCGTACTGACTGAAGCCATAGAATTTACGTTTGTCCATCAATACCATGATGGCTGGTACTATTTACCTGATATCTGTTAATAACCAAGCGACTTCAGCGCACGCTCGTCGTCTGCCCAGCCGCCCTTCACCTTGACCCAGGTTTCAAGATAGACTTTACCGCCAAACAGTTTTTCCATATCTTGCCGTGCCTCAGTGGAAATTTGCTTTAGCTTTTCACCGCCCTTGCCGATCAGCATCGGCTTCTGGCTTTCCTTGTCTACGATAATGGCGCAAAAAATACGGCGTAATTTACCGACCACTTCAAACTTTTCAATTTCAACAGCCACTGAATAAGGTATTTCATCGCCCAATAATCTGAAAATCTTTTCGCGCACAAGCTCGGCGGCTAAAAAGCGCTCATTCTTATCCGTCAATTCATCTTCAGAATATATCGCGGGCTGCTCTGGCAGGTAATTACGTACAGACTTTAATAACTCGTCTAAATTAAGGCTTTTTTTCGCGCTTACCGGGACGATTTCGGCAAAAGGGAATTCCAGGTCAAAATCCTGGATTAACGGCAATATATTGCCTTTATCACCCATCAGATCCAGTTTATTCACCACCAGAATTGTCGGTGTTTTTTCTGAAAGCAGTTTCAGCACCTTGCGATCGGCATCGCCCAACTTCATCGGCTCAATCACGAACAAAACAACATCCACTTCCGTTAACACTTGGGTAACGGTTTTATTCAGGCCTTTATTAAGGGCGTTAAGATGCTTCTGCTGAAAACCTGGTGTATCCACAAATAAATACTGCGTGTCATCAGTCGTGTGAATCCCCAGCAAAC
>JBAQME010000216.1:0-1834 GCA_049302535.1 Methylotenera sp.
TTTTCAAGCTTGATGGGGATGAAATAAAAATGAATCGTAAACTAGCTATTATCATTGGCTTACAGGCATTTTTAATTGTCATATTGTTCTGGGTGTTGGTTTTTTATGGCAAAGACGAATTTGAAGCCTTAACACAGCAAGCTGACGAAGAAATTGAAACGCCTAGCCGTGTCGTCAATGAAAAAGGCGTGGCAATCATTACTATCAGCCCAGCCACACAAAAACAAAGCGAAATCAGCACCAGCCCACTCAGTGCCAGCACGCATCAAGCAAGCATTAGTACTTATGGCAATGTTATGGGCATTGACAGCCTGGTTGACCTTCGCACCCGTTATCTGGCTGCGAAGGCAGAAATTGAAGTATTACGCTCCGCGCTGAACTACAATAAAAATGAATTTACACGCCTGCAGGCACTCAATCAGGATGACAAAAACGTATCTGACAAAGCCGTTGCAGCTGCAAAATCCAATATAAAATCTGATGAGGCAAAAATAGCCGCTGCTGAATCAAACGCGAAAAACATTGCTGACAGCATGCGTCAGATTTGGGGCGAAACGCTCACGCAGCACGCGATTAATCAAACCAAAAGCGAATTACTGCAAAACCTGATTTCCAATCAAGAAGTACTCATACAGACAACATTACCATTCGATGCCGCAGAACCTAAAGAAAACAGCAGCATCATGATAGCCCCAACCGCGGCACCATCACACACCATCCGTGCCTACTACATTTCACGCGCGCCTGTCAGCAACGCCACGATTCAAGGCAAAACCTATTTCTATCGTGCAAAAACCAAAGAGCTGCGTGCCGGCATGCAGGTAAATGCGCTAAATGCCACATCAAACAAAATTAATAATGGCGTTATTATTCCCAATGCCGCAATCATTTGGTATGCAGGAAAGTCATGGGTATACCAAAAAACAGGGACTGATAAATTTAGCCGCATCCCCGTCAGCACTGATATCGAAGTTGAAAATGGCTGGTTTTACCAGGGTAATTTAAAAGCCAAAGACCAAGTGGTAACAAGCGGTGCGCAGTTACTGCTTTCTGAAGAATTTAAATCACAAATTACCAATGAAAACGAAGACTAAATCATTATGATGTCAGCTTTAGTTCGCTTTTCCATTCGTTTCAGTGGCGTCATTATTGGCCTGGCCACCTTGGTCATTTTATATGGCTTTTATAGCCTGACTCGCAGCAATTTAGACGTATTTCCCGAGTTTTCACCCACCCAGACCATTATCCAGACTGAGGCACCAGGTCTATCTGCCGAGCTAGTAGAAAGTCTGGTCACGCAGCGGATTGAAACAAGTATCGCAGGGACTGTGGGTATTGAAAGTATGCGTTCCCAGTCCATCCCTGGCCTATCGATTGTTACCATTATTTTTGATGAAAAGACCGACATTTACCGTAACCGTCAGGTCATTGCCGAACGTTTATCGACCATCAATAATAAATTACCGCAAGGCATCACGCCCAACATCACCCCGCTCACCTCTTCTGCCAGCACGGTGCTGGGATTTGGCTTAACTTCAAAGACACGCAGCCTTACCGAGATACGGACGCTTGTCGACTGGTCAATTGTGCCGCATTTGCTGGCAATCCCAGGCGTTGCCGATGTTAACGTATTTGGCGGGAAAATACGGCAGTTCCAGGTGCAGGTTAACCCTGAAAAAATGATTCGCTACGGCATCTCACTGCTGCAAGTAGAAGAAGCGGTAAAAAAAGCTACCGGCGTACGCGGCAATGGTTTTATTGAAAATAAAAACCAGCGCATCGTGATTAATACGGAAGGCCAATCTACAACACCTGAAAAACTGGCATTGGTCAC
>JBAQME010000217.1:0-2458 GCA_049302535.1 Methylotenera sp.
TGGCGGAAGAGGCGGGATTCGAACCCGCGTTAGGCTATTAGCCTAAACACGCTTTCCAGGCGTGCGACTTAAACCACTCATCCACCCTTCCGTGAGGGGCGAATTATAGTGCATATTATTGCAAAAACCTACCTAACTATAACAATTAAATACCGAAAGATAGAAACTTTCAGCCCCTTGGTTGTTGTATCTAACCTTATTGGAAACCTGCAATTACTATCAATCTAGCCCAAGTACTTTTTGGTTTGCAAAATAATTTCTTCTGCAGTAGCAGTATCGTATAAAAACATTGATTTCTTTGCAGCAACTTTCATACGTGTAGTGTTGGCACTTATTGGCTCAAGTTGTATTTCAATATTTCGCTCGCTGGTTTTTGCACTAAATAATATAACGTTACTTTTATCTTGCATGCCCTCGGAAACCACTGTAATTTTCATGCGGCTTAGCGCATTGACAGTTGCAACTCTGACCTTTGCAGCCGGGGCTGTAAACGTCCGATAAGTTGTACCGGTTAATGTATGGTTAAGTGCGGCGGACCCACCGACCCCTGCTGCCGTAGTCATTGCTGGGATACACCCGGCTGTAAATGTCATATTAGCTAGCAGTAAGCATGCTGCTGAAAAAAATCGCATTACTATCCCCTTAATTATTACTGTAATTAAACTAAATCATGGTTATGTAGAATTATTCTTATGGTAGTACCTGATTGATTTCAATATCAACTGTTTTACCATTTGGCTTTACCGCTGCAGTTATGCCCTGCAAATCGCCGGCCTGCTGTTTTGCATCGCCGGTTTTAGATACTCGTGCAACCAATACCACCTCACTCGCCTGTGATAACTTATGGGTAGGAATAAGCGCAGTGCTATCGTCCAGGTGATAGGCATAGGGCAGGCTGCTCACTGTCGTGCGTACAATCGCCAATGGCATAGGCGCACCCTGTGTGGCACGCGCAAAAATGAATACGGTAGACGAAGAATCTAGTTTACCTGCTAATTTAGGCGATATACGCACGGTTCCGCTTATGCCAGTAGCTATAGGCTGCTCAATACTTTTCACCTCCGGCTGCGTTTGCACTTTTTCACCAGACAACACCCGCGCCTCGTTCAACGACGCTTTGACCTCAGGCAATATTTCTGAATCGGCAGGCAGATCTTGCTGCAAACGCTCCCAATAGCTAATGGCCTGCTTGTAGTCTTTGTGGTCGAAAGCAGCAGTTGCCGCCAGCATGAGTGCCTTGACATGATGTGGGTCGAGCTTGAGCGCCTGATTGACCAGTTCTTCGGGTTTGCCGGTAAGTTTATGTCCATTTACAACAGCTAACGCATCAGCATAATCAGCTAGCAGTTGCGGATCGTCCGGTATCGCCTTAACCGCTTTTTCGTAAGCCGGTATTGCATTGGCATGTTGCCTAAGCTCCACATAGGACCTTGCCAATAAAGCCCACCCTTCGCCATTACCTGGATCTTTTTCCAGTTTTTTCTTCAAAGATTCAAGCAGTGGCTCCAGCCCTTCCACCATCGTGCTATGCTCGGTTTTGGGCTGAGATGCGGAAATATCAGGTGAAACTGCCGGAATTGAGATAGAAACGGGGTTGCCCAGCTTGTAATACAACAATCCTGCCGCCAAAGGTAATGCTACCAATAAAACAGCCGTCAGGCGCCAATCCGGCGAACTTACAACCACGGGATTTTCTGTACCACCAACTTCTTCTAAGAAGCGACGTTCCAATTCACTTTTAGCCACATCATATTGAGCAGCATCAAGCACACCATTGGTTTTATCCTGCTCAAGCTCGGCAAACTGTTGCCGAAAAATAGCGCGCTTTTCAGCATTGGCATCTGTTTTTGCAACATTATTAGGACGTACCAATACAGGCAGAATCAACGCTAGCACAACTAGCAGCAATACAATAGCAATTATCCAAAACACCAGCATTATGATTCCTTATTTAATAATTCACTGACCTTGTTTGCTTCATCCACGCTTAACGGGGCATCTGCGGCCTGCTTTGCGCGCCTGCGCAGCATCACAACCAAGCCAACGACACCTGCCAACAACAAAGCAAAAGGACCAAACCACAGCATCAATGTACTTGGCTTAAGCGGTGGCCGATAACGCACAAAATCACCGTAACGCACTACCAGATAATCAATAATGGCCTGGTCACTCATGCCTTTAGCTGCCATTTCGCGTATTTCCTGACGCAAATCCTCGGCTAATTCCGCGTGCGAATCGGCCAGGGTCTGGTTTTGGCAGACGAGACAGCGCAGCTCTTCTGAAAGCCGCTGAACCTGTGCTTCAACGACAGCATTCTCCTGCAATGGCTGAGCATCCTTGGCCCAAGCAGTTTGAATCAAAGTATTAATTGCCAGTAAAAAACAAAAGACCGTTATTAAACGAATTAAAAATATGCGATTCATTGTGTTTGCAGCCTTTTTACTAGAGGAAGAATTTT
>JBAQME010000218.1:0-2201 GCA_049302535.1 Methylotenera sp.
TTGCCTAACCCCGCAACGCTATATTCCACGCGGTTGAGTTCCAGGCCTTCTTTATTCCTGATGATGTAAGCAAAGTCACCCGGTGTTTCAGTAGCAAGCACCAGCGTGTTGCCGGAAGCCTTGATGCTGTATGGTTTTTCGCTGATAAGCACTTCTTTTTTGCGGGATTCATACTTAAACGTGCCATTGCCTTGCTTGGTGAGTACCGAAACGTATTTGCGTTCAACCAGCTGCAGGTTCAGATTGTCTGCGGCTACTTTCTGCAAGGTTGAATTGACGGCAAGGAGGCTGATGTCCCGGTTGCTGGCTTTGGAAACATAATTCAAGTCACCATCCGCTTTAAAGCCGATCAAATAAGGCTGTTCTGATATCAGGGTTGCAGCCTCGGCGGAAACGCTGCGTCCTCCGCCAGCCTCGTAAGCCTGAGCCAGAATGTGTAATCTGTAAGTGGCTTTGGTGTATTTTTCCAGTCCTAATTTGAATTCAGCAACACCTTCGGCATTGGTTGTGGCGTCAGATAATTTCTCGCTGTAGCCTTCTTTCGCGCGCAGTGGATCATAGAAAGCATAATCTTTATATTGCGAGAACGCGGGGTAGGCCGGGCTTAACGTGAGTGTTGCAGTCACACGGCGGTTTTCGGCAGCGGTGCCAAACAGGTTTTGCACATTGATGTTGGCTTTTAAATCTTTGGGGTGCAGCCAGCCTTCATTGTTTTCAGGGAATAAAGTCGTATCCCGCGTAAACAGCGCTTTTACTTTCATGCGGTCAGGCAGGAATTCCTGCACTTTTACAGAAACAGAACCCAGCTGCTGATAGGCATTATTATCCTTCACTGAATACAGGTTAATGGTATACGTGCCTGTTGGCGAGGTTTCCAGGGTTTTGTACTCGATTTCATTAAAGCCGCCCGCACCCAGCCGAATGGTTTGTTTCTTAACGGTTAAACCGCGTGCGTCCAGAATCTCAGCCTCTAGCGGCAAGCCATTTAAAGCTTTTGCCCAAGTCGCGGTTTTAACAATCGCACCTATATGCATGGTGTCACCAGGGCGGTAAATGCCGCGGTCTGAGAATAAGTAGGCGTTCAAGCTATCAGAGCTTGTTGCGTTGGCGACACCGCCCACTTCAAAGCGGGAGTAATCCAGGTTTCTTTCGTAGTTGTTAATGGGTAAAAAGCTCAGGTCTCCTGCTTTTTTTACAATGTATAAAACAGGTGAACGTTCGCGTTTTAACCCGTCCAGCTTGGCAAAGCTGACGCGACCATGAGCATCGGTTGTTTGGCTGAAAATTACAGCGCCATTTTTAGCGATTACCTCAACGGTTGCATCTGCTACCGGCAGGCCGGTATGGATGGATTGCACATAGACGATCTGCGAGCCATCCAGTTCTTTTTTGGCAATCAAGCCCAAGTCAGTCACCAGTACCAGGCGTTTATCTTCAAAGCTTTCCGGATTCTGCTGATAACCTGTGGTGTCTTGTTCAGATTGAGTCTCGTCACTAGTTTCTTTAGGCGGCTGGTAGCCATGCACGGTGAGCAGGAATACGCCGCGTTTTTCACCGTCCTTGCTTAAGTAGTCACTTAAGTCGAGCGCCTCGTAATGTGCCTTGCCCGGTGCGAGCTGCAGCGGAATTTTGCGCTCAAAGCGCTCACTCAGGTTATCGGCATTAATGTAGCCGTTGAACGACAGCCCCTTGAATGAGCCATTGCTTTGCGTAATCAGGTGCTGCAATTGGCCGGGCAGGATGCGGCCAATCTCCATTTGCAGGCCCGGTAGGTCGCGTGCCAATACCGCCAGTTTACGTTCACCGCTAAGGGCTAATAATGAGCCCTGGCTCAGGATTTTGACTTCAGCAGGGAAAGGCGGCACCTGCAAAATGCGCAGCGCTGATTTGCCTAACTGGTAACCGCCAAAGGATTTCAGGCCTTTATCAACCTGCACATAAATGTAGCTGCCTACATCGGCTTTATATTTGAAAGAGTGCGTTTCAATGTTTTCACGTTCTGCAGGAATAGCCTCGAGCGCGAGTGGCTTGCCTGCGGCTAACACGGCTGCGGTAATCTCCTGTTGATTAGACCAGATGTGCGGATATTTGAGTTCTTCCGGCGTGCTGTTGAGTTTGTTGCGCGGCAGTACCCAGGCTTTGACATGGGAGGCTATTTCTTTTTCATGTACCGCAGCAGAGGCGTTGAGTACTAAAATCTG
>JBAQME010000219.1:0-1762 GCA_049302535.1 Methylotenera sp.
ATGTTAGGAAATTGGCTTAAAACGACTATTTTAATGGCGGCGATTGTCGCCCTGTTTGGCGTGGTTGGGGCGGCACTTGGCGGCGCAAACGGTATGATGATAGCGTTGCTGTTAGCTGCAGCGATGAATGTTTATGCCTATTGGTTTTCTGACAAGGCTGTACTTAAAATGTATGGCGCGCAGGAAGTTACCGCAGATAACAGCCAATTTCGTCGTTATTATCAAATGGTCAAGTCTTTGGCTGAGAATGCACAGCTGCCGATGCCTAAGGTGTATGTGATTGACGAATCGCAGCCGAACGCCTTTGCCACCGGACGTAATCCGGAAAATGCCGCCGTAGCTGCAACACTGGGGATCATGCAGATTTTAAGCGAACGTGAATTACGCGGCGTGATGGCGCACGAATTGGCGCATGTTAAAAACAGGGATACCTTAATCTCAACGATTTCAGCGACTGTGGCCGGTGCAATTGCATCTATCGCCCAATTTGGCATGTTATTTGGCGGTGGCCGTGACAATAATGGTGAACGCAATGTGAATCCTATTATTGGTATTTTGGTGATGCTGCTGGCACCGCTGGCTGCATCACTGATTCAAATGGCGATTTCCCGTTCGCGCGAGTTTGAAGCGGATCGAGGTGGCGCAGAGATTAGCCGTGACCCTAAGGCCCTGGCGAGCGCCTTGGAGAAAATTCACAATTACGCGCACCAGATTCCTAATGAAACTGCAGAAGCGCACCCCGAGACGGGGCAGATGATGATTATTAACCCTTTGTCCGGACGCTCATTTGACAGTTTGTTCAGTACGCACCCGAGAACCGAGGAGCGTGTAGAAAAATTGATGGAAATGGCTGGTCTCTACTAATTGACAGAATAACCAACTGTAGCGCCTCATGAATCGGTTCAGGAGGCGTTATACGGAGTAAGTTTGATTAATGTCTGCCATGCCCTCTGCCGTGACCGCGATCATGCTCACCTCTGTCGCGTCTACCTTCATCGTAGTGGCGATAATTATCGCCATGCCGCTCACGATAGTACGGGACATAATCATTGTGATACCAGCTATCCTGTACAAAATAAACTGGGTAACCACAGGCGTCGTAGCGACCGCAATAGCGACCCCAGTTCCTAGCGTGGCCAGGCGGAACCCGTAGATAAATAGGTTCATACACATCAACCTGGCGATGAACGATGATGGGTCTGCTATAAATCAAGCGCGGCTGGGGATAAGGATAATCGCCAATATCGATACGACCATAAAATCCGGGTTGACCAACGCTGATTGAAACGCCAACATCAGCTGCCAGTGCTGAGCCTGATGCGGCAAGTAAAAAACCGGAAACCAGAAAACGCTTTAAAACACGCATACCCTTCATGACAAGCTCCTTTTTGATAAAGTAATGCAATAACGTCCGGAAGTCTCTGTGCGATGACAGTGAGTAACAGCTTACCCCTATTATGATCGTTATCAAGTAAAATCAGGCCTTGAGCATTTTAATAGTCAGAAATCATTTTGTATATTTCCCAGCAAATCGCTGCTAACGCAGTGAACCAAGTGTTGTCAGGCCGTAACCTTACTTTGGCTTTGCCGAAGGCACTGGCGTTGTTTCCCAACGCAACTCCACAACAACGCGGCGCGGCAGCTGACTTAAGTTATGGCACATTACGGTTTTATGGTGAAACAAATGCTTATTTAACTTTGCTGCTGGAGAAGCCTCTGCCTGATGACCGCATTTATACGTTACTGCTGGTGGCGATTTATC
>JBAQME010000220.1:0-29097 GCA_049302535.1 Methylotenera sp.
CAGGCGCCTCGCACGATACCATTCTCATCACAGGCGTTGCCGGTTTAGTATCGGGAGCCATGTCGATGGCCGCAGGTGAATATGTGTCGGTCAGCTCGCAAGCGGATACCGAGGCTGCCGATCTGGCACGGGAACGCCTGGAGCTGGAAAACGATCATGAGAACGAGCTAAAAGAACTGACAGGCATTTATACCGCACGCGGCTTAACACCTGATTTAGCCCACCAGGTAGCATCACAGCTTACTGCCCATGATGCGCTTGGCGCCCACGCCAGAGACGAATTAGGCATCATAGAGGCAATGAATGCGCGGCCTATTCAAGCCGCCCTTGCCTCTGCCGGCACGTTTGCTATCGGCGCATTATTGCCATTGTTAGTTGTTTTATTTGCCGCAGCACCGCTTACCATACCCTACACAGCAATCATGTCATTGTTATTTTTAGCGGCATTAGGTGCATTAGCCGCAAAAGCGGGTGGTGCCAATGTATTACTTGGGACAGCTCGCGTAGCGTTTTGGGGGGTATTGGCAATGGCTGCCACTGCGGGCGTTGGCGGCCTATTCGGCGTAGTTGCGGCATAATCATGCTAACTTTAAATAAAAAAAGCAGCTTAAGCTGCTTTTTTTATTACCACTGAAGATAGCCCGAATAAAACTAGAATGCAGGTTTTACTTTTGCATCATTGTAGTTCTTAATACCATCAAGGATTTCTTTTTTCGCTTGGCCAATATCGCCCCAACCATTGATTTTGACCCATTTACCTTTATCCAAATCCTTGTAATGCGCAAAAAAGTGCGCAATCATATTCAAGCGCCACTCTGATACATCAGTATGTGCCTTAAGATGTCCGTACAAGCCACACACTTTCTCTACCGGCACCGCGAGCACTTTTGCATCTAACCCAGCTTCGTCTTCCATCAACAACACGCCAAGTGGACGGCAACGTACAACCACACCAGGAATCAGCGCTACAGGGGTAATCACCAACACATCCACCGGGTCTCCATCATCGGCCAATGTATGCGGTACATAGCCGTAGTTGGTTGGATATTGCATGGCTGTACCCATAAAGCGATCAACAAAAATTGCACCGCTTTCCTTATCTACTTCATACTTTACTGGGTCACCCTGCATCGGGATTTCAATGATGACATTAAAATCATTAGGGACATCTTTACCGGTTGGCACTTGGTTTAATGACATTGCTTATTCCTAAATATAAATTTTACTGAGTAAATTAACGATTAATTTTGAGGCGCAATTATAACAAGTCCGCAGAAAAGGCATACGAAAGACTTGTAACAAATTGCTAAATGATAGTTTCAACGCAAGTTAACTTGCTCCCGACAGCTTTGAATAACGGTCTTGGGTATGAACAACAATGCCACATACAACAAAACCGGAATAATAACGACATCATCCAGCTGACCCAAGATAGGAATAAAATCAGGAATCAGGTCAAATGGCAGCAATAAATACCCTACTGCCAACCCTAAAAACAATTTAGAAACCCACGGTGTTTGCGGATGCTTAAGCACCAAACGATAGACAGCAAACTCCTGTTTAAGCTGCCGTGTGAGTGATTTGAATTTTTTAAGCAAAATTGAATTTTGTATATGAAGCACCCTAGTCAATCTTTAAAGGCTGGCCCGTCAAACGCTCGAATGCCTCCAAATATTTTTCGCTGGTTTTTGCAGCTACGTCTGTCGGCAATGCTGGTGCCGGCGGCGTTTTATTCCAGCCGCTGGCTTCCAGCCAATCACGCACATATTGCTTATCGTAACTAGGCGGGTTTTTACCAACGGCATAACTCTCCGCAGGCCAAAAACGAGATGAATCCGGTGTCAGCACTTCATCCATTACATGCAGCACACCTTTTTCATCCAGCCCAAATTCAAACTTGGTATCGGCAATGATAATACCGCGAGTAAGTGCGTACTCCGCCGCTTGGCTATACAGTGCAATAGCCACTTTGGCTACTTGCACTGCCATCTCTTTACCGATCAATGCAGCACATTCATCCAAACTGATGTTCTCATCGTGCTCACCTACCGCAGCCTTGCTGGATGGGGTAAAGATAGGTTCAGGTAATTTTGACGCTTCCTGCAAGCCGGCAGGCAAAGCAATGCCGCACACGGTACCTTTGGCTTTATATTCTTTCCAGCCGCTACCCACTAAATAACCACGTACAATCGCTTCAATCGGCAACGCCTTCAGTTTTTTAACCACCACTGATCGATTGGCCAGCTGTGCTTTCTCGGCGCTATCAGTTACCACACTGACAGGATCGATACCCGTCAGGTGATTGGGCACCACATTTTTTAACTTTTCGAACCAGAAGTTGGCCATCTGCGTCAGCATTGCGCCTTTGTTGGCAATGCCTGTGGGCAATATCACGTCAAAAGCTGACAATCGATCCGTGCTTACTAAAAGCATGGTATTGGCATCAATATCATAGATGTCGCGCACCTTGCCTTGATGGATGCGTTTTAAGCTTTTAATACTGGTTTCTAATAGAGGTTTATTCATGAATTTAAACTTTGTTGGTCGCGGAATTAATCGATGGTCGAATAGCTTATTATAAAGTGCTAGTGAATCTTTATCTAATTTTTTACTGATATGCCGGGTTTGTTTGTGTTTAAATAACGCGCCTGTTTTCACCAATTTTGACGATTTTTAACGTATTGGTACCGCCGGGACTGCCGATTGGCTCACCAAACGTCAGCAACACCAAATCACCGGGATTCACCGCTTTTTGCTGCAGTAAGACCTGCTCCATCTCCTGCAGGATTTCATCCCTGTTTTTATTCGCTTGCTCAATCGGGTATGGATAAACGCCGCGATGCAAAGTGAGTTTCCTGCGTGCAAATTTATCGGGTGATAACGCATAAATCGGCACTTCAGCATCCGCACGCGACAGCCATTGCGCCGCATTGCCAGACTGCGTCAGTGCGGCAATCGCTTTTATTTTCAGATGCTGCGCAGTATAAATAGTCGCTGCCGCAATGGCCTCATCCGTTTTAATAAATACCTGATCCAGCTTTTGGGCATGATGCTGGCTAAAATACTCTTTCTCCGCTTCCAGCACCACTCGGTGCACAGCTTCTACAGTTTCCAGCGGATATTGCCCTGTTGCGGTTTCCGCTGACAACATGACGGCATCCGTGCCATCCAGCACGGCATTGGCTACATCGGAGACTTCAGCACGTGTTGGGATCGGGCTGGAAATCATGGACTCCATCATTTGTGTCGCGGTGATCACCAGTTTATTTTGCGCACGCGCCATGCGTATCATGCGTTTCTGCAATCCCGGCACTGCGGCATCACCGACCTCAACGCCTAAATCGCCACGCGCCACCATAATCGCATCGGATGCTTCAATAATCGCTTCCAGCGCATCAATCGCTTCCGCACGCTCGATTTTAGCGATAATGCTTGCCTTGCCCCCTGCCTTTTTAACCAAAGCGCGCGCCAGCTCAACGTCTAATGCAGACTTGGGAAATGATATGGCAATATAATCCGCTTCCAGCGCAACGGCCGTTTTTATATCCTCACGGTCTTTTTTCGTGAGCGCATCAGCGGACAGACCGCCACCTTGACGGTTAATACCTTTGTTGTTCGATAAAATACCACCATTCAATACCATGCAATGAATCTGGTTGCCTTTGATCCTGTCGACTTGCATAGTGATGCGACCATCGTCTAATACCAGGACATCATTTTCACTCACCTCTTGCGGCAATGTTTTATAATCCAGCCCGACGTGATACTGGTCGCCAAGCTCACAATCCGCATCCAGAACGAATATATCGCCTGTTTTCAAGGTGATTTTACCCAGTTCGAATTTGCCGATCCGAATTTTCGGACCCTGCAAGTCACAAAGCACGCCAACAGGGCGGCCTAGCTTAGCCGCTATATTACGTACGATTTCAGCGCGTTTAATGTGATCTTCGGCAGCACCATGCGAGAAATTTAAACGTACAACATTTACGCCAGCCGTAATCATGCGCGCCAACATCTCCTCGCTTGTAGAGGATGGTCCCAGTGTTGCCACAATTTTTGTTTTACGTAACGTCAATCTATCTACCTTTTTCTATAATTTTCTTAGGGTAGTTCCATAAGTACATTTTTTGCAAGCATCAGCCTTGCTGATGCTTGACTCTGTTTTCTCATTCCTTAACTTGTAACATACTATGCGTAGATGAGGCTCATTGCCAATTTTTAAGGGCCGCTAAAACAAAAATGGGGCCTACAGCCCCATTTTTAAAGTACCAACCAGTTCGGGCTACTAACTTTTAGCACGTTGTTCCAAAATCTCTACTGCCGGTAATTTCTTACCTTCTAAAAACTCTAGAAATGCACCGCCCGCTGTTGAAATATAATCAACTTTACTTTCAATACCATATTTTTGAATAGCCGCAATTGTGTCACCGCCACCTGCTAACGTAAATGCTTTAGTGTTGGCAATCGCGTGTGCAATCGTTTTGGTGCCTTCACCAAACTGATCAAATTCAAAAACGCCTACCGGGCCGTTCCATACTACAGTACCTGCATTTTTAATAATCTCTGCCAATTGATTAGCAGATTTCGTGCCAATGTCAAAAATCATATCGTCAGCGACTACAGAAGCCACGTCTTTACTCACCGCAGGTTCATTTGCATCAAATTTCTTGCCGCAGACGACATCCACTGCCACCGGTACGGCTGCTCCTCTTGATGACATTTTGTCCATTAAGGCGCGTGCAACGGGCACCAAATCATCTTCACATAACGATTTGCCAACTTCAAAACCTGCAGCCTTTAAAAAGGTATTAGCAATGCCGCCGCCTACGACCAACTGGTCAACTTTCTCAGACAAACTTTCCAGTACTGTAAGTTTGGTTGAAACTTTACTGCCACCTACAATCGCCACCATAGGCCGTGCGGGGCTGAGCAAGGCTTTGGTCAGCGCTTCCAGCTCATTCACCAGCAAAATGCCGGCTGCGGCAACCGGCGCAAATTTTGCCACACCATGGGTGCTCGCCTCGGCACGATGCGCGGTACCGAATGCATCCATCACGAAAATATCACATAGCTTGGCATATTTTTGTGACAATTCATCATTGCTTTTCTTCTCGCCTTTGTTAAACCGGCAGTTTTCCAACACTACCAGTTCACCTGCCGCCACATCAAAGCCACCATTGACCCAGTCCTTAATCAAGCGAACCGGTTTGCCTAACTTGGCAGAAATTACATCCACCACAGGCTTAAGAGAGTTTTCTTCCGAATAAACACCTTCTTCAGGGCGTCCCAAATGTGAAGTCACCATCACTTTTGCACCGGCTTTGAGCGCATACTCTATCGTGGCCATTGATGCAGTAATACGCGCATCGGAAGTGACTTTGCCGCCGGCTACAGGAACGTTAAGGTCGGCGCGAATCAATACGCGCTTACCGCTCAAATCCAAATCCGTCATCTTGATGATATGCATGGCTACCCCTTACTTTGCAGCCATCATAGCTGCTGCATTATCCAGCATACGGCAGCTGAAGCCCCACTCATTGTCATACCAGGCACAGACTTTCACTAACATGCCATCTTTGGTTACCTTGGTCAGGGTAGCATCAAAATTAGATGAGAAATTTGTATGGTTGTAATCTATAGACACGAGCGGTGCTTCGTTATATGACAAAATACCTTTTAATGCACCGCTGGCAGCGGCCTCATGCATAATATGGTTCACTTCTTCTTTTGTGGTTGGACGCGCCGCAGTAAAGGTCAAGTCAACCAAAGAAACATTAATCGTAGGCACACGAATGGCAAAACCATCCAGCTTGCCATTCAGTTCCGGCAACACCAGACCAACGGCGGCAGCTGCACCGGTTTTAGTTGGAATAAGTGAAGTAGTCGCCGAGCGGGCGCGACGCATATCCTTGTGATGTGAGTCTGTTAAAACCTGATCGTTGGTGTATGAATGGATAGTATTCATCAAACCATTCACAATGCCGATTTTTTCATGCAAAGGCTGCACCATCGGCGCCAAGCCGTTAGTAGTGCACGATGCATTTGAAATTACCGTATGGTTAGCTTTGATCACATGATGGTTCACACCGTAAACCACGGTTGCATCTACATCCTTATCACCTGGCGCTGAAAGCAATACTTTCTTGGCGCCGGCATCAATGTGCGCTTGCGCCTTGGCTTTGCTGTTAAATGCACCCGTGCATTCCAAAACAATATCAATCGCCAAATCACGCCATGGCAATTCAGCAGGATTACGCGTTGCAAAAGTTTTGATTTTTTGGCTATTGATAATTAAATCATCACCATCCACGCCCACTTCAAATGGAAATTTGCCATGCACACTATCGTAGCGCGTTAAATGTGCATCACTTTCAGCATCGCCGCCTGCACTGTTAATTGCAATAATCTCAATATCCTTGCGACCAGTTTCAAACAATGCACGTAATGTCATACGCCCAATACGACCATAACCATTAATTGCGACTCGAATTGCCATGATAATTCCTAAGTTTTCTCTATTAGCACAAGGCTAAATAAATTTAAAATAACTTCAACTAGACCAGTTAAATCAAAAATCATTGATATTTAAATTTCTTAAAACACAATACCTCTAAAACCAGACTTTTTGAAACGTAACTCTTATTTACTAAACTTTGCTTGTTCTAAACTTCGCCCGTCCAAGCATTCGTATAAAAAACAAAGGCACCCCTGGGTAGAGGTGCCTTGCAAACTAGCTTATTAAGCTTATTAGGCTTATAAATACAGCGCTAGTGAATTAAAGCACCGATTTAACAGTTTTTACTACGTTTTCAACTGTAAAGCCGAAGTGCTTCATCAGTACGCCACCCGGTGCTGATTCACCGAATGTATCGATACCAACTACAGCACCTTCCAGACCTACATATTTACGCCAGAAGTCTGAATGGGCAGCTTCAACCGCTACGCGTTTCACACCTGGAGTCAATACGCTGTCTTTGTAAGCTTTGTCTTGACGGTCAAATACGTTAGTCGATGGCATTGAAACCACGCGTACTTTAGTACCTGCTGCGTTCAATTCAGCCGCTGCTTTAACCGCTAATTCAAGCTCAGAACCGTTAGCGATGATGATGACATCTGCTTTACCGGCAACGTCAGAGAATACATAACCACCTTTACGCATTAAGTCGAACTGCGCTGTTTCATGTTTGATACCAGCCACGTTTTGACGGCTCAATACCAAGCTGCTAGGACCATTTTTGCGTTCAACTGCAGCAACCCAAGCCACTGCTGTTTCTGTTGAGCTACCTGGACGCCATACATCCATGTTAGGAATGTAACGTAAGCCTGATGTATTCTCGATTGGTTGGTGAGTAGGACCGTCTTCACCTTGGCCGATAGAGTCATGTGACAACACAGCGATAGTGCGTTGTTTCATCAATGCCGCCATACGCAATGCGCTCTTGGCGTAGTCTGAGAACATGTGGAATGTACCGCCGAATGGCAACAAGCCACCGTGCAATGCCATACCGTTCATGATTGCGAACATACCGAATTCACGCACGCCGTAAGAGATATAGTTACCTGGTTTTTTGCCAGATACATGTGTAAAGCTTGGCGCTGCTGTCAGGTTGGAACCTGTCAAGTCAGCAGAACCGCCCAGGAACTCTGGCAATACGATAGCCAAAGCAGTGATTGCATTTTGTGAAGCTTTACGAGTAGCGATACCTTCTGCTTTTTCGTTAGTAGCAGCGATCATTGCATCTGTTGCCTGTTTCCAGTTAGCTGGCAATTCACCTGCCATACGGCGTTTGAATTCTGCAGCCTCTGCCGGGAATGCTTTAGCATAAGCGTCGAATTTAGCGTTCCAGTCAGATTCCAGTTTAGAACCTTTAGCTTTTTGATCCCAGCCAGCGTATACGTCAGCTGGAATTTCAAATGGAGCATGTGGCCAACCGATAGCTGCACGTGTTACCGCAACTTCAGCGTCACCTAATGCAGAACCGTGACAGTCATGGCTGCCGGCTTTGTTTGGTGAACCTTTACCGATGATTGTTTTACAGCAGATCAATGATGGCTTGTCTGTTACTTTTTTCGCAGCGATCACTGCAGCGTTGATAGCGTCAGAATCATGACCGTCTACTTTTTGTACATGCCAGCCGTAAGCTTCAAAGCGTTTAGCTGTGTCGTCTGTGTACCAGCCTTCGATATGACCGTCGATAGAAATACCGTTGTCATCCCAGAATGCTACCAATTTGCCCAAGCCCCATGTACCAGCCAAAGCACAAGCTTCGTGTGATACGCCTTCCATCATACAGCCGTCGCCCAGGAAGCAGTATGTGTAGTGGTCAACGATGTCGTGACCTGGCTTGTTGAATTGATCAGCCATTAATTTTTCAGCCATCGCAAAACCAACTGCGTTGGTGATACCTTGGCCTAATGGACCTGTCGTTGTTTCAACGCCTGGTGCATAGCTGTACTCAGGGTGACCAGCACATTTTGAATGCAATTGACGGAAAGTCTTGATTTCATCCATAGGCAGATCGTAGCCAGTCAGATGCAATAATGAGTAGATCAGCATTGAGCCGTGACCATTAGAGAGAACGAAACGGTCGCGATCAGCCCAGTTAGGATTGGTTGGATTGTGACGCAGATGATGATTCCACAATACTTCTGCAATTTCAGCCATGCCCATAGGTGCGCCTGGGTGGCCAGAGTTTGCTTTTTGCACTGCATCCATCGACAAAGCGCGGATGGCATTGCATAAATCTTGACGTGTTGCCATTGTTTTCTCCCTAATGATTAATACTTGAGGACTTATATACAAGGAGACTGCTTGCGCGTGAAAGATGACGGCTGGCGCGAAACCTCATAAAACCTTAATTGAACTCTTCAAAAAGACAGTTATATATACCGCTTTTCCTTGAAGGCTAAATTATTGCTTAGATAGCCTTTTTCGGCAAGTACAACATCAGAAAAGTCTCACTACCTGAGTCAGTTGAACTACTTAACAACGCACCACTTAGAACGCAACCTGTTATTTAGCACTTACCAAACGCCCCGTTAAGGCGGACTGCAACGCCAGCCCAATCGCCCGGCAATTTGCTTTTGCGTCGGAAAAAGTTAAATAGGGCTGTTTATTGTTCAGCACACAATCACTGAAATGCTCAATTTCCAGATTGAAGTGGTTGCTCGGCGCAAAACGCTCTTCAGCATATTTACCATCCTCCAACCCCCAGGAGATAACAGGCACATCATTTTGGAACACCCATGCCGCATGGCACTTCACCCAGCCCTTGGTTCCGATAATTTCATATTCGGATTTGCGTGAACGCTCAAAACTGATGTCAAAATGACCAAAGCGTGCCCGCCCTTCATTGTCCGGACCAAAATCCAAAACACCGCTGTTAACAATATCGGCACCCGCATCATTAAACTTGGCATGCGCAATCACCGAGACTGGCTCAACGGGCTGACCATCTTTGGCACCGTTACTTAAGCCCAGGCACCATCGCAGCGTATGAATCGCATACGGCCCGATATCCCACATTGCACCGCCGCCAGACTTCACGCCATTGGCAATACGATACATACGTGCCGGACGCATTAAAAACGAGTAGCTTGCGCGCGCTGTCAATACATCGCCGATTAAACCGGACTCAACAATCTCCCGCACCCGCACATGTTGCGGATGAAAGCGATACATAAAGCCTTCCATCACCTTGACATTATTTTTAATTGCAGCAGCTTCAATCGCCTCAATATCCGCAACTGTCAATGCCATCGGCTTTTCTATCAACACATGCTTACCCGCATTGATGACTTTGAGTGCCCACTCTGCGTGTTCGCTGTTCGCCATCGGACAATAAATTGCCTCTACATGCTTATCCTGAATCAGTGCTTCCAGATTGTCATAGCATTGCACGGCACCGGCATTAAAACCTTGCGGAGCGTACTTTTCCAACACGGCTTTTGCGCCCTCGGCCCGGCGGCTGGCAATCGCTACCAATTGCGAATTAGGTGCTTCGATGATGGCTGGCAGCAAACGCTCATTGACGCGGGCCGCTCCTAAAATACCCCATTTTAATTTGTTACCCATCATCAATTCCTCCTATCACAAAGCCCTTAAATGGACTCTTGCGCAAACCATTTAATACTGCAGCCTATACTTGCTATCTGCTCCTTGGGCCCTTTGCCGGTTTCTGCAATCAGTTTCATGGCATTGAACAAATCCCTGGGGTTATCCATCGGCGGCTCACCACGGCCTGCCGCATCAAACCGGCCACGATACTGCAACTCCAGATTTTTGTTATACCCGAAAAAATCCGGTGTGCAAACGGCACCGTAAGCTTTCGCGACTTCTTGCGTATCATCCAGCACATAGGGGAATGAGAAGTTAAACAGCTTCGCCTCTTCCATCATGCGCTCATATGAATCATCCGGATAATTCTCGGTATCATTACTTTGAATAGCAATGGTATTGATGCCATACTGCAGCAATTCACGGCAATCGGCTACCAGCCGTGTTTTAATGGCTTTAACATATGGACAATGGTTACAGATAAACATCACCAGCAAACCATTTTTACCAACACTATTCGCCAGGGAATAACGTTTGCCATCAACACCAAGTAAATCAAAATCCGGGGCGCGCTGGCCGAAATTGCATACAGGTGGATTTAAGCTGACCATCTTTTTCTCCTTATTTCGTTATACTTATTTAGTGTGACAATATGACATTTATATTATCACTTTTGTTTTTACTTTTTGCTTTCTTTTGGAGCCACTTTATTTATGGCTAATTTGCGTTTTTTTACAGACTCTCCGTTGGCGCTGGATACCGTTATACAGCTTTCAGATAATGCCGCCGCACATGCTACAAAAGCACTGCGTTTAAGCGTGGGAGATAGAGCCACCGTATTCAATGGGGATGGGTTCGATTACGAGTGCATCCTTACCTCTATCAAAAAAAATTCTGTAACGGCAACAGTTACCGGCACCAGAAAAATAAATAACGAGTCACCGTTGCACATCACTTTACTGCAGGGAATTTCCAGCGGCGACCGCATGGATTTCACTATCCAGAAAGCGGTGGAACTTGGCGTCAACCGTATTCAGCCCATCAACAGCCAACGCAGCGTAGTAAAGCTATCAGCAGAACGCGCCGAAAAACGCACTGAGCATTGGCAAAATGTGGCAATTTCCGCCTGCGAGCAGTCAGGCCGCGCCTTCGTTCCCAATGTGCTACCACCTATTTCACTTGAAAACTGGCTTAGCCAAAACCCGCACTCCGAGTCAACCCGAATTTTACTTAACCCTGTTGGCGCAAAGCGCCTGATGGAAATAGGAAAGCCCACTTCAAATATTGAGTTGCTCATCGGTGCAGAAGGCGGTTTAAGCAAAGGCGAAATCGATTTGGCAACATCCCGGCATTTTCAATCGGTTGTGCTGGGGCCCCGTATTTTGCGCACCGAAACGGCGGCTTTAACTGCAATTTCAGTGATGCAGTCGTTATGGGGAGATTTTTAATCACATCAGATCAACTTCAATCTTGTATGGATTTGCCAAATCAGCACAGCGCCTACACGCCTCCAATAAAATGTAAAAATATTGCGTTTTTAACATTCTTATAATATATTTGTGCATTATTTACAAAACATAACGTTATGTCACTCGGTCAATCCATACGCAAACGGCGCAAGCTGCTCAATGTTACCCTGCAAGAACTTGCCAGCCAGATTGGCGCTGACAGCGGCAATTTATCGCGCATTGAACGCGGCGCACAGGGCGTTAGTGAAGCATTGTTACGTAAAATTTGTACTGCGCTCAATTGCTCGCCAGCCTACCTATATGCGTTAACCGAGTCCGCAGCATCAACCGCAAACACGCCATCACCCCTTGACGTACTAAAACCACAGGAATTTGTGAGCTGGTTCCGCTCGGTTGCGCCCTATATTCACGCTTTTGGCGGACGTACCTTTGTCATCGCCTTTGGTGGCGAAGTCGTAAACGAAAAACAATTTATTGCGCTTTCGCATGACCTGAATCTGCTTGCCAGCCTTGAAGTAAGACTGGTGCTGGTGCATGGCGCACGCCCGCAGATTGAAGAACGCCTGAAGCGTGCCAAGCTGGAAACCAAACTGGCAAACGGTTTACGTGTGACCGACGATGAAGCAATGGAGGCGGTAAAAGAAGCCAATGGCGTGATTCGCGTAGAAATCGAAGCTCAACTGTCCATGGGTTTGATTAACTCGCCGATGGCAGGCAGTGATATCCGCGTAGCCAGCGGCAATTTTGTTACTGCCAAGCCGCTAGGTGTCCGCAACGGCGTGGATCTGCAGCACACCGGCGAAGTGCGCAAGGTAGATGCGGTCGGCATTCAAAGGCGTCTGGACGATGGCGAACTGGTATTGCTCTCGCCACTGGGCTATTCACCGACTGGCGAGGCCTTTAACCTGTCACTCGAAGATGTTGCGGTGAGCACTGCGATAGCACTGGATGCCGACAAGCTTATTTTCATGATGGATTCTGAAGGCGTACACAATTTACGCGGCGAACTTTTACGTGAAATGACGGCAAAAAAAGCAAAGAATCTATTGCAACACGTAACTCATAATGATGATGCAATTAACACTTCTGAGGATATTGTTTATTACCTGCCGGCAGCAATTCTCGCCTGCGAGCATGGCGTGGCGCGCACCCACTTGATTAGCCGCCACATTGACGGTGCCATCATTCAGGAGCTATTCACGCGTAAAGGCATTGGCACCATGGTGACCGAACTTGGCCTGGAAACCATGCGCCAGGCTGATATCGACGATGTAGGCGCAATCTTGCAGCTCATCGAACCACTGGAGGCCGAGGGGATTCTGGTAAAGCGTGGGCGTGAACGCATTGAAATGGAAATAAACTATTTCCAGGTAATGGAGCACGACAACAGGGTTATCGGCTGTGCCGCACTATACCCGTTCAATGAGGAAAAAATGGCCGAATTTGCCTGCCTCGCCATTGACCCGGAATATAGAGGTGGCGGGCGTGGCGACAAACTATTTCAGTTTTGTGAAGAGCGCGCCCGTGAGCAGGGATTCAATGCACTGTTCTGCTTAACCACGCATACCGAACATTGGTTTTTGGAACGTGGATTTACCGAACAAAACATAGAAAAGCTGCCGGCTGAAAAGAAAAAACTTTACAACTTCCAGCGTAAATCCAAAGTTTTTATCAAGCCACTGTAACCGCCGGCAGCACCTCGCCGAACTGTGCGCACTCCCATAAAAAAGCACTGCAAACTTGCATCAGTGCATGATTGCAGTGCTTAACATAATGACCAGAGATTCTGGTCAAATACTGAACTTTTAGTAGCTATTTAAAGAAGCGGGTAAACCATCCAACATCGTTATTTTTCTTTCTCTCATTAACGATGCCCACCATATTTGTCTTTACTGCACCAACGTAATCGGCATCATCACGCCTGATATGGTTAAGTAACCATGAAGTCAACGTCTGATGCAAATCTCCGGCCACATCTTCGCCAAGTTTAAATCGTTCCACATAGTCATTGATACGTCGTACAAATAAATCATGTACCTTTTTGTGTGGTTTGGCGTATTTATAGCCAGCCTCTTCCTGCAGACTTTCTTCAAAAGCAAAGTGAGACAAGGTGTAATCAACGAGTTCGTCAAGCACATGCCCAACAGCTGCTTTATCATGCGAGCTATTAGCAACCTCCAACTCGTTAATATAATCCACGATTCTACGATGCTGCGTATCAATAACATCAATATTTGTATCCAGATCAGCGGTCCACGTAATAGGCATAATACATTCTCCATATAATAATTATTATTTAGCATCTGGTATCAACTACGGGGACATCACTACAGGAGTACCGGAAACAAAGTATTGACTTAAATCAAATTGCAAAACAATATAAACTCAATACCGGTAGTAGAAAAATCTTTTCAAAAAATACTGTCGTTTTTTGGTTACAATACGGCATAGAAAATTACGTAAATCCCACCCTACGGAAACCTTATGCTAAACCAAACCACCGCTGCAAAAAAAGCACAAACGCTTGCCGAAGCGTTGCCTTATATCAAACGTTTTTTTGATAAAACAATCGTCATTAAATACGGTGGCAACGCCATGACCGATGAACATCTGAAAGAGTGCTTTGCCAAGGATGTCGTACTGCTAAAACTCGTAGGCATGAACCCTGTTGTTGTGCATGGCGGCGGCCCGCAAATTAACGAAATGCTGGATAAGCTCGGCAAAAAAGGTGAGTTTATTCAAGGCATGCGCGTTACCGATGAAGAAACCATGGACGTGGTGGAAATGGTGCTGGGCGGACAAGTTAACAAGGAAATCGTGAACTTGATTAACCGCCACGGCGGTAAAGCGGTTGGCTTGACAGGGCAGGATGGCAACTTTATTCATGCCCACAAATTAATGATGGAAGATAAAGACGATCCGACAAAATTTATCGACATCGGGCAAGTCGGCGAAATCAGCGCGATTGACCCCAGCATCATCAACTTTCTGGATACCGGCGATTTCATCCCGGTGGTCGCGCCCATCGGCGTAGGCAAAGATGGCGAAACCTACAACATCAATGCGGATGTAGTAGCCGGCAAGCTTGCTGAAATCCTGAATGCAGAAAAATTGATTCTGCTGACCAACACCCCGGGTGTACTGGATAAAAATGGCGAACTGTTAACCGGATTGACGCCAAGACAAATTGACGACATGGTGGCGGATGGCACTCTGTCCGGCGGTATGCTGCCAAAAATCAGTTCGGCACTTGATGCTGCACGTAGCGGGGTAAAAGCCGTACATATTATTGACGGACGTGTCGAACATGCACTATTACTGGAAGTGCTGACCGATGAAGGTGTAGGCACGCTTATTAAAGCAAAATAATATTAGAGACCTTTGCACGAATGACTGCGCTTGTGAATACCGCGTTAAAAATTGACTCAAAATCCTCATTTATACTGCATAAACTCCGGTTTTTCGTCAATTTTTGCCTTGTCTTCACTGCGCTCGCCTATCCGTGCAAAGGTCTCTATTAACCTTCATTCCGTGCCATCGCGGAATGAAGGTTATGCCCGCAATTAGTTATATCTTTAGCGCCGTAAACTAAGGTGTTTGATTGAAAAAAATCTGGATTTTTGATTTGGATGACACCTTGCATAATGCAAGCGCGCACATCTTTCCGGTAATGAATCGCGCCATGACGCAATACATTATGAATCATCTTGATCTGGATGAAGGCAGCGCACATGCACTGCGTCAGCATTACTGGCGTATCTACGGCGCAACGCTCAAGGGGCTGGTGCGTCACCATGACACAGACCCCCATCACTTTTTAGAAGAAACGCACCAGTTGGAAAATTTGCCTGAAATGGTGATTCAGGTAAAACGGCTGCGTCACATGCTGCAAAACCTTGATGGGCGTAAGTTAGTATTTACCAACGCTCCGCGCAGCTATGCTTTGCGCGTCCTCGATATTCTTGATATTGAGGATGTATTTGAGCTGGTATTCAGTGTGGAATCCACGAAATTCCACGCAAAACCGTCATTACGCGGTTTTCAAAAATTACTCAAATCCATCAAGGCCAAAGCAAGCGACTGCATTATGCTAGAAGACAGCCTGCCCGCACTGATGACCGCAAAACGACTGGGCATGAAAACCATATGGGTGAGCAAAAAATTACACAAACCAAATTTTGTAGACTATCGCTTGTCCTCGGTGCTAGCACTCACTCACATTAAGTTATAATTTACATCGCTATTTAACAAGGACAATAACATGGCAGGCGAACGCAAACAGCAAATTCTGGAATCTCTGGCCAAGATGCTGGAATCCCCCAAGCGCGAAAAAATCACCACCGCAGCGCTGGCGGCAAAACTGGGCGTAAGTGAAGCGGCGCTTTACCGCCACTTTGCCAATAAGGCACAAATGTTCGAAGGCCTGATTGTGTTCATTGAAGAAACAATTTTTGGCTTGATTAACAAAATCAGTACCGAAGAAACCGAAGGCTTAAGACAAGTGCAACGCATTATCACCATGCTATTGGTTTTTGCGGAGAAAAATCCGGGCATGACACGCGTACTCATCGGCGATGCGCTGGTGAATGAAGACGAGAAATTACAGCTGCGCATCAACCAGCTTTATGACCGCATCGAAGTTACGCTAAAACAAAGCCTGCGTATTGCTGAAACACAAACAGCAAGCCAAGGTCACGCCGAGGCCCAGGCAAACCTGATTGTTTGCTACGTAATTGGGCGCTGGCAGCAATACGCCAAGAGCGGATTTAAACGCAAGCCAACGGAATTTGTAGAGCAGCAGCTACCTGGCCTGCTTTAATAAAGATATATTTAACATGTACTTACCGTTAACAAATTCGTTATAATGGCGCGGTTGTTTTAATCACCAGTTTCAAAACGAACTAGATTCAAAACGAACCCGGCACTACGAGCTAATTAACTCAGGAGAAAAACTTGGAAGGTACAATTTTTGGTTTTACCGAGGCGCAGATTACAGATTTTGGCATGACCTTCTGCGTTGGCGGACTCATGCTACTGATGATATTTATTGTCGGGCACCTGGCATGGGAGTCAAAAGTAGGTAAGTTTGGCACCTTTGTTTTATTTTTAGGCCTTACCTTTGGCCTGGTCGGCTTTGTAGCAAAATATTTTATTCAACATTCACTCGGTATCTGATCCTGGCCAGCCAGCCGCCAGGAGCCAAATACCAAGATACCAAATACAATTCTGGCGGCCCCGAGACTAACGTAGTTCTTTAACAGCCTCTAATCTGGCCTCAAAAACTTTAATTTTAATTTTTTCCGCTTCATCACAGGCCATTGCTACGGCTCCAGCATCCACACTTGATGCCGCATCCAGCACTTTTAGCATTAAATCTGCAGCGGGAGTCGGGCAGCCAGCAAAACCTGTTCGGCCGCGAGAGTCGGCTTCACACGCTTTAAGAAAATCTTTAAATCGTTCCGGCTGACGGATAGCATCAAGCTCTATTAAAAACTCCAACAAGGTGCCTGGCCGCATTTGCAATGTGTGATGTAGCTTTCCATGAAATTTTGCCACCATCACGCCGAGTTCCTTGCAGTCATTCGGCACACGCAACCGTTTACATAAATCTTTTAATAGACTGGCACTACGCTGTTCATGGCCGATGTGCTTGGGCAATAGTTCACTTGGCGTTGTGCCTTTTCCCAGATCATGCATCAGTGCAGCAAAACGTATCGGCAGACTGAAATTTTGCCTGGCGGCATAATCAATCACCATCATCACATGCACGCCCGTATCAACCTCCGGATGAGGCTGTTCCGGCTGCGGCACACCCCAAAGCCGATCTAATTCCGGCAGTATTTTCTGCAAGGCACCGCAGGCACGCAACACTTCAAACATGCGTGACGGCTTGGCCTCCATCAAACCTTTAGCCAGTTCCTGCCACACCCGTTCTGCCACCAGCGCATCAACCTCGCCCGCATCTACCATTTGCCGCATCAGGGTTAAAGTTTCCGGCGCCACGCTAAAATCAACCAGTCGCGCTGAAAAACGCGCCACACGCAGGATACGCACAGGATCTTCTGCAAACGCGCTGCTTACGTGACGTAAAGTTTTGGATTGGATATCGGCCAGGCCATTAAACGGGTCAATCAAACGGCCATCATCGCTTTTGGCGATTGCGTTGATGGTTAAGTCACGCCGCGCCAAATCCTGTTCCAGGGTAACTTCAGGCGCGGCGTGTATCACAAACCCCCTATAACCTTTAGCGGTTTTGCGTTCCGTGCGTGCCAGCGCATATTCATCATGCGTTTGCGGATGTAAAAATACCGGGAAGTCTTTGCCTACCGGCCGAAACCCCGCTGCCAGCATAGCTTCCGGTGTGCTGCCAACGACGACATAGTCTTTATCTTTTACTGCAAAGCCCAGCAACTCATCACGTACGGCACCGCCAACGATATAGGTTTGCATAGCGCCCATCTATACTATCTCGCGGCAGAACTACGGAAGCGGTCATAAGTGCCACGCGATGTTAAATCCACCAGGTACTCAGGAATCACTACTTCCAACGCCGCAGGTTCTACGCCAAAAACTGCAGGAAACGGCTGATGGCTAACGCTATCGGCTTCCATGGAACGTATATTGTCACGCGACATCAGCTTGACTGGCAGCAGTTCCATCATGAAAGCCTGCATGTAAGAAAGCGCATTGTTTAAACCAATAATAGGGCGCTGAATGCCTAATGTATCCATCACCTTTTGTACCAACTGACGGAAAGTGTATATTTTTGGACCGGCAAGCTCGTAGGTTTGACCATAGGTTACAGTGTTTTCAACACTAGCGACAAAGCAACTGGCGACATCTTCCACCCAAATTGGCTGGAATTTGGCTTCAGGTTTTGCCAGCATGACAACAGGCAGAATTTTAATCAACCTGGCAAACAGATTGATGAAACTATCCCCACGCCCAAAGATAACCGAAGGCCTGAATATGGTGATATTAAGCTTCTGTTGAAACGCTAATAACGCAGCCTCGCCCGCAGCCTTGGAACACAGATATTGGCTCGGTGCATTTTTATCCGCCTGCAGACTACTCATGTGCAATAAACGCTTGATACCCAGATCCACACAGATTTTTGCCAGCCGTGCCGGCAACTGGTGATGCAGCACATCAAAACTTAAACGGCGGCTTTGATGCAGAATACCAATCAAATTAATCACCGCGTCAGCACCTCTTAGTGCCGAGCCCAGTGCCTTCTCATCCAGTACGTTACATTCAACCACACTCACATTAGGGAGCAAAAACAGATGTTTAGCTGAATCGCGCCTGCGTGTCAGCACCGTTACCGCATAACCTGCAGCATCCAGTTTTGCAACTAGCGCACTACCAGCAAAGCCCGAACCACCTAAAACACATATTTTTTTTATTTGCATGTTAAAACCTTTAATTTTCTCAACTTCTTACTTATGCTTGACCTAATGCAGCACACTTTTATTCATCATCAGCATCCGCCAAAACTGTTTCCGGTTTACCTGCTGCCGGAATCACACCCAAGCGGGATTTCAGGCTTTGCACAGGCGCCCCTAGCCGAGGCGCATACATCTGTGCATTTGCCATCACTTTTTGCACATAGTTTCTTGTTTCGCTAAACGGGATTGTTTCAATGTAGATAGCGGCTTCGAGCGGCTCGTTCGCCAGCCAGCGTTTGGCCCGGCTTGGCCCCGCATTATAAGCGGCCGTTGCCATGACCGCCTGGCCGTTCATCAGCTCCAAAGTGTAACGCATGTAGTATGTCCCAATACCGACATTGGTAGTTAAATCATGGATGAGATTGTTGCTGTACCCATCCAGGCCCATACGCTTTGCCGCCCATTTTGCAGTAGCGGGCATTATCTGCATCAAACCAGCCGCCCCAACACCCGATTTTGCATAATGCATAAAACGGCTTTCCTGGCGTGCCAAACCGTAAATCCAGGCTTCATCTACACCTTCATTATGTGCCGCAGCACGAAATAAATCGCGGTATGGCGTGGGGTAACGCAGGTTAAAATCGTGCAACTGCTTAGTATTATCAGCTGTGCTAATGGCAATGTCGTACCATTTCTGGCGTGCTGCATACTCCGCTGCTGCAAGCAATTGCTTGTCATCGAAACCACGCGTTGCCCATGCCCACTCAGCCTTTGCCTCCCAGCGCATGTCCAGGCGCTGCAACTCCAGCGCACGCTTGATTGCCGGCAAGCTGGCAATGGCAGTTACTTCAACATCTGAAGCGGTATACTCCTCCTGCACATTACCCATGGCGCTATCCAGTTCCTCAGCCGCCAACCATCCATAATAATGACGTTCCCTGGAAAGCGGGCCTAGAATTGCATTGGCTTCAACTTGCCGGGCTTTCTCTTTTAGCGCACGAGCTTTCCAATAGCGCCAGGCTCCCTCTTGCTGCTGTTCAGGCTGCATGGCTGACACAGTGCTAATGACAACATCCCAAGCTTGGGCGCGCAATGCCGCGCGCACTTGCCACGCAAGCTGTTCTTTATCCAGGCTGGTATCTTTTGCTAAAGCATAGTATTCGAGCGCCTTAGGATGATGGGTGCGCGCTGCGTGATACGCGATGCGGCCCCAGACAAAAGCACGGTCAGCAGCAGTAAACTTATTTTGCAACTGGCTGAAAACCTCGATAGCATCCGATACATCCATGCGCGCCAAACGATCAAGTGCAAACAGATTAATTTCTATACCATCGCGTGTTTTAAACGATGCTGAAATTTTATTTACGGATTTTTTATGACTGGTTTTTGCCGCACCTGTATTATTAACCAACAATACTTTGGGTGTTTGATTTGCAATATCCAGAAGCTTAATATTTTTTTCATCGAAATCCGGCAACCGCGATGCAATGCTTCTGGCAAGGCCAAGCTTACCATTCTGCAAAGCCATCCTGAACCTTGCCCATATATCATCAACGGAAAGTGCGCCTGACTTTTGCGCCATATCGAATAACTGATTACAGTTGCTTGGCAAATCGGCTGTGGTTAACCACAATTTTCTGGTTTCCACTGTGACATCCGCATCTTCAACGCGATTTTTTCCAATTAAAGCATAGCACTGGACGGCAGGATCTTCGCGTTTGAAATCTGCATATTGCTCAAGGAACAGCGGCCAGTCCTGCTGCTTGCCCAGTTTTTTTAACCACTCGCCACGTAATCGTTCAGTAAATGGCAGATCAGGATACTGCGTTAGGAAATCTTGCACTTCCGCGCTATCAGCCTGATCCAGTCTTAATAACATGAGCCAGTAATCTGCATAGGGTGCCAATAAATATTGCTGCGCTTTTAGCTGGGTTACATCCTCAGCCAACGCAAGTTCATTTTTTGCCGCATAAGACTCACGCGCATGCTGAAACAATGACTGATCAGACATTGCCAGCACTGGGCCAGAAACAAATACGGAGCAAAAACAAACCATTCCCAGACTGATAGCCGGGAGTTTCCGCATTAAATTTACCGATTGTTTAAACATAAAATATACGCCGCAACACAAAAATGATTGCCACGATAATGGCTAAAAATAATGTGTACTTGAGTGCCTGTTTGGAATAATGCAAATATTTTTTATCATCAAATAGCAAGTATAAGCCTAGCAACACCATTGCAGTAATTACTAGCAAAACAAATATCAGGCGAATCATTAACACGGCACGCCCCTCTCTTGATTATTACTTTTTGCTTAACTTGCTGATCTAATTTACTTAATATTTATCTCGTCTATTTAATCTTGACCCTTAATTAGAAAACAGGTTCAGGAAATAATTGTTTCGACTGCGGCAAAAATGCATCCGGTGCATCCTGCTGCTGTTCAAACGTAGTGTATTCCCAAGCGGTCTCATCTTGCAACAATGCACGCAATAATTGATTGTTAAGCGCATGGCCTGATTTATAGGCATAAAAAGCGCCTAATACAGGGTGACCCAGCATATATAAATCGCCGATAGCATCCAGCACTTTGTGTTTTACAAACTCATCTTCGTAGCGTAATCCATCAGTATTGAGCACACGGTACTCATCCAGGACAACTGCATTCTCCAGGCTACCGCCGCGTGCCAGGCCATGAGAACGCAAGAATTCAACCTCGTGCATAAAACCAAAAGTCCGTGCACGGCTGATTTCCTTAATATAAGAATCGACTGCAAAATCTATTTTGACATTGTTGCCAGAATGTTCAAATACCGGATGGTTAAACGCAATGGTAAAGTCAACTTTAAACCCATGATAAGGTTCAAAACGTACCCATTTATCACCATCTACCACTTCCACCGTTTTTTTAACGCGTATGAATTTTTTGGCGGCGGGTTGTTCAACAATACCCGCCTCCTGCAATAAGAATACAAAAGGGCCGGAACTTCCATCCATAATCGGTATTTCAGAAGCATTAACATCAATATAGACATTATCTATACCTAAACCGGCAAGCGCCGACATGATATGTTCAACAGTCGCAACGCGGGCGCCATTGGCCTCCAGCGCAGAACACATTTTTGTGTCATTCACTGCGCTTGGTGTGGCCAGGATTTCATTGGGTTGAGGCAGATCAACCCGTTTGAAAACAATACCAGTGTCAGGTGCTGCAGGGCGCAGGGTAAGAGTAACCTTTTCGCCATTGTGCAACCCGACGCCTGTGGCGCTAATCGCTTTTTTTAGTGTACGTTGCTTTAACATGCTTATATCAATATCCAGTCTTCTATCGGCCCAACCCTTTTGTTTGCCTTGCAAGCTGACTCGCCTGGCTTAAAGATAACATCACAAAACTTAGCCTGGAATTTTCAGCGACTAAGCCTTACACGCGTAACTTTTGTTCGCATGCAAACATTTATCTTTAATAATCAAGCAAATAATAACATATTTAACTCAAATACGTCGCTGAGCGATTGCTATCACTTGCCGGCAAGTATGCTCTTTAGGCGTAATACTTAGTCAGCCTGTTTACGTAAAAATGCAGGAATATCATATTCCTCAACGCCTGACATTTTCATTGCCTCAACTTGCGCACGACGGCTATTTGAACCAAACACTGCAGGCGCTTCGTCCTCCATCATTACACTACCGCCAACAAAAACCGGCTGGTTAGTAGTGCCATCGCGTACAACTTGTTGCGTCATCACACGTAACTCAGGTTTTTGCTGACGGCGTTGGGTGCCGGTCAAGCCAGTTGCCACCATAGTCACACGTAAACCATCACCCATGCTTTCATCAAACACGTTGCCTACAATCACAGTTGCGTCTTCTGCGGTGAAAGCTTTAATAGTATTCATCACATCATAGTACTCTTTCATTTTGAAAGAGCTTGAAGTAGTGATGTTTACTAGAACGCCGCGTGCATTAGCCAAGTTGACATCTTCCAGCAACGGGCTTGCCACGGCTTGCTCAGCTGCAATACGTGCACGGTCTGGACCGGTTGCCAATGCTGAACCCATCATTGCCATACCCATCTCGCTCATTACGGTACGTACATCGGCAAAGTCAACGTTCACGGTACCTGCGCAATTAATGATTTCGGCAATGCCTGACACTGCATTGTGCAACACATCATTAGCTGCCCGGAAAGCCTCCAGGAACGGCACATCTTCACCCAGCACTTCCATCAGCTTCTCGTTAGGAATCACAATGAGTGAATCCACGTACTTGGATAATTCATCTAGGCCGTCTGCTGCGACTTTAGTGCGTTTGCCTTCAAATGCAAAAGGCTTGGTCACCACGGCCACAGTTAAAATGCCCATTTCCTTGGCGATTTGTGCAATCACCGGTGCTGCACCTGTACCTGTACCGCCACCCATGCCTGCAGTAATGAACAGCATGTCTGCGCCATCAATCAATTCCGCAATTGCGTCACGGTCTTCCAGCGCAGCTTCGCGGCCAACTTCAGGTTTAGCGCCTGCACCTAAGCCCCTGGTCATGGCCTCGCCTATTTGCAATACCGTTTTAGCCTGGCTCTTTTTCAAAGCCTGCATATCGGTATTGGCGCAAATAAACTCAACACCGCCGACACTTTTTTCAATCATGTGTGCAACCGCATTGCCGCCGCAACCGCCTACACCGATGACCTTAATCACAGCTTCCTGTGAATTTTTTTCCATAATTTCAAACATTTTAATGCCTCCTCTTTTTAACTTTCACAATTACTGATCTACTTCTGCCTAAACTACTTTCTTACTGCTAAAACTGAAAAACTGCTTAGAAGTTTCCTTGGAACCAGCTTTTCATTTTTTCCAGAATCCTGCCAAATGAACTTGATTCCAACTGCCCGTTCAAGTGGCGTTCCAGCTGCTGCTTGCCCATCAATACCAGGCCTACACCTGTGGCATAGCGCGGATTGCTCACGACTTCTGACAAGCCGCCCACATAGCGCGGCATGCCTAAACGTACCGGCATGTGGAATATTTCTTCACCAAGCTCCACCATGCCGCGCATCATGGCAGAACCGCCGGTAATGACGATGCCTGATGCAATCATTTCTTCCATCCCGCTGCGGCGTAGCTCGTTGAGCACTAATTCATACAGTTCGACTATGCGTGGCTCCAGTACCTCAGCCAAAGTCTGTACCGATAACTGGCGCGGGTCGCGGCCATCAACACCCGGCACTTCTACTATTTCACGCGGGTCAGCCAGCTGGCGTAATGCGCAGCCATGCTTGATTTTGATTTCCTCGGCCGACTGGGTAGGTGTACGGAATGCCACCGCCACATCATTAGTCATCTGGTCGCCGGCAATCGGCACCACCGCCGTATGACGAATCGCGCCTTGCTTAAACACGGCAATATCTGTAGTGCCACCGCCAATGTCTACCAGGCACACACCCAGTTCTTTTTCATCCTCGGTGAGCACGGCAAGGCTGGATGCAAGCGGCTGCAGAATAAGATCACTCACCTCAATACCGCAGCGCTTGATGCACTTGACGATATTTTGTGCGGCAGCGACAGCACCGGTAACGATGTGCACTTTGACTTCCAGCTTCATACCGCTCATGCCTAATGGCTCACGCACATCTTCCTGGCCATCAATGATGAATTCCTGCGTAAGGATATGCAGGATCTGCTGGTCTGCCGGCAAGGCGATGGCACGTGCCGTTTCTATCACGCGGTCCACATCCATTTGCGAGACTTCGGCATCCTTAATCTTGACCATGCCATGAGAGTTCAGGCTTTTAATATGGCTGCCGGCAATGCCGGTATAGACATTATTGATTTTGCAATCTGCCATCAGCTCAGCTTCTTCCAGCGCACGCTGTATCGATTGCATGGTAGATTCAATGTTGACCACCACGCCTTTTTTCAATCCGCGTGAAATATGCTGGCCCAAGCCAATGACCTTGAGCGTGCCTTCCGGTTGCAACTCCGCGACAATGGCGACAATTTTTGATGTGCCTATATCCAGACCTACAATTAAATTCTTATCTTCTTTTATTCTGCTCATTGTTTATCCCTTCCGTGAATTAGGTCACGGTTTCCGTCTGTTTTTTAGTTGTAGCGTTTAACTTTTTGTCATCTGGCCTTGTGTCATTTAACTTGGCACTGCCTGGTTTTGCATTGCCCAACTCCAGGCTATCTGGATTAACCGCTGGCGCTTTAATATTCTCAGTAGGCTTGCGTAGCGCAAATCCATTGGGGTAACGTAAATCTGCATAAGTAATTTTTTTATTCAAACCCACAATCGTGCTGCTATAAACAGTTGCAAACTTCTCCAGTCGAGATTGCATTTCAGTCCGCCCCAACTCAACCACAATTCCATTGCTGGTGGTGATTTGCCAAGCGCGCCTGGGTGTTAATGCCAAGGTGGCAATCTCCAAATTTGCCGTTTTCAATACCTTATTAAATGCATCGTATTGCGATGCAACCTCTATCACGCCATCATTTGGCCCATAAAACACCGGCAGATCACTACCGGATGCCGCATGAAACAATTCACCATGCTCATTAACCAAGGCAGCGTTACCCCAACGCGCCAATGCCTGATGCTCCTCAATCATGACTTCCAGCTTATCCGGCCAGCGGCGGCGCACACTCACCTTGCGCGCCCATGGCAATTTTTCAAATGCATCGCGTGCCTTGATTAAATCCAATGTAAAAAAATTACCTTTCAAATGCTTTGCAACGATCAACTTCACCTGCTCACGGCTCACATGGTTCAACTGGCCGTCTACCTGCACTTCCCTTAGCGGAAAAATCGGCAAATGCACCACCACATACAAAACTGTGTACAGCATCACCACCATGCTCAATGCGAACAGGAGGTTTGCTATCCAGTTTAAAAGGGCGGGTCTATCCCACATCTGCCAGCTCCAATATACGCACCACTAACTCATCAAAACTGATACCGGCGGCTTTAGCTGCCATCGGCACCAGGCTATGGTCAGTCATCCCCGGGCTAGTATTAACTTCCAAAAAGTAGTGATTACCTGCCGCATCCATCAGGAAATCCACGCGCCCCCAACCCCTGCAGCCGATGGCATTGAATGCCTGTAGTGCTTCCTGCTGGATTTGCGCTTCTTTTTCCGCGCTCAAACCGCATGGGCATAAATACTCGGTATCGTCACGCAGGTATTTCGCCTCATAATCGTAAAACTCGTTTTTCGGCACAATGCGCACAATCGGCAAGGCTGTATTGCCTAAAATACCAACGGTGTATTCGCCGCCGCCCACAAACTGCTCTGCAATCACCAACGGGTCTGACTTGGCAGCCAGTTCATAAGCAGCTTTAAGCTCACCCGCCTGCTTTACCTTGCTGATACCAATACTCGAACCTTCGTTAGCAGGTTTCACAAATAATGGCAGGCCCAGCTTTTGCTCAATTGCCGCAAAATCCGAATCAGCCTTCACCAGTTCAAAAGCCGGGGTGCTGATGCCGGTGGCTGACCAGATCAACTTGGTGCGCCATTTATCCATGCCAATTGCCGAGGCCATCACGCCACTGCCGGTGTAAGGAATACCCATCAGCTCCAGCGCACCTTGCATGGCGCCGTCTTCACCAAAGCGCCCATGTAAGGAAATCATCGCCCGGTCAAAAGTTTCCAAATCATGCAGCGGACGCGTGGCAGGATCAAAAGCCTGCGCATCCACGCCTTGCCTTTGCAAGGCGGCCAGCACAGCCGCACCGCTTTTGAGCGAAACTTCACGCTCACCGGATTTGCCTCCAAACAACACCGCTACTTTGCCAAAATCCCGCATCATTTCCTTACCTCTATTTCCCTTATCTCAAACTCGCTTATCTGTAGCTCACCTAGCACTTTCACTTCCTGCTGCAGCGCCACACCTTGCTTCTCCAGAACCGTGTCGCGCATATGCTTGATTAGCAGCTCAATATCCAGCGCACTGGCCCCGCCAATATTCACAATAAAATTGGCATGCTTTTCCGAGACCTGCGCACCGCCAATGGTGTAACCCTTTAAGCCGCTGGCCTCTATCAGCCTGGCCGCATAATCCCCCGGCGGATTTCTGAACGTAGAACCGGCACTCGGCAGATTCAACGGTTGCGAAGCCAATCTTTTTGCTAATAATTCCTTGATCTTTTGTGTCGCCTCATGCGCGTCACCGCCAGCCAGACCAAGCCAGGCTGCGACAAACCATTCATCCGCCACCGGCTTGTCAATATGTCGATAACTCGGTGTAAATGCCGATGCATCGCGCGTATTCAATTCGCCGCGCCGATTAATCGTGATCACCCGCTTCACTACATTCCAGGTTTCACTGCCATAGCATCCGGCATTCATAGCCAGTGCACCGCCCAAGGTGCCGGGAATACCCGCAAAGAACTCAGCTCCTTGCCTGGATTCCTTAGCGCAAAATTTAGCCAGCTTCGCACAGGTAACGCCGGCTTCTACGTACACCAGATCACCATCCATTTTTAATTCGGTGAGTACGTTATGCATCAACACTACCGCACCGCGCACGCCGCCATCGCGTACCAGTAAATTTGAACCCAAGCCCATAAAATAAATAGGCTCAGCCGCATCCAGACCATGCAGAAATGCGCGCAAATCCTCTAGGCCAGCGGGGATATAAAGCTGGTCTGCACAGCCGCCCACACGCCAACTGGTGTAGCGCGCCAGCGGTTCATTCAATAGCAGTTTTCCCTTATGCTGGGTCATGCCTGAGCCAATCCTTTCGCTTGCAGTTCTTTAGTCTTTAGGGCTACTTGCCCAATTGAGCCGGCACCCATCACGATCACTACATCATTAGCATGCGCCACATCTAAAATCGCCTGCGGCAATTCATCTGTAGTTTCAACAAACAGCGGCTCCACTTTGCCTGCAACACGAATTGCCCGAATTAAGGAACGTGAATCCGCCGCAACAATCGGCGCCTCGCCTGCGGGATACACTTCTGTCAGTAGCACAACATCCGCGCCTGACAGCACCTTCACAAAATCCTCGAAGCAGTCGCGTGTACGTGTGTAGCGATGCGGCTGGAATGCCATAACTAAGCGCCGGTTCGGAAATGCACCGCGAGCGGCGGCAATAACAGCCTGCATTTCTACCGGGTGATGGCCGTAATCATCAATCAAGGTAAACGTGCCTGCTTCGTAGCCACCACGCGGAATTACCGGAATTTCTCCATAACGCTCAAAGCGCCGGCCCACACCTTTGAATTCTTTCAAAGCTTTAATGATTGCTGCATCAGGCACATTCAGCTCACTGGCAATTGCGATTGCTGCCAGTGCATTGAGCACGTAATGATTGCCCGGCAAGTTCAATGTCACGTCAAACTCGGTTGTAACACCGTTAATACGCTGCACGGTGAAGTGCATTTTTCCGTTTTCCGCACGTACATTTTTGGCACGGATCCGCGCATCTTCGCTTAAACCGTATGTCATCACCGGCTTGGTCACACGCGGCAAAATCTCACGAATATTGGCGTCATCCACGCACACCACTGCCATGCCCCAGAACGGCAATTGCTGCAAAAATTCAACAAACGCACTTTTGAGCTTTTCAAAGCTGTGCTCGTAAGTATCCATGTGATCCTGGTCGATGTTAGTGACTACCGCCATCACAGGGGTCAAATGCAGAAATGAAGCGTCTGATTCATCAGCCTCCGCCACAATGTACTCGCCAGTCCCAAGCTTGGCATTGGCGTTGGCAGCTTCCAGCCTGCCGCCAATCACAAAGGTAGGATCCATGCCGGCTTCTGCCAGAATGCTCGCGATCAAACTGGTAGTGGTGGTTTTGCCATGCGTACCCGCCACTGCGATCCCCTGTCTGAAACGCATTAACTCTGCCAGCATCAGCGCACGCGGAACAACGGGAATGTTTTTTGCCCTGGCAGCTTTCACTTCCGGGTTTTCTTCGTTTACCGCAGAAGACACCACGACGACATCCGCATCTTTAACGTTCTCTGCCACATGGCCCTGATAAACAGTTGCACCAAATGCGGCCAAACGTTTAGTCGTCCCGTTTGAAGCCAGATCTGAACCACTAACATTAAAATCGAGGTTAATTAGCACTTCAGCAATCCCGCTCATGCCGGAGCCGCCAATGCCAACAAAATGCACATTCTTAACTTTATGTTTCACAGTGCCACCTCCTTGCAAATTGCGGCCACAT
>JBAQME010000221.1:0-2013 GCA_049302535.1 Methylotenera sp.
AAATCAAGGAAATCATTTCAAAATCACGTGAATTGGGCATGCAGACATTCGACCAATCGTTGTTTGATTTGCACGAGGCAGATGTCATTACTTATGAAGACGCGTTGCGTAATGCTGACTCAGTCAATGATTTGCGTCTGAAAATTAAACTTGAAGGTAAAGGTGCGCATAATAAAGACCTGTCAGCCGGCCTGGACGCTTTAGGGATAGTCTAATAATAAGTTTTTATGATGATGTGCCGCTGACTTGCGGTTAAGTGAGTAATAAAAAAATAGTAAAAAAACAAAAAAGACGCGCTAACATTTCAGCGCGTCTTTTTTTATAGGCAAAACAGTTTTTATAGTCAAAACAGTTTTTATAGTCAAAACAGTTTTATAGCCAAAACAGCTTGTGTTCAGGTTGAATGATATTTTAAAGCTAGCCTTGGTATACGACTTGTCCATGCACTAATGTTAGTTTCACTTTTCCAGCAAGCTCCAAGCCATTAAAGGGTGTGTTTTTCCCCTGGCTTTTAAGCATGTCAGGGCTTATTTTCCAGTATTCATTCGCATCAAAAACACATAAGTCTGCATTGCTATTCGGGCTTAAATCTCCGGCAGGGATGCCTAATATTTGGGCGGCTGCCTGTGTTATCAATCCAGTAGCTTGCAACAAACCGACTTTTTCTTTTGCCGCCCACTTCAAGGTAAGCGGCAGCAGTAACTCAAGTCCAGTTGCCCCAATTTCGGCTTCTGCGAACGGCGCCAGTTTGGCGTCGTCATCTACAGGCGTATGGTCTGAACATATGGCGTCTATCGTGCCGTCCTTGAGCCCTGCGCTAAGGGCATCCTTATCGCGCTGGGTACGCAGCGGTGGCTTGAGGTGGCAGTTGGCATCAAAGTAGGCGATGTCATGTTCGGTGAGGTGCAAATGATTGGCGCTGACATCACACGTGATTTTCAATCCTTGTTTTTTAGCGGCACGGATCATGGCTACGCCTTCAGCAGTAGACAAGCGGCTGATATGCACTTTTGCGCCTGTTTCCTGAGCGATGCGCAGTATGGTCGCAAGCGCGAGCGCTTCTGCCGCGCTTGGAATGCCTTTGAGCCCCAGCCGGGTAGCTACTTCACCATCATGCGCCACACCGTTTGCAGCCAGGAACGGCTCTTCAGCATGCAGGAACAAGGTAAACCCAAATGTCGCCGCATATTCCATCGCCCGCCATAATACTTGTGTATCCGTAATGGCGACGTTGGCCTGCGAGAAACCCACGCAGCCTGCCGCATGCAGTTCACTCATTTCAGACAGCGCCTTGCCCTGCAATTGTCTTGTCAGGGCACCAAGTGGATACACATGGGCAAGGCCTTGCTGTTTGGTGCGGTGCTTGAGCATTTCAACCAATCCCGGCTCATCAAGCACAGGGTCAGTATCCGGCGGGCAGGCCAGACTCGTTACTCCGCCGGCGACAGCGGCTTGTAATTCGCTTAATAAGCGTGCTTTATATTCATCGCCAGGCTCGCGCAGTCTGGCGGATAAATCTACCAAACCGGGGCAGATGATTAAATTATTTGCGTCGATGGTTTGATTGGCGACGAATCCAGCGGGGGATTTTCCCAGTGCGACAACTTTGCCCGCAGCGATAAAAACATCAAGCTTGTCGTCAATGTTGTTTTTTGGGTCAATCACGCGACCATTTTTGATATGTATTTTCATTACGCGCCTCCCGCTACATTACCAGTACTGCCGCCGGCTAATATCGCCATCACCGCCATGCGAATCGCTATGCCGTAAGTCACTTGTGGCAAGATTACCGACTGTTTGCCGTCGGCAACATTCGAATCAATTTCCACGCCACGGTTCATGGGGCCGGGATGCATGACAATGGCATCCGGTTTGGCGAGTTTCAGCTTGTCCTGGGTAAGGCCGTAAGTCTTAAAGTATTCCTGAGAGCTAGGCAGCATCGCTCCGCTCATGCGCTCATTTTGCAGGCGCAGCATCATCACGACATCAACATCTTTCAGGCCGGCTTCCATG
>JBAQME010000222.1:0-5834 GCA_049302535.1 Methylotenera sp.
AAAATGTTGACTACAGATGGCATGGCTTTTTTTGCAGCATGGCTGTATGAGCCGGCTGAGATTGCAGTGGCCATGGGCTCATTCTGCTTTACAGCAGCGGCGGGTTCTTTTTGACTTAAAAAGTCAGGATTAAAAATACGCAGTACGAATAGCAAAGCCATGCATACCGTGGCGGCTTGTGCAAATATGAGCCATATTTTTTTATGTAACTGATTGTTCATAGTCTTGGATGTGTGTATATGATGTACGTATATATATTTAGTGGTGTTGATATCGGGTCGCGTCGTTAAAAATCAATAGCGTCAAAATTTAAAGGTTGCAAGCTTATGGTAAAAATCAATGAGTTAACACATTATACCCAACAACTCATGCAAGTAGAGCGTTTCAAAGATTACTGTCCAAATGGGCTGCAGGTTGAGGGTCGAGCGGAAATACGAAAAATCGTTACAGGGGTTACCGCAAGCATGGCCTTGTTAAAAGCGGCACATGAAGTTAATGCGGATTTGATTCTGGTGCATCATGGTTATTTCTGGCGTAATGAGGACGAAAGAATTATAGGCATCAAACGTAACCGTATTGCATTCCTGTTAAAACATGATTTGAATTTAGTGGCGTATCACTTGCCCTTGGATGCGCATGCTGAGCTAGGCAATAACGTGCAATTTGGAAAAATATTAGGATTGAATGCCATTAACTACTCAGGTGAAGCCAATCTTGTTGCCTATGGGGAATTGAAAAAGGCAATAACGCTCAGTGATTTTGCTTTGCAAGTGGAGAAATGCCTACAGCGCAGCCCATTAGTGATCGGTGATCAAAAACAAATGGTAAAAAAGGTCGCCTGGTGCACAGGTGCCGCGCAAAATTACATTGAATCGGCGGCGGCATTAGGCGCTGATGTGTTTATTAGCGGCGAGATTTCGGAACAGACTACGCATCAGGCGCTCGAAATGGGAGTGTCTTATATCTCCGCTGGGCATCATGCAACAGAGCGCTATGGCATTCAAGCGCTGGGCGAGCATTTGGCTGAAAAATTCGATTTGGAGCATGAGTTTCTGGATATTAAAAATCCTGTTTAGTTGTTTTATTTCAGTCACTTATTAAATAAAGCTTTAATTGGGCGCCAAAAAAATGTATAATCTGGCACCTTAAAGTAGGTCAAATTTATTGCTATCTTAACTTTGTGATAACACATGTGGAATGGCTGTAAGTTTAAATTATATGATGGCATTAGCCTCAAAAAGGCTCGGTGCCGAATTCGGTCAATCCTTTCATGCATGAGGAAAACATGTCAGACAACCAAAATGACAAGCAACAGACTGACTCGCAAATCTGCGGGTGTTCTCAAGTGGATTTAGATAAACGTAACTTTCTAATTGCAACTTCTGCGGTAGGTGCCTTGGGCTGTGCGGCGGTAGCAGTGCCTTTTATTAAGAGTATGACACCTAGTGAGCGTGCGAAAGCAGCGGGTGCGCCGGTTGAAGTGGATATCAGCAAAATCGAACCCGGTTCAATGATGACTGCTGAATGGCGCGGTAAGCCGGTGTGGATCATCAACCGCACAGATGAGATGATTGCGGAGCTATCTAAGCACAACGATCAGTTATCGGATCCTGACAGTGAAGTTGCCTCTCAGCAACCCGTATACAGCAAAAATGCAAGCCGTTCAATTAAGCCAAACATTGCTGTAGTGGTGGGTATCTGTACACACTTGGGCTGTTCGCCTACTCAGAAATTACAGCCTGGCGGTGATATGGGTCCAAACTGGACCGGTGGTTTCTTCTGCCCTTGCCATGGTTCAAAATTTGACTTGGCAGGACGCGTGTTTAAAGGTTCTCCAGCACCTATTAACTTGGTGGTGCCGCCGCACAAGTACTTGAGTGAGAATGTTCTGCTTATTGGCGTTGATACTGAAGAGAAAGCGTAATCATGACAGACAAAAATAAATCGGCATTGGCAAATGCCTTGAATAATACTTTAAGCTGGGTAGATGCGCGTTTCCCGCTTACGAGTGGCGTTAAAGCACACTTAACTGAATACTACGCTCCAAAGAATTTTAACTTCTGGTACTTCTTCGGCTCTTTAGCATTATTGGTTTTGGTGCTGCAGATTGTGACCGGCATCTTCCTGACCATGCACTACAAGCCGGATGCTGATTTGGCGTTTGGTTCTGTAGAGTACATCATGCGTGATGTGCCATGGGGTTGGCTGATCCGGTATATGCATTCTACCGGCGCATCCATGTTCTTTGTTGTGGTTTACCTGCATATGTTCCGCGGCATTATTTACGGATCGTATCGTAATCCACGTGAGTTGATCTGGTTGTTTGGTGTTGCCATATTCCTGGCGTTGATGGGCGAGGCGTTTTTTGGCTACCTGTTGCCATGGGGGCAAATGTCTTACTGGGGTGCGCAAGTGATTGTGAACCTGTTCTCTGCCATTCCATTTATCGGTCCTGATGTTTCTGAATGGCTGCGTGGTGATTATCTGGTGTCTGATGCCACTTTGAACCGCTTCTTTGCGTTTCACGTGATTGCTTTGCCATTTGTATTGGCAGGGTTGGTTGTTGCGCACTTGATTGCTTTGCATGAGGTTGGTTCTGGCAGCCCGGACGGCATCGAGATCAAAAAACTAAAAGACAAAAAAACGGGTATTCCGTTAGATGGTATTCCGTTGCATCCTTATCTTACTGTGAAGGACTTGGTTGCCGTAGTTGTATTTTTAATAGTATTTTCTGCCATTATTTTCTTTGCACCGGAGATGGGCGGCTATTTTCTGGAGGCCAATAACTTCGTGCCGGCAGACCCGCTTAAAACGCCATTGCACATTGCGCCGGTCTGGTACTTCACGCCCTATTACTCAATCTTGCGTGCTGTGCCGCCTGTGCTGAATTCACAGTTTCCGGGCGTGGCTGCAATGGGCCTGTCGGTGGTAGTGTTTGCATTGTTGCCATGGCTGGATAAAAGTCCGGTGAAGTCAATTCGATATCGCGGCGGGTTATACAAGGCATTTCTGGCGGCTTTTGTAGTGAGTTTTCTGGTGTTGGGCTATCTGGGTACCGTACCTTCAAATGTTTGGGGTCAGTTTGGAGCATGGATGGGCGGGGCAGATCGTGCAACCGTGGTAGCGCGATTCTTCACAGTGATTTATTTCTTGTTCTTTATCTTGATGCCTTGGTACACCAAAAAAGACAAAACTAAACCAGTGCCAGAAAGAGTGACAGGATAATAGCCATGAAAATTACAAATAATATGAAAAAGGTTTTATTGACCATATTGCTGATGCCATTTTTTGCTTTGCCTGTCGCTGCAACTGCAAATGAAGGGTCGCACTTGGATAAGGCGCCAGTTGATGCTTCTAACCACGAGTCATTGCAACGTGGTGCACGTACGTTTGTAAATTATTGCCTCAACTGCCATAGCGCTAATTACATGCGCTATAACCGGTTGCTGGAAATAGGTTTAACCGAAAAGCAAATTAAAGACAATTTGCTTTTGGCCAGTGAAAAAGTTGGCGATACCATGAAAGTGGCGATGAATAAAAAAGACGCTACCAAATGGCTGGGTGTGGCGCCACCCGATTTGTCAGTAGAGGTGCGCGCACGCGGTGCGGATTGGGTGTATACCTATATGCGCAGTTTTTATCGCGATGAGACGAGTTCTACTGGTTGGGGTAATTGTGTGTTTGACCCTGTGACTTGTAAAGTTTCAATGCCGCACGTGCTTTATGGGTTACAAGGCGAGCAGGAACTTAATCATGAGACGCATGAGTTGAAACTGCTAAAGCCTGGCAGCTTGTCTATTGAGGAATACGATACCCTGGTTGGTGACTTAACTAATTTTATGGCTTTTATGGCTGAACCTGCAAAACAACAGCGCAATCACTTGGGCTGGTTTGTATTGCTGTTTTTGAGCGTATTGCTGGTACTCACTTACAAGCTCAAAAAAGCTTATTGGAAGGATATACACTAAATGATGACTTTATATTCAGGGACTACTGATCCCTATAGCCACCGCTGCCGAATCGTTTTGTTCGAAAAAGGCATGGATTTTCAGGTGATTGATGTTGACTTGGCCAATAAACCTGAAGATCTGGCTGTAATTAACCCATACAATCAGGTGCCGGTGCTGGTTGAGCGTGATTTAGTGTTGTCAGAAGCCAATATCATCAATGAGTATATTGATGAGCGTTTCCCTCATCCGCAACTGATGCCGCCTGATCCAGTGATGCGTGCACGTGCAAGATTGTTTTTGTACAGCTTTGAAAAAGATCTGTTTAGCCACATTGCGGATATTGAGTCTGGCGATGAGGAAAAAGCAGATAAAGCGCGCGCAACCATTCGCGACAATCTGACTCAGTTGGTTCCTATATTCTCCAAGCAAAATTATTTGCTGGGTGATGATTATTCCATGCTGGATGTGGCTGTGACTCCATTGTTATGGCGTTTGGGTCACTATGGTATTGAGCTGCCTAACCAGGCTGCACCAATTCTTAAATATGCAGAGCGTTTGTTTTCAAGACCGTTATATGCGGATGCAATGACGCCGTCAGAAAAAGCTATGCGTAAATAATTGCACAACTATTAAATCCGACAGTAAGGTTGTTCAGATGGCTCAAATAATTTCTACTAAGCCGTATATGTTGCGCGCCATGCATGAGTGGTGCGTGGACAACAACCTTACGCCGCATTTAATTGTGGCTGTAAACAATCGGACGCGTGTGCCTATGGCGTACGTAAAGGATGGTGAAATTGTATTGAATATCAATTATGGTGCGACTAAAGATTTGCATATTGATAATGAATCAGTGGTGTTTTCAGCCAGATTCGGCGGGGTTTCTCAAAACATTTATATTCCGATGAGTGCGGTAAAAGGAATATTTGCCCGTGAAAATGGCCAGGGCATGTTTTTTGAAGCGGATGCTGAGGATGTTGATGTAAATGCGGCTACTGAATCAGCATTAAACACGGAAAATGACTCAAATGACCCATCAAAAAAACAAAATAATAAAAAACCTACATTAACCATCGTAAAATAGCTTTGCAATTCTAAAAATCTCAGTATAATACGCAACTCAAATTTAACGCCGGATTAGCTCAGTTGGTAGAGCAGCGCACTTGTAATGCGAAGGTCGTCAGTTCGATTCCGACATCCGGCACCAAATTCTTAACAAATTCCCTTTTATACATTTGACAGCAAGTCAGATTTTCAGCATAATCGCGGGTTCGGTGAGGAGGGGTGGCCGAGTGGTTAAAGGCGACGGACTGTAAATCCGTTCTCTCAGAGTACGAAGGTTCGAATCCTTCCCCCTCCACCAGTTTGTAATACATATAGTAGATAGTAGTGAATTGAGCTTGTAGGCGTTTGTGTTTTTAAGACCGGTACGCGGGTGTAGCTCAGTTGGTAGAGCACTTGCCTTCCAAGCAAGATGTCGCGAGTTCGAGACTCGTCGCCCGCTCCAAGCGGCTGAGTTTGCTGGTTTAACGCCCATGTGGCTCAGTGGTAGAGCACTCCCTTGGTAAGGGAGAGGTCGCGGGTCCGATTCCCGCCATGGGCACCATGAAGCAAAGTGTTTTGCAGTACCTGTTTACGTAATGGGCATGGTAGTAAGTAGTGGTTAAGTGATGGATAGCATCACTTTAAAATTTGAACAAGTTTTATTAATTCTAATAAAACTTATGGTTAATAAAATATTGTAAAGGACTGAAGCAATGGCAAAAGGTAAATTCGAACGGACCAAGCCGCACGTAAACGTAGGTACGATTGGCCACGTTGACCACGGCAAGACAACATTAACAGCAGCGATCACCACAGTATTGACTAAAAAATTCGGCGGCG
>JBAQME010000223.1:0-5787 GCA_049302535.1 Methylotenera sp.
CGCAAGTTGCGGTATTTGGCAAAAAAGACTATCAGCAGCTTTTTATCATTCGCGAGTTGGTGAAACAATTTAATTTGCCAATCCAGATCATTGCCGGCGACACGGTGCGTGAATCCAGCGGACTGGCCATGAGCTCCCGCAACGGCTATTTAACCCAAGCTCAAAAAACAGAGGCGGCCCGGCTCAATCAATGTCTTAAACAAATTGCCACTCAAATTCAGCAAGGCAATACTGACTTTTCCGCGCTGGAACAAAGCGCGGCACAAACCTTGAATAACAATGGCTGGTTAGTAGACTATATTTCAGTACGCTCTGCCCGTACTTTGGCTATTGCAACTGCCAAAGATACGCAACTGGTTGTGTTAGCCGCAGCCAAACTAGGCAATACGCGCCTGATAGATAATATTGAGTTTGCAACAAACACTAACAATTGATTTTTGCGCTAAGTAGTTGAAAAGACTATAATGCACTCCCTTTTCAAAAACGGTTAAGCACATGCAAAGAATCATGCTTAAATCTAAATTGCACCGCGTACACGTAACACACTCCGAGTTACATTACGAAGGCAGCTGTGCAATTGATGAAGAACTGCTCGAAGCAGCAAACATCCACGAATATGAACAAATCAGCATCTGGAACGTCACCAACGGCCAGCGTTTTACTACGTACGCCATCCGTGCTGAACGCCATTCCGGCATCATCTCCGTCAACGGAGCCGCTGCGCATAAAGCACACCCGCAAGACATCATTATTATTGCAAGCTTCGCAAACTATGATGAAGCTGAGCTGGAAAAATACAGCCCGCAACTCGTGTATGTCGATCATAAGAACCGCATACAATCTCAACGCAATGCAATACCAGTACAGGCCGCTTAAATGACACAAAACCCTAAGAACTCAGACTTGGAAGCAATGAAACTCGCAGTAGTTGATGCGATTGAAGATATTAAAGGTTTTGATATCAGCGTGATGGACGTGCGCAAACTTACCAGCATGACCAGTTACATGATCGTCGCGTCTGCAAACTCCAGCCGCCAGGCAAAAGCCATTGCCGATAACGTGCGTGAAAAGCTCAAGGAAAAAGGCTTTGCCATCCGCGGTACTGAAGGCGAAAAAGAAGGTGAATGGGTATTGGTGGATTTGGACGACATCGTCGTACACATCATGGTGCCCGCCACCCGCGCCTATTACAACCTGGAACAATTGTGGGGCGAAGCCGAAAGCCGTCGCGGCCACATCAAAGCCGAATAACAATGAAACAAGATGATTAAAATTCTTTAATCATCGCCATCCCACTTCCAGGGCGATTTAATTGAAATTACGAATTATCAGCGTTGGTCACAAAATGCCCGCTTGGGTAGAAACAGCCTGCGCTGATTTCACCAAACGCATGCCGCGAGAATCAGCAGTTGAAATTGTTGACATCAAACCTGAAAAGCGCGCTGCCGGTAACAGTACCGAAAATATCCAACTCATAGAAGCCAAACGTATTTTAGAAGCGGTTGGTCGAGATTATTTAATTGCCTGCGATGAGCGCGGGCAGGAAGTCACCACATTACAGCTCGCCGACAAAATGAAGCAATGGCAGACTTTGGGCCGCGACGTGAGCATAGTCATCGGCGGCGCCGATGGCCTACACTCTAGCCTGAAACAGCAAGCCGACTGGTTGTGGGGCCTATCAAAACTCACCCTACCCCATGCCTTTGTAAGAGTCTTGTTATGCGAACAACTGTATCGCGCGCACTCTGTGATTCATAACCACCCTTATCACCGCGAATAACCCCATTACCATATACAAATTGGCACATTAAATGCTTAGTACTTATACATAAGCAGTTTAATACTTCATTGAATTGCTGATTGCACCAAAACATCGCATACAACAAAGATGTGCACTTTTTTGGTAATTTATAAGGGGCTAGTTTTATGGATAATCAATGTTTGATTTTACTGTCTAAGTTCTCTGTTGCAGCAAGAAAAATAATAGGTACGATCAACCCGGCAAAAATGATTCGGGACCGTCATTACGCTATAGAGATTTTTCAGCAAGTAGACGAATTGGGCGATGAAGAACTTATTTTGCTATCACTGGATTTACAAAACCTTCTAGGCTTACTTGGTCCGGTAATCGATGAAGTTGCTCCAGCTACAGAAAAGAAATACATGTATGGCGCGCGGGGCTAACGGATACAGACACTGCAACAAAGTTTTACTAAACTATTTGCCAAACCGGACTATTTGCTACACTGGGAGACTAACGCCAAGGTCTCTCAGCACATGCAAGCTACAAAATCTCAATATACAAAATCGTTAGTCTGGTTTCGTCGCGACCTGCGTGATTACGACCATGCCGCCCTGCACCATGCACTCAAGTCCTCGCGCCATGTCTATTGTGTATTTGTGTTTGATACCGAGATTTTGGACAATCTCACTGATAAGAAAGACCACCGTGTCGAGTTTATCTGGGAAAGTGTAAAAGAACTCAAAACAGCACTGCAAAACAAAGGTGGGGACTTAATTGTATTAACTGGCAAAGCAAGGGATGAGGTTCCTGCGCTCGCCAGTAAACTGCAAGTCCAGGCTGTATTTACCAATCATGATTATGAGCCAGCTGCCATCGCACGAGACGATCATGTTGCCAGTCAACTACAAAAAGATCATATCGATTTTCATCACTATAAAGACCAGGTCATTTTTGAGAAAGACGAAATCCTAAATAAGGCAGGAAAACCTTATAGCGTATTCACGCCTTACAAAAATACATGGTTTAAAACCATCAATGATTTTTACCTTAATTCCTATCCAATTAACGCCTATGCACATCATTTAGCCAAAGCGGACAGCAAAGATTATCCTGACGATTTAATGAGTCTGGAATTTATCGGATTTGAGCGTACCAATTTATCAAAGATACCCTTGCCAACCGGCATGAGTGGCGGCGCTAAATTATTAGCAGACTTTTCTGCACGTGTAGAACATTATAAAGAAACACGCGACTTTCCTGCAGTAAAAGGCGTTTCATATCTGTCCGTGCATCTGCGTTTTGGCACTGTCTCCATTCGACACCTGGCACGCACCGCTTTACAAATTGGGAGCACAGGCACGGAAACATGGCTGTCTGAACTCATCTGGCGCGATTTTTATTTTCAAATTCTGCATCATCATCCGCACATAGCAGCTGGCAAAGCTTTCAAGACCGAATTTGAAGCGTTAGCCTTTCCTAATAATCCTGGCTATTTCAAGGCATGGTGTGATGGCAAAACCGGCTACCCTTTGGTAGACGCTGCAATGCGTCAGCTTAACAGCACCGGTTATATGCACAACCGGCTACGCATGGCGGCAGCGAGTTTTCTGGTCAAAGACCTTCTCATCGATTGGCGTTGGGGGGAACGTTATTTTGCCGAAAAACTGATTGATTTTGACTTTAGCGCCAATAATGGCGGTTGGCAGTGGGCAGCTTCTACCGGCTGCGATGCGCAGCCATGGTTCAGAGTTTTCAACCCCATTACCCAAAGCGAACGCTTTGACAAAAATGGTCAATTTATCCGCAAATATGTCACAGAATTGGCCGGTTGCAGTGACAAGGAAATACATGCGCCCTGGTTAATGTCAGCAGAACGTCAATCTACAATTAACACCATCATCGGGCATAATTACCCGCAACCCATTGTTATCCATAGTATCCAACGTGAACTTGCATTAAGTCTATATAAAAATTCCAATAAAATCCTGGATTAGATACATCCTAAAACCGCCAATTAGAATCAGGCATACTCCTTACTCAGCATAACGGTTAGACAATACCTGATAATAATAATTACGCTTAAAATTATGTTGCATTTATGCAACATATCGTTTAATTTACAATTACTGAAAATTTATATTTATAGACAGAAATGCATGGCTCATGAATAATTACTCACTGGGCAAAAGCAATTTCTGAAAAAGACTCAAGAAATTAATCCAAGAAATCTAAAATAAGAAATCTAAAATGTATAAAAAATTACTCAATTTACTCACGGCGTGTTTTTTTGCCTTGATGCTGGCTGGCTGCGCAACGCAGGCAAATAAAGACCCTTTGGAAGGTATCAATCGTGGTATTTATAAATTCAACGATGTCACTGACAAGGCCATTTTCAAACCGGTAGCCAAGGGCTATAAAGCGATAGCACCAACGCCTGTCCGCACCGGGATTAACAATTTCTTTAACAACCTGCGCACGATCACCAGCGCGTTCAATAATTTATTGCAATTCAAATTTGCCAATGCATTTAGCGAGACTGGACGCTTTGTCATTAACACCACTTTTGGTCTGGCTGGCTTTATTGATTGGGCCGGTATGGATAATGTACCCGTACATAAAGAGGATTTTGGTCAAACTTTGGGGCACTGGGGTGTGGGTCCAGGCGCATACCTGGTTTTACCGTTCCTTGGTCCATCCGACATAAGGGATACCTTTGGCTTAGTATTTGACTCTGCAACTACGGATCCGATTACATATACACACAACATCGGTCAAGTAGCATTGCACAACCAGCTTCGTGCTGCTCAATTCATTGATAAGCGTACAGAGTTGCTTGACGCTACTGACTTGGTAGACGAAGCGGCACTTGATCCATATGCGTTCATGCGTGACGCTTATCTGCAAAGACGAGCAAGTCAGGTGCAGGATGGATCCGTATCTAAAGAGCCCATTAAAGATGAGTTTGAAGAATCTGATACTGAAAAAAAAGAAACTAACACTGAAAATAAAGAATCTAGCACTGAAAAGAAACAGTAATATCCAGATAAGCTAAGCAAATAAAAAGCCCCGAATATCGGGGCTTTTTATTTGGTACCGGTTACTGCTGTTTACGTTGCTTCCTATTTATTAATCAGATGCCACCGTCATACGTTCGACCAGAATAGAACCCACTTGTTTTGAGCCTTGCACCAAAACATCACTACCAATTCCCACGATCATTTTCAGCATGTCCACCATATTGCTGGCAATGGTAATTTCTTCCACCGGATGCACAATCACTCCATTTTCAACCCAGAATCCAGCCGCTCCACGGGAATAATCGCCAGTAACCATATTCATGCCATGACCCAGCAATTCTGTAACCACCAAGCCTGTACCCATTTCCTTCAATAAACCAGCAAAATCATTAGCGCCTGGCTGCACGATTAAATTATGGTTGCCGCCTGCATTACCTGTGGTTTTCATCCCCAGCTTTCGCGCGGAATAACTTGAAAGCACATACCCTTGCAGCACGCCATCTTTAACAAGCTGACGTGGGGTAGTTGCCACGCCTTCATTATCAAACGGGCTGCTCGCCAGGCCTTTTCTTATGTGTGGGTCTTCATAGATATTTAACAAAGGCGACGCAATCTGTTTGCCTAAGCTGTCCAGCATAAATGAAGATTTGCGGTATAAATTCCCGCCCGATATTGCGCTGATCAAGGTGGAAATCAAACCACTTGCCAGCGACGCTTCAAACAACACGGGAACCTGGCAAGTTTTAATTTTTTTCGCGTCCAGTCTTCGAACCGTACGTTCACCTGCAATTCTGCCAATATCTATAGGCTGTTGCAGGTCTTCCGCTGCGCGCGCGGTGCTGTACCAGTAATCACGCTGCATATTGGCACCTGACTCAGCAATCACCGAGCAGCTAATTCCGTGACGGGAGCTCGGGTAACCGCCAGTAAATCCATGGCTGTTACTATAGGCAAAAATTCCGGTACCGGTCGAAACGCTCGCACCTTCAGAATTGGTAATACGCGCGTCTACGCTTAAAGCCGCAG
>JBAQME010000224.1:0-10729 GCA_049302535.1 Methylotenera sp.
TCCGTTAACACTTGGGTAACGGTTTTATTCAGGCCTTTATTAAGGGCGTTAAGATGCTTCTGCTGAAAACCTGGTGTATCCACAAATAAATACTGCGTGTCATCAGTCGTGTGAATCCCCAGCAAACGATGCCGGGTTGTTTGCGCCTTACGCGACGTAATGGCCAGCTTCATGCCTAGAATATGGTTCAACAGGGTAGATTTTCCCACGTTAGGACGGCCGACAATCGCCACTGTACCGCATTTAAAGGCCGATTTAGCAGCAGGTGCTGATTCGGAATCGTGATCTGTCATTTTTTAATTTTTCCAATGTGTATTTTTTTAAACTCCTGCAAAGCCAATTGTGCAGCTTGCTGCTCGGCAATGCGGCGGCTAGTGCCTTCGCCTACGGTACGTATGTTGTATTTTTCAATTACACATTCCACTACGAATTTCTGCGCGTGCGCTTCACCGCTTGTAAATGTAACGGTATATTCCGGCACGGCTACTTTTTTACTTTGCAGCGATTCCTGTAATAAGGATTTGGGATCTTTATCAATCACATTGGGATCAATAGTGTCCAACTTGCTGGTGTAAAGCCCTAAAACAAAAGCTTCTGCTGCAACAAACCCACTATCCAGATAAACCGCACCGATAATGGCTTCCAGTGCATCAGCCAATATGGAAGGCCTGCGCCAGCCCGCACTTTTTAATTCACCCTCACCCAGTTTGAGCGCATCGCCCAGATTCAGTGAAACAGCGATTTCACTCAATGTGGCCTCTTTCACCAATTGTGCGCGTAACCGGCTTAACTCACCTTCGGCCAATTTTGGAAAACGCAGATACAGCTGATTGGCAATAATAAAATTCAGCGCGCCATCACCTAAAAACTCCAGGCGTTCATTATTGTGGGCGCCATAGCTACGATGCGTTAATGCCTGCGTCAACAGATTAATGTTAACAAAGTGATGTGTTAAGCGCTTTGATAAATCCTGCTGAGTCATTATTAGCTGGTTAAATGCATGCAATTATTTGCCATCACTGCGTGCTGAAAAATCTATTAAAACACTGACATTGCCAATGATCGGTTTAACGATTTTGTAATCCACTGTGACCACGGTTTCACCTTCGGCACTTTTTTCTATATTTATATCAGAACCTTTTACCGAGTCGATATAGTCAATTGATGCTCGTTTATCAAAAGATTCCTTGATTTCTTTATTGCTCATGCCACTGAGCGAGTCTTTTTGCATTGCGCGCAGTACCTTTTTAACCGACATAAACTCAGTGTATGCCGGCACCATTTTCATCACCACAAGCGCCACAAACACAACCATGGCGCCTACGATAAGCATCCCCAGCATGGTAGCGCCGCCCTGTTTTTTGCCACTATTATGATGCATTAGACTGTTGGTCATATTTTTCTCCATAGTTAATGAGATATGGTTAATTGAGATTTAGGTAAGTTAATAAGTAACTAATTAATGGAATTGCCTATTCTAGAACCCTGGTCAAAATTCATCCAGATAAAAAACGCTTTACCAACCAGATTTTTCTCTGGCACAAAACCCCATACACGGCTATCCGAACTATTATCGCGATTGTCGCCCATCGCCAAATAATATCCAGCCGGCACAATGATTTCTTCATCATTCGCAAACTTGCCGCCTATAGAGTCCGGATCATAATTACCGATCACATCATGAATGAGGATGTCATGCCGGACACTACCCAACTGTTCCCGATATTGCTTGGCTGTCATCACATTAAGCCCTGACATGAGGTACTCGTAATCGCCTGTATATTGCAATGTTACTGGCTCGCCATTAATTGTCAGTTTCTTATCCTGATATTTGACCCTGTCACCGGGCAATCCTATTACACGCTTAATATAATCGACTGCCGGCGCTGGCGGGTAATGAAACACAAACACATCGCCGCGTTTAGGATGATTCATCTCAAAAAAAGTATTGTTCAGGATTGGCACCCGCAAGCCGTATGTGAATTTATTGACCAGAATAAAATCACCGGCCAGCAATGTAGGCATCATGGAACCTGATGGAATTTTAAACGGCTCCACAATAAAAGAACGTACGAAAAACACCACCAGAATCACCGGGAAAAAGCTTTTAGCGTACTCAACGAGGATAGGTTCATCTGCACCTGCAGGACGTTTTTTTCTTAATACGATAATGTCAAACAACCATATCAGGCCTGTTACTATCAATATGACAATCATGAATAATGCAAACATCATGGCTTTTTACCCTAACTTTTTGTTTATCTTGTTTTTGGTGTATTTTAAAATTACTTATCTTCAACTCTTAAAATAGCTAGAAATGCTTCTTGTGGAATTTCAACATTACCCACTTGTTTCATGCGTTTCTTACCTTCTTTTTGCTTATCCAGCAACTTACGCTTACGTGAAACGTCGCCGCCATAACACTTGGCAATTACGTTTTTACGCATGGCCTTCACGGTTTCCCGCGCGATAATATTAGCACCGATAGAAGCCTGGATTGCCACATCAAACATTTGACGCGGAATCAGTTCCCGCATTTTAGCAGCCACTTCGCGGCCACGGTAAACACTATTACTGCGATGCACAATCAAACTCAAGGCATCTACACGTTCGCCATTCACCATAATGTCCAGTTTCACTAAATCAGCTGCGCGAAACTCCAGAAACTCATAATCCATACTTGCATAACCGCGTGACACTGATTTTAATTTATCAAAGAAATCCAATACCACTTCATTGAGCGGCATTTCATAGCTCAACATCACTTGCCGCCCCATATACTGCATATTTTTCTGGATACCGCGTTTATTATTACACAGCGTCATGACTGGTCCCACGTAGTCTTGCGGCATGAGTAAATGCACGTTAATCACGGGTTCACGTGTTTCTTCAATGCGGGATGGCTCCGGCAAGCGCGAGGGATTTTCAATCTGCACCACATCGCCATTTTTAAGCAACAATTCATAAACTACCGTAGGCGCGGTAGTAATCAAATCCATATCGTACTCGCGCTCCAAGCGCTCTTGCACAATTTCCATGTGCAGCAACCCTAAAAATCCGCATCTAAAGCCAAAACCCAGCGCGGTAGAATTTTCAGGTTCAAATAACAGGGATGCATCATTCAAACTCAACTTTTCCAGCGCGGTACGTAACGCCTCAAATTGATTGGATTCAACAGGATACAGCCCCGCAAACACTTGCGGCTTAACTTCCTTGAAGCCTGGCAACGGCTCTGCTGCCGGCTTGCCGGCCAAAGTTACGGTGTCGCCCACTTTAGCGGCTGCCAGCTCCTTGATCCCTGCAATGACAAAACCTACCTCACCCGCTGATAACGCCGTTTTTTGTAAAGACTTTGGCGTAAACACCCCCACTTGCTCGCACAGATACTCGGCACCCGTCGCCATTAAGCGGATTTTATCCTTCGGCTTCAATACGCCGTCCATGACACGCACCAGCATCACCACGCCAACATAGTTGTCAAACCATGCATCAATCACCAATGCTTTTAACGGTTTAGCTGCATCGCCTTTAGGTGGTGGCACTTTTGCGATCACGGCCTCTAAAACATCACGCACACCCTCGCCTGTTTTGGCTGAGCAACGTACTGCGTCACTTGCATCAATGCCTATGACATCTTCAATCTCCTGAATCACGCGATCAGGGTCAGCTGAGGGTAAGTCAATTTTATTCAGTACTGCCGTCACCTCGACGCCCAAATCGAGCGCGGTATAGCAGTTGGCAACACTTTGCGCCTCGACCCCCTGGCTGGCATCCACCACCAGCAAAGCGCCCTCACACGCTGAAAGTGACCGAGACACTTCATAACTAAAATCCACATGGCCCGGCGTATCAATCAAGTTTAAATGATAAATCTGGCCATCGTTTGCTTTGTAATTGAGTGCAGCTGTTTGCGCTTTAATCGTAATACCACGTTCACGCTCAATATCCATGGAATCAAGCACCTGCGCTTCCATCTCGCGGTCAGCCAAACCTCCGCAAAGATGAATGATACGGTCAGCCAAAGTAGATTTACCGTGATCGATGTGAGCAATGATGGAGAAGTTACGAATATTTTTCATGGTTTATTTTTAAAGATTGACTATTTCAATTGCAAGTTTAAGACTTAACTTAGTTTAATTCTGAACTAAATTACATATTAGTTTAACAACAAGGGCGCACTAGGCGCCCTTGTTGTTAAACCGAACAGTCCAGATTTTACAGCAAATTCAAAGTATTAACATCTAATGATTACTGTTTTACTTAAACCGGTCTTATTTGAACCGACCTTATTTGGATGCCGGTATTTTCACAGGAACATAAAGCGTATTTTCCCCACGCAACACCAACAATGCCACGGACTTGCCTGCTGAAAAACCTGCCAGCTGTTTATTAAACTGCTCCAGACTTTGCACTTCAGTATTATTAAGCCCCAGTATGACATCACCACGACGCACACCGGCTTGCGCTACCGCACCCTGTGCATCCAGGACAAAGAGACCATTCTTACCATTAAGTTTTTTCTTTTGTTGTGGCGTTGCGTCTTTGAGTGTCAAACCGATACGATTAGGCTCAGGCTTAGCCGACGGTTTATTAATTTGTGCCACTTCAGGTGATTCTGTCGGCATCTCTCCAACGACAATATTCAGTGTTTTATTATTGCCTTTGCGCAAAACTTCAACTGCAGCAGCCTTACCTGGTTTTGCCGTACCAACTACGCGCGGTAAATCAGAAGAGGTCATAATCGGTTTGCCATCAAACTTGATAATCACATCACCCGCTTCCAAGCCACCTTTATCAGCCGGGCCATTCTTTTCAACTGCAGCCACCAATGCACCGTTGGTATTTTTCATACCAAACGACTCAGCCAAATCCTTGCTTAGCTCCTGAATCACAATACCTAACCAGCCGCGTGTGATTTTTCCAGTAGCTTTAAGCTGGTTGGAAATGTCGAGCGCAACATCAATTGGAATGCTAAAGGAAAGCCCCATAGAGCCGCCGCTACGGCTATAGATTTGCGAGTTTATACCCACCACCTCACCGGCTAAATTGAACAATGGCCCGCCAGAGTTTCCGGGATTGATTGCAACATCGGTTTGAATGAACGGAACAAAATTCTCCTGTGGCAGCGCACGGCCCTTGGCGCTCACAATGCCTGCCGTCATTGTGTTTTCCAAACCGAAAGGTGAGCCAATAGCAGCCACCCACTCCCCGACCTTAAGTTTACCGGGGTCGCCTATTGTCACTTTGGGCAGGCCAGTCGCTTCAATTTTCACCAAAGCCACATCCGTACGCTTGTCTGCCCCAATGATTTTGGCTTTAAACTCGCGCTTGTCTGACAACTTGACAATTACCTCATCAGCATCAGAAACCACGTGCGCATTAGTTAAAATATATCCATCGCTACTGATGATAAAACCTGAGCCTAAAGACTGTGTCTTGTATTCAAGCGGCGCACCGTTCTGGCCCGGAATTTGCCCCGGGAAAGGAATCCCGAAACGCTTGAAAAACTCCTCCATTTGCTCATCCCCTGGCATTCCGGGAAACGGCACAACATTCTCAGCACGCATATTTTGCGTAATACTGATATTCACCACTGCAGGGCCTTGTTTTTCTGCCAGCTCCGTAAAGTCCGGCAAATCTTTCGCATAAGCATTTGACTGCACCACAGAAATCAAGCTAAAAACAACTGCGGCAACCCAACTTTTCATCATCTATTCACCTCGTTTAGTTTGAAATTTCACGCTATATTATTTGTCACAATGTGCATCATGACTATTGGCACTTTTACATGACACTGTGTCATCGGCACGACGCAAGACTACTGCCCGGTATTTTTTTCCATAAAGCTTTTTAGCGCTGCCATAACCAACCAAGTGCCCTTTCACCCAAATAAAACCCAGTAGCAAACCCAATGCAGCGGCTAATATCACGTAAAATTGATTGTTAAGCAACACATCAGCCAATACTGCGCCAATCAGCATGGTGAGCAGCGGCACAATGTAAAGGTAAAAAACGGTGTTAAGTACGACACGCTCATCGATACCGACAACCACGCTATCCCCTACGTTTGCACCTATCACATTCTCAGCGGCAAATTCATGGCTTTCATGACCAAGCAATTTTCCCCAGGTGGCATTACCGCAGCCGCGTTTCTGGCCACAAAGTCCGCACGCTGTGCGTCTTTCAATTTCCAGCATGACATGATCATCAAGCCGTTTAGTAATTACTGCGAATTCTTCAATCATAATTATGCAAAATACTTTTATTTATTAACTTTAAAAACAACCGCATTTGCTATCTGCACTACAGTTGCTTCAGGTACATCGCCCACCACCGTAACAAGGTGCCCGTGATTCACGCTGGTATAAAAGCTGGTATTGCCAGTTGTTGTAAGCATGTTTTTCGGTACTGTTTTAGATTTAATATGCTCGATGAATAAAGAGACGGAAGCTAACCCATCAGATAATATTACATGCGTAACCGGACTGGATTTACCTTGAACCATCCGCACCATTTGGTCAATTTTATGATAACCGGCAGGCAGTTCTTTAATTTCCCAATCAACTGGCGAGTCACTATCTGTAATAACAACTTGCTCATCTTCCATCACATAATTTTTATTGTGATCAATCGTAGGCCTGAACCAGTCCAATTCAACTGTTTTCATTAACTCAACCTGGTTAAAGGCAATGCTCTCCATAATATCGTTACGATTATTGAACATTACCGATTTTAATAACAAGCCATACTCGGCATCAATCCAGAACTTATAACTGTAGCGCAACGCATCTTTTGGTTCTAACACCAGAACCTGCGCTTGCCGCCCTGCCACACGCTCAGCCGCACTGGAATGTAACGAATAACTTGCTTTAACAGACTCTAAATTAAGTGGCAGTACTGCAGGAAACATATTTTGACCGCGGCGTTTTTCAATGACTATTTTTTCATTACGAGGATTGTAAATAACAACATTGCCGCCCTGGCTTAGCACTTCTCGTGGAGACCCGTCCAAAACCACATTGCGCGCAAACTCATTTTGACCATCAAACAGGTGGGTAATTTGAACAGAGTTTGTTTGCTTGCCTGTTTGGCATACAAATATACCCCGATAGCTCAAAGCGCGTGCAGCAGCAGCAGCTTTCTGCAGCACTTGCCATGAAACCTCTTCTTCTGCAGCCTGCAGGTTCAAGCTGGAAAATAAAATCGCAATCAGTGTCGCACTGGCAAAATTTCTAGCCAGAACAAAATGTTTCATTAACATCACTCCGCGTAATTCACTGATTGAATATAATAAGAGCTTGTAGACGGTACAGATGCCCGGTGCGCCATCAAGTATTCGTTAGGGATTGTTTGTTCAGATGTTGCCTGTTCGGCAGCATCTAGCTTTGCCACCTCCATAGATGGTATATCATTGCTGAACTGAACTTGCTGATGCATCGCCATCCAGCCCACCGCCATCACCGCAGCAAAAGATGCTGCGATTGACCAGGTTACAGGCAACTTACCCTTGATTTCAGCCATTATCTTACTATCAGCTTGCGTTACGTGAGGTGCCAGCACGGTCGGTTCGAGTTCAATTTTCCGCATCAGATTTTGCTTGAAATTAGAGTTGAATGCGACATTACCCCGCATGGCGTCACCTATTAAATGATATTGGCTCCAAGCTTCAGCACTTTGCTTATTGGATTGCAGCGCAACAATCAGATGTGCAGCCTCTTCAACCGCAATTTCATCATCGATTAAGGCGGATATTTGTTCATTCATCATTGACTCCTAATACTTAACTTTCACGTCCACAGACATATTTATTACCAGCGCTTATTATCAGGCGTATCCAGCAAAGGCCTCAATTTAAGGGCAATCGTTTCACGTGCCCTAAAAATGCGTGACCGCACGGTACCTATCGGGCAACCCATAATCGTGGCGATTTCTTCGTAACTCAAACCCTCGATTTCACGTAAGGTAATTGCTGTTCGCAATTCTTCGGGCAGACTTTCAACAGTGTCGTTCACTGTCTGCGCGATTTGCTTGGTCATCATGGTAGATTCCGGCGTTTCTGTCGTACGTAACTCATCACCGTTTTCAAAATTTTCAGCATCTTCTATTTCAATATCAGTGCTTACCGTTGGCCTACGCCCCACGGAAACCAGATAATTTTTAGCGGTATTGATGCCGATACGATACAGCCAGGTATAAAAAGCACTGTCCCCACGAAAATTAGGTAATGCACGGTATGCTTTGATAAAAGACTCCTGTACCACGTCTTCAATCTCTGACTGGTCGCGTATCATACGAGAGAGCAAACGGCCCAGCTTGCGCTGATACTTATCTACCAATAAGCCGAAGGCACGCTTATCACCACGCTGTGCGCGCAACACTAGCTCATGATCTATCTCACGATTACCGGAGGTTGGAGTAATAGCCACTACGGTCAGGTTCCCTGTAGACTCAGTTTTACTTTGTTGGATTTTATTATCGTGCCTGCCACCCGCACAAGTATAACCTTGCGTAGCAGGTTGGATAAAGCTAAATTGCACTAATTCTTGAATTTTACCGGGTCGTATCATTGTCCATCCCCTCACAATCATTACAAATTAATCATTTAAGCGGGTACTTTCTCATCCCTGAGGCACTATTGCTATTGCCTTTTATAATGACCGCGATACACTCTCATAAGTTCCTAAGCGTTAAAACTCCACACCCACATATGACTAAATTATGAAGCAATTCGATGTTTTGATTATCGGCAGCGGCCTCGCAGGCTTGTCACTTGCATTACGTACTGCGGCGCACAAAAAAATATGTTTAGTGAGTAAGCGCGAAATCAATGACTCTGCCAGCAACTGGGCACAAGGCGGCATTGCCGCTGTATTGAACGACACTGATTCAATTGAAGCGCATATTCAGGACACTTTAACCGCCGGTGCCGGCTTATGCGATGCTGCCGTCACCAGAAAAGTAGTCGAGCATGGGAAAGAAACCATAGAATGGCTGATTGAACAAGGCGTTCACTTTACGCGAGAGCATGATGATAGCGGCTACCATTTAACACGCGAAGGCGGACACAGCCATCGCCGCGTGATTCATGCCGCCGACGCGACTGGCCATGCCGTGCAGACAACACTCGCTGAAAAAGTACGCCAGCATCCCAATATTACCCTTCTTGAAAATCACATTGCTGTAGATTTAATCACCACACACAAAGTGAAAGACAAGCACTCACAGCTTGCAAGCAACAACGCCTGCCTGGGCGCCTACGTTCTGGATAACAATACAGGCAAGGTCATCACGATTGGTGCACAAAATACGGTATTGGCAACTGGCGGCGCAGGCAAAGTTTACCTATACACCACCAATCCGGACATCAGTACAGGGGACGGTATTGCAATGGCTTGGCGCGCCGGTTGCCGAGTTGCCAATATGGAATTCATTCAATTCCACCCCACTTGCCTATTTCACCCACACGCAAAATCTTTTTTGATTTCTGAGGCAGTTCGCGGTGAGGGTGGTTTGTTAAAACTGCCGGATGGCACCCGCTTTATGCCAGAACACGATCCGCGCGCTGAACTAGCTCCCCGCGATGTGGTCGCGCGTGCCATCGACTTTGAGATGAAAAAACGCGGGCTCGATTGCGTTTATGTAGATATTTCACATAAATCCTTGGCGTTTATTCAAGAACACTTTCCCAACATCTATCGCCGCTGCCTGGAACTGGGCATTGATATCAGCAAAACGCCAATCCCGGTAGTGCCGGCGGTGCACTTTATGTGCGGCGGAGTGATGACGGATGACAAAGGCCGTACTGACATCAACAACCTTTATGCCATCGGCGAGACTGCCTGCACCGGCCTGCATGGCGCTAATCGCCTTGCCAGCAACTCCTTGCTTGAGTGCCTGGTGTTCGGCCAAGCTGCCGCAGAGGATATTTTGAGCCAGCCTGTGCAACCCATCGCCAGTTTACCGTACTGGGATGAAAGCCGCGTGACAGATGCTGATGAAGAAGTGCTTATCACACACACGTGGGATGAGCTGCGCCGCTCCATGTGGAACTACGTGGGCATTGTACGTACCGATAAGCGTCTAAGCCGGGCGCTGCATCGCATTCACATGCTACGTGATGAGGTACATGAGTTTTACAGTAATTTTAAAATCAGCAATGACTTAATCGAATTGCGTAACCTGCTGCAGGTTGCGGAATTAATTGTAAGAAGCGCGATGGCGCGTAAAGAAAGCCGCGGCCTGCATTACAGCAAAGACCATCCAAACGCTGAGGCGGACCCCATCCCGACTATACTTGAACCCTCAAACTACTACAGTTTATTGGATCGTGAGCATGGGCATAAACACGATACTCACCATCACTAAATGTGGGTTACGCGATTTATTGCTGCAAATTTGTTTTTGCTGCTAACCACCCTGTGCATTGCTGACGAGTCATATGTATTAACCAAAGTGTTTGATGGTGATACCGTTGAATTAAACAGCATCAGCGGCAAATTCAAATTACGTCTTAGCGATATAGATGCGCCGGAGCATAATCAGGCATATGGCAAAAAATCGCGCCGCGCACTGATTAAGCTTTGCAAGGGCAATAACATCAGCGTAAACGCTACAATTCTTGGCACGGATAAATACAATCGCTATTTAGGTAGACTGCAATGCAATCGTGTTGATGCAAACCTGTACCTGGTTGAGCATGGCTTTGCCTGGTATAACGAAAAATATTCCA
>JBAQME010000225.1:0-34199 GCA_049302535.1 Methylotenera sp.
TTGGCTGGTGATGCCGCCCATCGCGTTCATCCGATGGCAGGGCAGGGCGTGAATTTAGGCTTTCGGGATATAGTAGACCTGTTGGGAATAATCGCTAATAAACACCAGTATCAACCTATCAACGATACAGGTCTGTTAAAGCGCTATACGCGAGTTAGAAAAGCGGATTTATTGAAGATGCTGATGCTGACAAATGGCTTGTATCATCTGTTTGAGAATCAAAATGCAGTGGTGAAAAAAGCAAGGAATTGGGGTTTATCTGTGACCAGCCAGCCGGCGATTAAAAAGATGTTGGTGAAAAGTGCAATCGCGCTTTAATTGTTGTTTAATAGGCTAGATTGATAATTAGTATCTAGTATTAATAGTTATTACATAAAGGAACTTGAATGTTTAAAAAAATAATCAGCATTGCTTTATTGAGTGCATTTTCAACACTTGCAATGGCTGATGAAGCCAGCCTTAAAAAGGCAGTTGAAGCCGCATATCCAAAATTTAAAGTGGAGAAGGTCACTAAGACACCATATGCGGGCCTGTATGAAGTGTTTATGGGTGGGCAGATTATCTATACAGATGAGAAGCTTACTTTTTTAATTGCTGAAGGCCGCCTGGTTGACCCAAAAACAAAAAAAGATATTACGGGTGAACGCTTGGACGAGCTGACTAAAATTGATTTTTCCAGTCTGCCATTGGATCAGGCCATTAAAGTAGTCAAAGGGAACGGTAGTCGCAAGTTGGTAGTGTTCTCCGATGTAGATTGCCCTTACTGTAAGCGTTTAGAGCGTAATGAACTTACTAATATCACTGATGTGACAGTTTATACATTTTTGTATCCTATTGAGCAGTTGCATCCTGATGCGGCAAGTAAATCGAAACTTATCTGGTGTGCCAATAACCGAGCAAAAGCCTGGGAAGACTGGATTCTAAGGGATACCCTTCCTGCAGCAGCTGGTACTTGTGACGTACCGCTAGAGAAAGTTGGCCAATTGGCCAGGAAAATAGGTGTTACCAGTACTCCAACCTTAATTTTTGCTGACGGTAAGCGTATGTTAGGCGCGCAACCTTATAAAGAAATTGAACGGATGCTATCGGCATCTGCTAAAAAATAGATTGTTCGATAGACAATAAAAAAGCGACCATAAGGGTCGCTTTTTTATTGTCTAAGTTTAGTTTAAGTAGTTCTTATGATTAGTTGAATAGGGCGTCCATTAACCTACAACTGCGCCAAGTTTGAATATCGGCATATACATTGCAATAACCAAGCCGCCAATGAGTACACCAAGAACCACCATGATAACAGGCTCCATTAGGCTGGACAGTGTCGCCACTGCATCATCAACTTCCGCTTCATAGAAATCAGCAACTTTACCCAGCATCGAATCCAAAGCACCAGATTCTTCACCAATTGCGGTCATCTGCAGCACCATGTTGGGAAAAACATCACTGTTTTGCATGGCGACTGTTAGGCTGGTACCCGTACTGATCTCACTTTGGATTCTTTTGGTAGCATCGTAATACACTCGATTTCCTGATGCGCCTGCCACGGAATCTAAAGCCTCAACTAAAGGAACCCCGGCTGCAAACATAGTAGACATCGTCCGTGCAAATCGTGCAATGGTTGCTTTGCGAATTAACTCGCCAAATATGGGCAACTTGAGAATTAGCCTATCCATGGTGGCCTGCATTGATAAAGAACGCTTCCAGGTATAGAAGAAAAACCATAAGCCAAATCCAATTGAGCCAAATATTGCCCACCACCATTCTACGAAAATGTCAGAAATTTTCATCACAACGACAGTTGGCCCTGGAAGATCTGCACCAAAGCTGCTGAAGAGTTCTTTAAAAGCTGGAATTACAAAGATCATAATCACTGCTGTGATTACAAATGCGACGATAATAATTGAAATGGGGTAAACAAGGGCAGATTTAATTTTTGATTTAATGGCAAGAATCTTTTCTTTATAGGTTGCCAATCTATCCAGTAATGTGTCAAGAATACCCGCTTGCTCACCGGCGCCTATTAAATTGCAAAATAGCGCATCAAAATAAAGCGGGTATTTACGAAAAGCCGCACTTAAGCTACTGCCGGTTTCGACATCTGATTTGATATCCAATAATAGTTTGGCTACGGCAGGGTTGCTATGGCCTTTTCCTACAATGTCAAAAGATTGTAATAGCGGTACGCCGGATTTCATCATGGTAGCCAGCTGGCGCGTGAAAAGCGTAACGTCTTTGTCCGATACTTTACCTTTGCTGGCAAAGCCACTTTGTTTTTTAACTTTTGTAACGGTAACGCCTTGGCGGCGTAGGGTAGCATTGACAAAGGATTCGCCAGAAGCTTTCATCTCGCCTTTAATTGCTTTACCTTTTTTGTCTTTACCTTCCCAAAAATAGGTCACTTCTTTTGCGGCTTTAGCATTGGCGGCCATGATGATTTCCTATGTAATTCACGATCTGCGTTGGATTGTAATTAGTTTTTATTAAAAATTAAAATTACTCATTAGTACAAGCTTCCACTTCTTCAATTGAGGTTAGACCCTGTATTACTTTCAGTACACCTGAGCGACGTAAATCATTCACGCCTTCCAGTTTCGCCTGGTCTGCAATGTCATGTGCCGTACCATTTTTCATGATAATGCGGCTGATTGCATCGGTAACAGGCATGACTTGATAAATCCCCACCCGTCCTTTGTAACCACTATTGCATAACTCGCAGCCCTCCGGGTTATGCCCATAAAGTTGCCACTCTTCTTTAAAGTCGTCTTCAATGAAGCCCACACTTAATAACGCTTCTTTTGGTACGGTCAAGGGTATTTTACAGTGTTTGCAAAGGCGTCTTGCCAGGCGCTGTGCAGTGATGAGTGACACGGCAGATGCGATATTGAAAGGTGCCACTCCCATGTTCAGTAGTCGAGTCAAGGTCGATGGCGCATCATTGGTATGTAATGTTGACAATACCATGTGTCCAGTAGATGCTGCCTTGATTGCCATGTCGGCAGTTTCAAGATCACGAATCTCCCCGATCATGATAATGTCAGGATCTTGCCGTAAAAACGATTTTAAGGCAGCGGCAAAAGTGAGTCCTTGTTTGTCGTTCACATTTACCTGGTTAATACCTGCCAGTGGAATTTCGCAAGGATCCTCAGCAGTAGCAATATTTACGGTAGGATTATTTAAAATGTTGAGGCAAGTATAAAGTGAAACGGTTTTACCTGAACCTGTAGGGCCGGTGACTAGCACTAAACCGTAAGGTCGGCTCACCGCATTTAACAGGCGTTCTTTTTGTATCGGCTCGTAGCCAAGCGCCTCAATCCCAAGTGAGGCACTGGTCGGATCCAAGATCCGCATCACGATTTTTTCACCGTGAATAAGTGGTAGTGTGCTGACACGAAAATCAATAGTGCGTGTTTTGGACAGAACCAGTTTCATGCGGCCATCTTGCGGAATACGTTTCTCCGAAATGTCCATGCTGGAGATCACTTTAATGCGAGAGGCAAGTTTTTCTTTGATGGCAAGCGGTGGCTGGGTAATTTCACGCAGGATACCGTCAACGCGATAACGCACACGGTAAAATTTTTCATACGGTTCAAAATGTAAATCGGATGCCCCCATGTTAATTGCATCTAACAGCATTTTGTTGAGGAATTTAACAACAGGGGCGTCGTCAACTTCTGAGTCTACAGGCGTATCGTCAGCCTGTGCATTGTCATCGCCAAAGCCAAATTCGTCATCATCGACATCAATAGACTTTAGACTGGTATCGCTGGACTCTATAATTTTATCGATCCATCGGCCCAGTTTGTCATCTTCAACAACAATAGGCGATATGTTCATTCCCATTTGGAACTGAACACTGTCAAGTGCATGTATGTTGGTCGGGTCCGAAATGGCAACAAAAAGCGTATTGTTACGTGCCTGCAACGCCAAAACGCGATTGGTTTGCATTAATTTCGCATCAATTTTCTTTGCGGGTAAATAATCCGTATTGAATGCATCTAAATTAAAGTAAGGAAATCCGAATGCTTTGGCAGAAACCTCGGCAATGGCAAGTGAGCTGAGTTTTTTGCTTTGAATAAGTTGTGAAATAAATGGTGATTTTGTTGTATGCGCCTGTTCTTCAATTGCCCTAGCTTCATCTTCCGAAAGTAGTTTCTCTTGAATTAAGGTGCGAGCGAGGCCACTTAGTTTGGTTTGTGAGGTTGCAGTTGCCATATTTAAAGTGATAGTAAGTGAGCTTAGACGCTATTCCAATTATTTTTTTATTTGAACCAATAATGCACTTTACGCTATTTTTTGTAAAGACTTTACGCTTTGATGTTGGAAATTTTAGTGTTTTTAAATTGGCCGTTAATTCTAAATTTGAACTTACAACCTAAAGTTAAACATTTTCAATCTCGCAGAGCTGATAAAAACCGCTTGACATCGCTGGAAAACCAACTTATAAATATGCTTAGGTGTTTGAATTCGAGTTTTTTGCAGCCGGCTTTAATGTTAGTTACTGCGACTTCTGTTCTTGAGGCAAACTTTTTGGGGCGCCCCCCTTTGTATTATGTAAGGATGTATGAAATGGCAACAGGTACCGTAAAATGGTTTAATGATTCTAAAGGTTTCGGTTTTATTACCCCAGATGATGGTGGTGACGATTTGTTCGCACACTTCTCTGCAATCGTAGAGTCTGGCTATAAAAGCCTTAAAGAAGGTCAACGCGTAAGCTTTGATTTGACTGAAGGCCCAAAAGGTAAACAAGCTTCAAATATTCAAAAGGCCTAAGCCTGTTATTTTATAGGCTTATTGTCTCAAGGCAGTAGGTCTAATTTAAAAGGCTCATGAAACTTACATAAAAAGTAAGTTTCATGAGCCTTTTTTTATTCGCAGTATCCGTTTCAGGTTTACATATTAGCGATAATTTCGTCGCCGAATTCTGATGTGCCTACTTGGGTTGCACCTTCCATTTGGGTTGAGAAATCGCTAGTAACGCGCTTTGAAATAATGGCATTGGCAACGCCTTTCAGAACCAGGTCGGCAGCTTCTGCCCAGCCCAGATGACGCAACATCATTTCTGCTGAAAGAATCAACGAGCTTGGGTTTGCAATATTTTTACCTGCTATTTTCGGTGCAGTGCCGTGTGTTGCTTCAAACATTGCTACGGTGTCGCTTAAGTTGGCCCCAGGGGCAATACCGATGCCGCCAACCTGTGCCGCTAGTGCATCACTCATATAATCACCGTTTAAATTAAGGGTGGCGACTACATCATAGTCTTGCGGATGCAGTAAAATTTCTTGCAGGAATGCATCAGCAATGCAGTCTTTAATGATGATGCCATTCGGCAATTTGCACCATGGGCCGCCATCAATTTCAACTGCTCCAAATTCTTGCTTGGCTACTTCATAGCCCCAGTCCCTGAAGCCGCCTTCAGTGAATTTCATGATGTTGCCTTTGTGGGCGATGGTGACTGACTTACGATTGTTATCTATAGCATACTGGATAGCTTTGCGCACTAAACGTTGGCTGCCATCCACCGATACCGGTTTAATGCCGATCGCTGATGATTCAGGGAAGCGGATTTTTTTGCGCATACCCATGTCGCTTAAAAAGTTGATCACTTTTTCAACTTCGTCTGTACCTGCCGCCCATTCAATGCCGGCATAAATATCTTCGGTATTTTCGCGGAAAATCACCATATCGGTTTTTTCCGGATGTTTTACCGGGCTCGGTACGCCTGTAAAGTATTGCACAGGGCGCAGACAAACATAGAGATCCAGTTCCTGACGCAAGGTTACATTGAGTGAGCGTATGCCACCGCCAACTGGTGTGGTCAGCGGGCCTTTGATTGATATGACATAGTCACGAACAGCCTGCATGGTTTCACTCGGTAGCCATGTGTCCTTGCCTTCTTTATCCTTGCCATAAATTTTTACGGCTTTTTCACCGGCAAATACTTCCATCCAAGAGATTTTGCGTGTGCCGTTGTAGGCTTTATTTACGGCGGCATCCACAACTTTAATCATCGGCGGGGTAATATCTACACCTATGCCATCGCCCTCAATAAATGGGATAATCGGATGCTGAGGCACATTGAGCGAATTGTCTGCATTGACGGTAATTTTTTCGCCGGTGGCGGGTTTGATAATTTTAGAAGCCATTCAAAATTTCCTAATATGATAATTTTATTTAATAAACCTTTTAACGTCGTGTGCCAATTCAGTCAGCATGACCCCGGAAATGGAAAAACAGGGCACGCCACGTTAAAAGACTTTATTCCGTTGCCCGATGTGTATGCTGCCGGGCGTTTGGATACTGATTCCGAAGGATTGCTTATTTTAACCGATGATGGTGCATTACAACATCGTTTAAGCCATCCTAAACATAAAGAAATTAAAACTTACTGGGTACAGGTTGAAGGTGCTCCTGTAGATGATGACCTGCAACCGCTTAGGCACGGTGTAGATTTGGGAGATTTTGTTAGTAAGCCTGCCGAAGTGAAGGTGATTAATGAGCCGGAAAGATTATGGGCGCGAAATCCGCCCATACGTGAGCGCAAAACGATACCGACTACGTGGCTAGAAATCAAAATATCCGAGGGAAAAAACCGTCAGGTACGCCGTATGACGGCTAAAGTCGGGTTTCCTACGTTGCGATTAATTCGTTATGCCATAGGTAATTACACCATTGATGATATTGAAGTTGGTCAATTCAAGGTATTAAAGACATGAAGCCCGTAGTTATTTTTAGACATGCAGCAGCCGAGGGACCCGGATATCTGGCAACGTTTCTAGAAGCGCAATGTATTCCTTGGCAATTGGTAAAAATCGATCAAGGAGAACCACTCCCGTTATCCATGGCGGATTTTAGCGGCATGGTACTCATGGGTGGCCCTATGAGTGTCAATGATGATTTGCCGTGGATTCCGCCATTGTTGAAATTGATCCAGGAGGCTGTGGCGCTTGATGTGCCGGTGCTTGGCCATTGTTTAGGCGGGCAGCTTATCAGCAAGGCCTTGGGTGGCATGGTCACCCGAAATCCGGTTAAAGAAATTGGTTGGGGCGAGGTAACGGTGAGTGATAATGAGATTGCCAGACATTGGTTTGGTGATATGGAAAGTTTTAATGGTTTTCATTGGCATGGTGAAACTTTTACTTTGCCCGCAAATGCTGTTCATCTGCTAAAAAGCGCATATTGCCAAAATCAAGCTTACGCGATTGGCAAGCACCTGGCTTTTCAATGCCATATTGAGATGACACAGGAAATGGTACTTAGTTGGTGTGATATAGGCACTGATGAGTTAAAGGAGGCGTCAAGCAGTCCTGCGGTACAGCAGGTTGATGTAATAGCGCAAAATTTACCCTTACATTGTTTTTTTCTGAATAAAGTGGCAAGCCAGGTATATACGCAGTGGATTAAAGGCTTGGTGAATTAATAGAGTCATTTGATATGTTAAAATCTCTTAACTTTAATTGAGGTCGCATCATGTCTGGCAACACACTCGGCACACTTTTTACTTTTACATCTTTTGGTGAATCGCACGGTGCGGCAATTGGCGGTGTGGTGGATGGCTGCCCGCCAGGGTTGGCATTAAGTGCAGAAGATCTGCAAATTGATCTGGACCGTCGCAAGCCCGGTACTTCGCGCCACGTGACGCAACGCCAGGAGGCTGATGCGGTTGAGATTCTGTCAGGCGTGTTTGAGGGCAAGACCACTGGGGCTCCCATTGGGTTGTTGATTCGCAATACTGACCAGCGTAGCCAGGATTACAGCAAAATCATGGATACCTTCCGTCCCGGGCATGCGGACTACACTTATACGCAAAAATACGGTATACGCGATTATCGCGGCGGTGGCCGTTCCAGTGCGCGTGAAACCGCTGTGCGCGTAGCAGCAGGTGCAATTGCCAAAAAATGGCTGAAAGAACGTTTCGGCGTAACGATACGCGGCTATATGAGTCAGTTGGGTGAAATCGAAATCCCGTTTGAAAGTTGGGATGCGGTCAATAACAATCCATTTTTTTCACCAAATACAACGGTGTTGCCAAAACTGGAAGAGTATTTAGACAAGATTCGTGCGGAACGTGATTCTGTCGGCGCACGTATTACCGTAGTAGCTGAAAGTGTCCCTGTTGGCTGGGGTGAGCCGATATTTGATCGGCTGGATGCGGAAATTGCTTACGCCATGATGAGTATTAACGCTGTAAAAGGCGTGGAAATTGGTGACGGGTTTGCTTCCATTGCTCAACGCGGCAGTGTGCATTCAGATGAAATGACACCGCAAGGTTTTGTGACTAATCATGCCGGAGGCATCCTGGGTGGTATTTCTACTGGCCAGGAAATTCGCGTGAATGTTGCGTTAAAACCGACTTCGAGTATCCCGCAAGAGCGGCGCTCAATTGATAAAAATGGCAATGCTGTAACAATGCAAACAACAGGACGTCATGACCCCTGCGTAGGTGTGCGGGCAACGCCAATCGTAGAGGCGATGCTGGCAATGGTGTTGATGGATCATGCCTTGCGCCACCGCGGGCAAAATGCTGATGTGCATTGCACTACACCAAAAATTATTTAAATATTCTTTAATACGTATTTTAATGACATTACTCTGCCAATCTGAATCTATTTAAATAAGCGCCGAGTTAATGTTTAGGTATTTTGAAAATCAGAAAAAGATGATGTGCGGTATTAAAAGATCGGTTATATCCCATGTTGGCCTTTTAACTGACTTAACAGTAAAAAAAGTCGGCTTATGCCGACTTTTTTATTAGTGTGATTCGTCACCAATCAGATTGATATGCATACAAAACTTCATAATCGACTTTCGCGTTTTTATTTCATCTATTATTTCTTTGTAGGTGCATTTGTCCCCTATTGGGGTTTGTATTTGCAATCAGAGCGGTTTTCAGCAGCTGATATTGGCATACTCATGTCTTTATTTCAGATTAGCCGGATTTTTGCACCCAATTTTTGGGGGTGGCTGGCGGATCATACCGGTAGGCGCGCGCAATGGATTAAGCTTACCGCCTTTTTAGGCTTGTGTGGTTTTACGGCAGTATTTTGGGCGCATGGCTTTTTTTGGCTGTTTTTCGTGATGGCGACTTTAAGTTTGTTTACCAGTTCTACTCTGCCGCTAGCGGAATCGCTTACATTGGCGCATCTTGCCACTACCAATGGGCACTATAGCCGCATCCGCATGTGGGGTTCCTTGGGCTTTATTGTGGCTGCGGTCGTGCTGGGCTTTATGATTGATATTGCCGGCATTACAAGTTTATTGTGGTTTTTATTGATTGTGCAGATGACCTTGTTTGTATTGTCCTACACCCTGCCAGAGCCTAAAGTCGCTGCACATGAGCATGACCATTTCTCAATCTGGCAAGTGATCAAACAGCCTAATGTAATTGCCTTGCTGGTTGGTTGTTCACTCATGGTGACAGCACATGGCGTACTTTATAATTTTTATTCAATTTATTTAAGCGAGCACGGCTATAGCAAGGGCATGATAGGTTTGCTGTGGGCGGTAGGCGTGATCTGTGAAATTGCTATTTTTATGCTGATGCCAAAAATTATGGCGCGGTTCAGCTTAAAAGCAATTCTGTTGATAAGTCTGGCATTGGCGATGATCAGGTTTGGTTTGATAGGTGCTGCTGTGGATAACGTTTGGCTGCTCATATTAGCGCAAACATTGCATGCGGCCACTTTTGGCAGTTTTCATGCAGCCTCGGTTGAAGTCATTGCGCAGTTTTTTAAGGGACGTCATCAAGCCAAAGGGCAAGCGATTTATAACAGTGTGGCTTATGGGGTTGGCGGTACCATTGGTGGTGTAGCCGGTGGCTATGCATTGCAATACTTTGGTGGTCAGCAGACATTTCTACTCGCCGCAATTTTTCCGCTGATTGGCTTGGTCGTGATAGCATTAGGTTTGAAGCTCACTGATCAGCACAAAAACGCACGGGGAATATTCGGATGAAGCCGCACACTATCTCGGTCAATAATTGTATAAGAAGAATCAAGGTGATGCTATTGGTGGCAGGTGCGCTAGTGTCAGGGTTTGCCGTGGCGGAAACACAAGTAAATATAGTCGGGCTTTTCAGTAACAAAGCCGTGGTGATGATTAATGGCGGAAAACCTAAAACCCTGAGTGTGGGACAGACTAGTGATGGCGTTAAGCTGCTTGCGGCTGATAGCAATACGGCTACTTTACTTATTGAAGGTAAAACTAAACAGCTAGGTATGGGGCAAGCGGCATCTGTTGGCGGTAATGCAGCCTCCAGCAGCCCCAGTGTTACCTTGTATGCAAATGCACAGGGGCATTTCATGTCGGAGTGTCTGATCAATGGTGCTCCATTGAAGTTTTTAGTAGATACCGGGGCTACTACAGTCGCACTCAACAGTGGCGATGCCAAATTTGCGAACATTGATTATAAACGTGGAAAACCCATACAGGTTGCTACTGCAAATGGGGTGGTAACAGCTTATCTTGTAACGATTGCCAGCCTTAAAATTGGCAGCATTACGCTTAGTCAAGTGGAGGCAAGCGTCGTGGAAGGTGGTTCACCTTCGATAGTGCTGTTAGGGATGAGTGCTTTGAATCGGCTGGATATGCAACGCCAGGATATTGCGATGACACTGACTAAAAAATACTGAGTTATAATAAAAAAGACCGCTTTTAAAGCGGTCTTTTTTATTGCTATCTAGCTAGTCCTGTGTTTATTTTTTTCTTTTGTCTCGTTCAATTAAAGCATATGCAGAGTGATTGTGGATAGACTCGAAATTCTCAGACTCCACGACATAAGCGACAATGCGTTTTTCCGCATTTAACTGTGCAGCAACATCGCGCACCATGTCTTCAACAAATTTAGGGTTGTCATAAGCGCGTTCTGTAACGTATTTTTCATCAGGTCGCTTGAGTAAGCCATAAAGCTCGCATGAGGCTTGTTTTTCTACTAAAGCAATAATATCTTCAATCCAGATAAAATCGTTGATTAATGCTGTAACAGTGACGTGAGAGCGCTGATTATGCGCGCCGTAATCGGATATTTTCTTGCTGCATGGGCATAAGCTGGTCACTGGCACCAGTACTTTGACCGTAATGTCGTATTTACCTTGATGGATTTCACCAATAAAAGTGACTTCATAATCAAGCAGGCTTTTTACACCGGAAATAGGGGCCGCTTTGTTTACAAAGTAGGGAAAGGTCATTTCAACATGACCTGATTCAGCTTCGAGGCGTGTCACCATTTCACGTAAAATGGTTTCGAATGATTCAATAGAAATCGCATGTTCATTCATGTTGAGAATCTCAACAAAACGTGACATGTGTGTGCCTTTAAAGTGTTGCGGCAAATGTACATACATATTGAAAACCGCAACTGTATGTTGCTCACCACCTGATTTATCCTTAACCACAACCGGATGGCGTATGGCTTTGATGCCAACCTTGTCTATGGCTAGATGGCGTGTATCAACGGTATTCTGTACATCTTCAATAGGGCTTTGCGATGTTGTTTGGTTCATTTGATTTCTACTTGATAACTTTTCTGATAATAGTTGAGTATAGCACTAGGTTATTAGCTTCGCAATCGCGGAAGCGATACCTTCTGCATCCAGTCCGCATTCCGCGAGCATGGTTTCATGGACGCCATGCTCAATAAATTGATCGGGCAAACCAAGACATAAAGTTTTAACCGGATGTTTAAAGCTGCTTTGCATGTCTTGCAATGTTTCCATCACAGCAGAGCCTGCACCTCCCATGATACAGTTCTCTTCTACAGTTACAATATATGTGTGTTCCTTGGCCAATTTTTCAATAAGTTGCCGGTCAATCGGTTTTACAAAACGCATATTGGCGACCGTAGCATCAAGCGATTGAGCCGCTTCCAGTGCCGGGGTGAGCATAGAGCCAAACGCCAATATAGCAACTTTTTTGCCGGTACGTACAATTTGTCCTTTGCCAATTTCAATTGCATGCAGGCCAGATTCAATAGTGGCACCAGTGCCACCGCCACGTGGGTAGCGTACCGCCGCAACACCGGAGTACTGAAAGCCGGTTGTGAGCATTTGCCTGCATTCGTTTTCGTCACTAGGCGCCATAATGACGATATTGGGGATGCAGCGGAGGTAAGTTAAATCAAAGCTGCCGGCGTGCGTCGGCCCATCCGCCCCTACTAATCCGGCACGGTCAATGGCCAATAGCACGGGTAAGTTTTGCAGTGCGATGTCATGAATCAACTGGTCATAGGCGCGCTGTAAAAATGTACTGTAAATAGCGACGACTGGTTTTAATCCATCGCAGGCCATGCCTGCAGCAAAAGTGAGGGCGTGCTGTTCGGCAATGCCTACGTCAAAATAGCGTTCCGGGTATGCGCTTGCAAAGGCGTTTAAGCCGGAGCCGTCACACATGGCAGGTGTAATGCCAATAAGACGATTATCAGCGGCTGCCATATCTACTAGCCAGTCGCTGAAGACCTCGGTATAAGTTTTTGCGGGCTTGGCGCTGATTGCATTGCCGTTAGCAGGGTCAAATTTACCCACCCCATGAAATTTATTGGGGTCATCCTCTGCGGGTTCAAAGCCTTTGCCCTTCTGCGTTACGATATGCAGAAACTGTGGACCGGTTAATTGTCTGATATTGTGCAATGTATCAACCAGCGCATCCAAATCATGGCCATCAATCGGGCCAATGTAATTAAACCCGAACTCTTCAAACAACGTACCTGGCGTGACCATGCCTTTGACGTGCTCCTCGGCGCGCTTGGCAAATTCCATCATCGGCGGCACGGCTGAAAGTACTTTTTTGCCTGATTTCCTTACCGTGCCGTAAAAACGACTGGATAGCAATTTTGCTAAATAATTATTGAGTGCCCCGACGTTATTGGAAATGCTCATATCGTTGTCGTTGAGAATAACGAGTATGTTGGCATCCATGTTGCCTGCATTGTTGAGCGCTTCAAACGCCATACCGGCTGTCATGGCACCATCACCAATAATCGCAACAGAGCGCCGTTCACTGCCGGCTTTTTGGGCAGCTACCGCCATACCCAATGCTGCTGAAATAGACGTGCTGGAGTGGCCTGTGCCAAAGGTGTCGTATTCGCTCTCACTGCGGCGAGGAAAGCCGGCAATGCCCAGCGGCTTGCGCAGGCTTTGCATTTTTTCACGGCGGCCGGTAAGGATTTTGTGCGGGTAGGTTTGATGCCCTACGTCCCAGACCAGTTTGTCATCCGGGGTGTTGAATACATAATGCAACGCGATGGTCAGTTCAACCACGCCTAAATTTGAACTTAAATGCCCGCCGGTCCTTGAAACACTTTCAACTAAAAACAGACGTAACTCTTGTGCCAATTGGACAAGTTGTTTACGTTCAAGCTGACGTAACTGTTGGGGGTAGTCGATGGTATTGAGTAGCGGAGTCACAAGAGGAATGTCGTAAATAATTAAATAAGTGTTATTAAAAGCTGCGCTGCATGATGAAACCTGCCAGTTCGCGCAAACGCAGCGATTGATTGCCAAACGGTGTTAGTGCGCTAACAGCCGTTTCAAACAGTTGATTTGCCAGTTTTTTTGCAACATCCAGGCCCAGGATCGTGACATAAGTCGGCTTGTTACTGCTGGCATCTTTACCGGCAGTTTTGCCCAGTGTGCCGGTGTCAGCTTCTATATCCAAAATATCATCAATGACCTGAAATGCAAGGCCGATATTTTCAGCATAAGTGTGTACTGCTGAAATTTGTTCTAGCGAGCCACTTGCAGCACCGAGTAAAGCAGCGGCCTGAATCAGGGCGCCGGTTTTTAATTGATGCATAGCCTCTAACTCTTGCTGAGTGAGTGCTTTGCCAACAGAGCTTAAATCAATCGCCTGCCCGCCTGCCATGCCGGTGGAACCGGCAGCTTTAGCTAAAATGTTTAACATGCTGATTTGCTGATTGGCATTTGCACATAGCTGTGGCGTCGAAAGCACATCAAATGCCAGGCTTTGCAATGCATCGCCCACAAGTAGCGCAGTAGCGTCATCATATTGTTTATGACAACTTGGCTTGCCTCGCCGTAAATCATCATTGTCCATACAGGGCATGTCGTCATGCACTAAAGAGTATGCGTGAATCAATTCAACGGCGCTGGCGGCAGCATCTGCAATAGTAATATCGGTGTTGCACAATTCGGCAGCGGCGTAACACAATAGGGCGCGTACACGTTTTCCACCACCCAATGCGCTATAGCGCATTGCACTATGCAATCTACATGGGGCCTGGTCGTCAGGAGGTAAAGCTTCGTTAAGAACTTCTTCTATGCGTAATTGCTTTGCTTTAGCCCAGGTTAAAAAATCCGATGCTGTATTGTTAACCATGCCTGTTTTAGTCATTTTGGGTGTTAAACGACGCCAATTGTTGGCGCTCATTGAGTATTTTGACCTGCTGCTCAACGTCAGCTAATGATTTTTGGCAGAATTCAAGTAATGCATTACCGCGTTTATAAGCTTCCAGCGAGGCTTCAAGCGGCATTTGACCGGACTCCATTTGAGCAACAATTCGCTCTAGTTCACTAAAAGCCTGTTCAAAATTGGACGTAGATTCAATTGCGTCTTTAGATGCGGGCGTTGCTGATGTTTTGGTTTTAGATGCAGGCATAAAACTACAACCTATATTTTGTAAGACGCTATTCTACCAAATCTTATTGCAAAACCTGCTGTAAAAAGTTTTGGATATCTGCAATCTCTTCAACACATACTGAATGGCCCATGTTGTATTCATGCCAATTGACGAAATATTGACAGTTTTGTAATAAATTACGTGAAAGTTTACTCATCTCAAGGCTGATTATCTCATCAAAAATACCATGTGCCATGAAAATCGGCGTAGTTGCATTAGCTAAATGTGCTTCACTGGCGAGTTTTGAATGTAATGGTAAATAGGTTGACAATGCAAGTATGCCGGCAAGTTTTTGTGGATAACGCAGTGCCGTATAAAGCGCGATAGCACCGCCCTGTGAGAAGCCTGCGAGCACAATACGTTCACTCGCGATGCCACGGTTTATTTCATTTTGTATTAAAGAATCAATATAGCGTTGACTGGCCTGGATGCCAGCTTCATCTTCCTTATCTACCGGAATGATGCCGTAAACGTCATACCATGCGGGCATGATATAGCCATTATTACGTGTGACGGCCATTTCACGCGCATGCGGCAAAATAAACCTGACGTTGGCCAGGTTGCGAGACTGTAATAATTGTTGAGCAATAGGCTCAAAATCATAGCCATCGGTACCTAATCCATGTAGCCAAATAATACTGGCATTGATTTTGCTGCTATCAATATTGTGATTGGTTAGCTCTAACGGGTGCTTGTGATTCATATTGAGAATGTTTAAGTTATGGATGAGTATGGGTTATTGGTGAATATGATGACATTGTCAGGATTTTGTGCGGTTGAGACGTGATTCAAATCAAGTGAAATCATAGCATTGTATGAATTACATTAGACAAATTTCTAGTCCAATTTGCTTGCTACTTGATCTGGATAAAAAATAACTACCAACAAAGTGACAACATAAATAATGCAAATAAAAATTCTTGGCTGTAGTGGTGGTATCGGTGGCAATCTGCGCACCACATCTATGCTTATTGATAACGATATTTTGGTCGATGCCGGCACTGGTGTCGGCGACTTATCAATGGATGAGTTGCTGATGATCGATCACATATTTATCACCCATTCGCATCTGGATCACGTCGCATACATCCCATTTTTGCTTGATACGGTCATGGGGCTGCGCGTTAAATCCATTACCGTACATGCTACGCAAGAAACATTATCAGCATTGCGCACGCATATTTTTAACTGGAAAGTATGGCCTGATTTTAATGCGATTCCGGATGTTACTAATCCATTTTTGCATTACAACGAAGTGAAGCTAGGTGAAACCTTGGATTTGAGCGGAAGAAAGTTCACGGCCTTACCCGCGAATCATGTAGTACCTGCAGTAGGGTACCGTTTGGAAGGTGAACAATATAGCCTGGTTTATACCGGCGACACTACGATTTGCGACTCATTATGGTTTGAGGTGAACAAGATTAACAATCTCAAGTATCTCATCATTGAAACAGCATTCAGTAACAGTGAGTCAGAGCTTGCGAAGTTATCTAAACATCTTTGCCCATCGATGCTTGTAGCAGAGCTTGGCAAGATGGAACTTAATAAATCAGGTGAGCAGGTCGAGGTATACATTACCCATCTGAAGCCGGGTGGAGATGAAATTATCATGCATGAAATTGCAGCAACGAATTTAGCGTTATCCATTGATAAGTTGAAAAAAAACCAAACTTTTCACTTATGAACCCAAGTATTTAAACTTAAATATAAAAGCAATTTGAGCCTTTATTATGACTAGCATTGATAAAACATTACTTGATCAACTTGAACCTATCGCAAAGCTTTCTTCCAATCGTAAGCAGGAGCTTGCAGATCTTTGTTTTATAGAAAAGGTAGATAAGGACATTGATCCGTTACGCATGAACGTGACTAAGGCTTCGCAATTGGTCTATTTACTTAAAGGTGATTTAGGCTTGCGTTTGAACGATGACAACCAGGTGATATTGCGCGGCGGTTCACCCGCTGCCAGACATCCATTAAATAATGGTAACAAGGTTAAAGATACGGTCGCCCTGACCGATGTCGAGATTTTGCGTATAGACACTGACCTGCTTGATATTATGATGACCTGGGATCAGTTATCGAGTGTAGGTTTGCACCAGCAGGCAGATGAAAAGTCTGCCGGCGTAACAAATTTATATGACAGAAAACCTAAAGATTGGATGCGTGAAACGCGTGTGTTTAGCGTGGAAAAACTGCAAAACGGGGTATTTAGCCGCCTACCAACTGCAAACATCGAACAAATGTTTAAACGGATGACGATGATTGATGCGACGGCGGGGCAAGTCATTATCCAGCAGGGAGCGGAAGGGGATTATTACTACCTTATAGAGCGGGGTTCAGTAGTTGTTAATAAATTAGTGGATGTCAATGAACCCGCAGTAATTCTGGCCGAGCTGGATGAAGGTGAAGCTTTTGGTGAAGAGGCGCTAGCTTCTGATAACAAACGCAATGCTACCGTGATCATGAAGACCGATGGCGAGTTGTTACAGCTTAATAAAAAAGATTTTGTGGAGTTATTAAAAGAACCCTTAATTACACAAGTTAGTAGGGCAGAGGCGGAGGCCAAAGTCGCTGCGGGGGCGATCTGGGCTGATGTGCGCTTGCCTTCCGAGTACAGCTTTAGCCATTTGCAAGGCGCAATCAATTTGCCGTTGAATGAAATTCGCCAGCTTGCGAATGGTTTGGACACAACCAAAACCTATGTGTTGTATTGCCAAACAGGCCGTCGTAGTTCGGCTGCGGCATTTATCTTAGTACAACGCGGTTTTGATGTGGTGGTGTTGAAAGGTGGTACAAAACAGCGGTTAGTCTCAATGTAATCGAGAGAATGCAATCGTATAAAAAAAGCCCTTCAGTTGAAGGGCTTTTTCTTTTTTAGCCTTAATTCCGTAGCGTATTGAAGCAAGAGTTAATTAATCTGAACGCCGCTTGACTCAATAGCATCATGTTAGGGCTACGCCAGCCTACATTAAACACCTGGACAGGTTTTTGGCGTATATTTTACAGGAGCATCTGATGCGCAAGTCCAGTTACCAGCGGCCTGACGAGTCCAGGTAATGATTTTGCCGCTGACTTGGCTTGGTGCGTTTAGAATAGTACAAGTGATGGTCGCAGCTGTTACGCCTAATGTACAGTTTCCAGTAGTTGCGTTTGGAATGCCGATATCACCAATAGCTGCTACTGCGCCGCCGTCACCAACAAAAAGATCAAATGCGGTTTTATAGCCAGAAATTTCAGCCAAACCAGCAGTATATTTAGCTTTGGCTTGGTAATCTGAGTACGCTGGAATAGCAATCGCTGCCAAAATGCCGATAATTGCAACTACGATCATTAACTCGATCAAGGTAAAACCTTTTTGTACTTGTTTCATGTTAGTTTCCTTATATAAATTTGAGTAACCATACACTGCAACTTTAATATTTCTTTTGCCGTGCTCGTAAATGCACATGCAACAGCCATGCCAGATACTTATTTTCGGTATAACTTTGTGGCCTTTATATGTCGGGGGCAATAAGTTTTTTATAATTTAATTTTGATTGGATATGGATATATCCTTGTAACTATTCGATTTTTGGCTGGTATGGTGCATTAAGGAATGTTGGTTTGATATTTTAAATATCAGTAGTTATGCTTAAAGAAAAGTAGGGGACTTTAATAAAAAAAGCGGAACATTTAGTTCCGCTTTTTTTATTTGGCTGACAATTATTGTTTTTTTGTCCGCTTCAACTGTCAAAAATGGTCACGTATCCATTGTAATAGTGACCATTTTTGTGTGTCTTGGCGGTTACTTACTTTGAAGATTCGGCTGCCTTTTTCAAGCCAGCTAAGCCGCCATCAAAAATACCGTTGATTGCTTTTAAAGCTGTTTCATCATCCTGGCCTGCCGGGATTGGTGGGTTCAATTTGTATAAACGGTAGAAGCGGCCAACCCATTGCACGTTGGTTTCACCTGGGTTTGCACCTTTGGTTACGACGATAAATGCATTGTAGTCAGTGAGTGGCAAGCCGCTAGTTACGATTTCGTATCTGATTTTCATGTCTGCATCGTCAACGCTACGCAGTTTTTCGTAGATAGTGCCACCATCTTTTAGTGTCAATGTTCTAAAAGTGTCTTCGCCTTTTTTCTCTAGCTTGGTGCTAGCAACGGCTGGATGCCATTTCTGCATGTTGCCAAAGTCTTTGACTAAAGCCCAAACTTTTGCCGGATCCGCTTTAATAGTAATTGATTTATCCACTTTAAGTGGTGAGGGGCCGTGTGCTGCTGCGGTGAAAGAAACTAGGCTTGTGCTCAAGCTAAGTGCAATTAATGCTAGAAATTTTTTCATTCATTTTTCTCCAGAGATCTTATTGATTAGAGGTTTTTTCAAAATAACAACGCATTATAAAGCAAAATGACATTTATAAAATGCATTGATGGCTGCGTTTAATTTAACGAGGCAACCAGGGCTTGGTTGACGTAGGCATCATGATAATGATGATAGATTTTGTATAGATGACTTTGTAAAAGATTGCGTTTTCATTTACCGGCTTAACACAAACTGCCCAAAGGCACGACTTTTGTCTCCCGTTTTGATGGTTGTTAATAATTGATTGGTGTTGGTGTCTATGACGCTGACGTTATTGCTTCCCCAGTTGGCGATATAAGCACGGTGACTGCTGTGGTCTATGCTGATGCCTTCCGGCGTGCTGCCGACATTAATTGTAGTGATGGTTTTTTGAGTACGGATATCCAGTACGGTTACGCTATCATCTTGCGTGTTAGTCACATACAATGTTTTTTCATCCGGACTGAAAGCCGCGCAGTAGGGGTGATAGCCAACCTTGATTGTCTGTTGTTGATCGGTTTGTGTGTCAATTACACTGACAGTGTCGTCTTTTACATTCACGCTCGCCAGCAGCTTGCCAGTTTTACTTATGGCCAGGCCAAAAGGATGTTTCCCAACGGGTATGCGTTTGTGGATGGTAAGGGTTGCCGTGTCTATCACTGCAACATCATTACTGTCCCGGTTTGCTATGTACAACCATTGATTGTCAGGACTTACAATCAAGCCTGCCGGGGCATCACCTACGCTTAATTCATGCACTTTATCAGTTTGCCGGGTATTGATAGCTAATACGCGATTATCAAACCAATCTGCCACATAAAGTGTTTTACTGTCAGGTGATAGTGCCACGCCTACTGGCGAGCCTTTTATTTTTATGGTGTCGATAAACTGATTATTTTGTGTATTGATAACTGAAATATCCTGGCTTTCAACATTTGAAATGAACGCACGCTGAAGTTTAGTCGATATTGCAACCCCGACTGGTCCCTTGCCTACTTTGATGGTGCTGATTACCTGGTTTGTTGAAGTATCTATGACTGATACGGTGTTATCGCCCTGATTGGTGATATATGCATAGTGAGTGTTGGATGCTTCCGGTGTTGCACTGCATGCATTGATTATTATAAAAGTGATAAGAAGTGGTACTAAATAACGATTTTTTAATAATTTTGTGCGTGCAATGTTCATGGCGATATAGATTAATTCGGGGTTGAAGTAAATGGTTGCTTTCAATAATGCTGGAAATATGAAAAAATTGCACTAAATTATTAAGGCAGTATAAGGCTATGTTAGATCGTGACGGGTTTCGCCCGAATGTTGGCATTATTTTATGTAATGCCAACAATCAGGTATTTTGGGGTAAGCGTATCCGTGAGCATGCTTGGCAGTTTCCACAGGGCGGCATCAACTATGGTGAAAGCCCGGAGCAGGCGATGTATCGTGAACTGATGGAAGAAGTTGGCTTAAAGCCTGAGCATGTAAAAATTCTGGGACGCACTAAAGATTGGCTTCGGTATGAAGTGCCGACAAGCTGGATAAAGCGCGAGTGGCGCGGTAGTTATAGAGGTCAGAAGCAAATCTGGTATTTGCTGCGCATGATAGGGCGCGACAGTGATGTGTCACTTCGTGCAACGAGCCATCCGGAATTTGATGCGTGGCGCTGGAGCGAGTATTGGGTACCGCTTGAAGATGTAATTGAGTTTAAGCGTGCCGTGTATGAGTCTGCGCTGAACGAGTTGGCAGCACATTTGCATCACAAAGCAACGCACCATAAATAAATAATAGTTTTTGTAGAAGCGAATTTATTCGCTTCTACAAAAAACCGCGAATAGCGGGATTGTTAATTTCTTGCCTCGCCCATCATTTCGCCCAATTTGACTGGGCGCGCGGGTTGCCATTCTGAATTAAATTTCAGAACATCCTGCTGAAATAACATCACTACTGTTGAGCCTAGCAAAAAACGCCCCATCTCATCATTTTGTTTTAAGGTGATATTTTGATCGGTGTATGTCCATACTTTGATATGGCCTAAGCGCGGCGGGTTGATAATGCCATCTTTTGTGTTGTGCCATACGGTAGCCATGCTACCGACAATGGTTGCGCCAACGAGCACCATGACAAAATTGCCGTGTTGTTCTGAAGTGAACTCACATATTACACGTTCATTGCGTGCAAATAAGCCCGGTACGCCTTGTGCGGTAGTCGGATTTACTGAAAACAAATCGCCCGGAATATAAGTCATTTTTTGTAGCTTGCCATCGCATGGCATGTGGATGCGATGGTAGTCTTTCGGGCTTAAATACAGGCAGGCAAAGTCACCATCTTCATAGCGCTGTGCAGCAGTTTTATCCCCGCCAAGCAAAGCTGTTGTAGAGTAGTAGTGTCCTTTTGCCTGAAAAATCTGGCCTTTTTCAATATGGCCACATTGGCTAATGGCACCATCTACCGGGCAAATGAAGGCAGCTTTTGCACTTGGTCTGGCATCACTTTTTAATGATCGCGTGAAAAATTCGTTAAAGCTTTTGTATGAGGCAATATCTGGATTGGCGGCTTCTGCCATGTTGACGTTATAGCGCTTTACAAACCATCTGATAACGGCGGTAGTTTTGTTGCCGCCTTCAAAATGCGCCAGTTTCCCGGCAAGTGCGGTGATGGCCTGCTTGGGGATCACATATTGAGCTAAAACTTTAAGACGATTTTTCATGATGATTTTTTATTCGAGGATCGCAAATGAAATAGGGCAAAACGTATAACGCTTTGCCCTACAGTTTCAAATTACTAATGAGCTTTCACTCGATTAGAATTTTGGATTAGTTCTTGGATTGAACTTGCAAATGGTGATCAATTTTTTGATTGATCAACTAATTTGTTTTTAGCAATCCAAGGCATCATTGAGCGCAATTGGCCGCCAACTTGTTCAATTGGATGCGCTGCGTTCAAACGACGACGTGCTGTCATTTCCGGATAGTTAGTGCGGCCTTCTAGGATGAAGCGTTTAGCGTATTCACCGTTTTGGATGTTAGCTAAACATTCTTGCATTGCGTAACGAGATTCATCGTTAATCACTTTAGGGCCAGTAACATACTCACCGTATTCAGCGTTGTTTGAGATTGAGTAGTTCATGTTGGCAATGCCGCCTTCGTACATCAAGTCAACAATCAGTTTCAGTTCATGCAAGCACTCGAAGTACGCCATTTCAGGTGCGTAACCAGCTTCAACCAATGTTTCAAAGCCAGCTTTAACCAATTCAACCGCGCCGCCACATAGAACAGCTTGTTCACCGAACAAGTCAGTTTCTGTTTCTTCACGGAAGTCAGTCTCAATCACGCCGCCTTTAGTGCCGCCGTTTGCAGCTGCGTATGAAAGTGCGATGTCTTTAGCCTTGCCTGATTTGTCCTGGTAAACAGCGATCAATGAAGGTACGCCGCCGCCTTTAAGGTACTCTGAGCGCACGGTGTGGCCTGGGCCTTTTGGAGCGATCATGATCACGTCCAAATCAGCACGTGGTGTGATTTGGTTGTAGTGAATGTTGAAGCCATGCGCAAATGCCAAAGCAGCACCTTGTTTCAGGTTTGCAGCAACTTCTGCGTGGAAAATTTCCGGCATGTTTTCGTCAGGCAATAACAGCATTACAACGTCAGCTTGTTTAGTTGCTTCAGCGATTTCCAATACGTTATGGCCGGCAGCAACTGCTTTAGCCCATGAACTGCCGCCTTTACGTAAACCGATAGTAACGTTTACGCCGCTATCTTTTAAGTTGGCCGCGTGTGCGTGACCTTGTGAACCGTAACCTACGATGGTTACTTTTTTACCTTTGATTAAACCAAGGTCTGCGTCTTTGTCGTAATAAACTTTCATTGTTTAATGCCTTTCAAATCAGATACTGAAAAATTAAAACTTACTCAATTTGTAACTCTATACTTTTAAAATTCTATCGCCACGCCCAATGCCGGATGCTCCGGTACGGACCGTTTCTAAAATGGCGGCTTTATCCAAACCTTCGATAAATGCGTCCAGCTTGTGGCCGGAACCTGTCAGCTCAATGGTAAAAGCGCCATCGGCGACATCAATGATGCGTCCGCGGAAAATATCGCACATGCGTTTCATTTCTTCACGGAATGCGCCGGTAGCCTTGACTTTGACTAACATTAACTCGCGTTCGATGAATTTGCCATCATTCAGGTCGAGCACTTTAACCACATCTACCAGCTTGTTCAGCTGTTTGATGATTTGTTCAATCACGTCTTCTGAACCTGAAGTGACGATGGTCATACGTGACAAGGTTGGATCTTCAGTCGGTGCAACAGTGAGTGACTCAATGTTGTAACCGCGTGCCGAAAATAAACCAGCCACGCGTGATAATGCACCGGCCTCATTTTCCATTAACAGTGAAATAATATGACGCATTATAAATCCTCCGCCAGAATCATTTCAGACAGACCTTTTCCGTTTGGAATCATCGGGAATACGTTTTCCTTCTGGTCGGTGATGAAGTTCATGAACACAAAGCGATCTTTCATTGCAAATGCGTCAGTCAGCGCGCCTTCCACGTCTTCAGGTTTTTCAATGCGCATACCCACATGGCCATAAGATTCAGCCAGTTTCACAAAATCCGGCAGGCTATCCATATAGGATTCAGAATAGCGGTTCTCATAGAAAAACTCTTGCCACTGACGCACCATGCCCAGGTAACGGTTGTTGAGCAAAATCACCTTGATTGGCAAATGATATTGCTTACAGGTGGAAAGTTCCTGAATATTCATTTGAATACTACCTTCACCTGTGATGCAGGCAACCTGCGCATCCGGGTTCGCAAACTGACAGCCCATCGCATAAGGCAAGCCTACACCCATTGTGCCTAGTCCGCCTGAATTGATCCAGCGGCGCGGCTTGTCGAATTTGTAATATTGCGCAGCCCACATCTGGTGTTGACCTACATCAGAGGTAACGTAGGCATCGCCTTTTGTCACTTCCCATAGTTTCTCAATAACGTATTGCGGTTTAATCAGGCCATTACTGTTGTTGTAATTCAAGCAGAGCTTGCTACGCCAAGCCTCAATTTGCTGCCACCAGGCTTTAAGCGCAGGAGACTGCTGGGGTCTTTCCTGTGAAACCAGGTCGTTCATTTCAGCCAGCACGGACTTAACGTCGCCTACGATAGGTACGTGTACTTTTACGCGCTTGGAGATGGACGAAGGGTCTATATCTACATGGATAATGGTGCGATCTTTATTGTAGAAATGCTCGGGGTTGCCGATAACGCGGTCATCAAAACGCGCGCCCACTGCAAGCAGAACATCGCACTCGTGCATTGCCATATTGGCTTCATAAGTGCCATGCATGCCTAACATGCCTAAAAATTGCTTGTCGGTAGATGGGTAACCGCCTAGCCCCATTAACGTGTTGGTAACGGGTAAGCCCAAAGCTTGAACCAGTTTTACCAATAACTCAGAAGCGTCACCCAGTACAACGCCACCGCCGGTGTAAACCATCGGACGTTCAGCTTCCAGCAATAACTTAACCGCTTTTTTGATTTGGCCGCTATGACCTTTTGTCACTGGATTATAAGAACGCATTTCAACAGTGCTAGGGTAAATAAATTCAGCCAAGTCTGCAGTAATATCTTTAGGAATATCAACTACCACAGGACCTGGGCGGCCGGTTCTGGCAATATGAAAAGCCTTTTTCATGGTAGATGCGATGTCTTTTACATCTTTTACCAAGAAGTTATGCTTTACGCAGGGGCGAGTAACGCCAACCATGTCAACTTCCTGGAAGGCATCTAAACCAATAGCCGGTACAGGCACTTGGCCGCTGATAACCACCAGTGGAATTGAATCCATGTAAGCGGTAGCAATGCCGGTAATCGCATTGGTGGCGCCTGGGCCTGAAGTTACCAGCGCTACGCCGACATCACCCGTCGCGCGCGAAAAGGCATCCGCGGCATGGACCGCAGCTTGTTCGTGACGCACAAGAATATGTTTGAAGTGACCTTGTTTATAAATTGCGTCGTAGATGTGTAACACCGCACCGCCAGGATAGCCAAACACGAATTTGACTTGCTCTTGTTCCAAGCAACGGATAAGAATTTCTGCGCCCGTAATTTGATGCGGATGAGTTGTCTCTGCCATAAATCTTTTTGATTTTAATAGTTTATTCGGTAACCCTACACGATAACTGTTTGAGCGCGATTGGTCAAGGATAAAAGTGTCAGGAATGAATGGGTTAAGATTGAAAATTTAGTCAGTAAAGCAGCTAAATACTGCCATTTTTTGCACTGGATATACCATGAGATAAAAGTGGTTTTTATTCGATTTCCAGCGGGGGGGCTACTTTCATTAACTCTTCTATCGTTGTAAGCCCTGCGGCTACTTTTTCGGCACCATTGATTATCAATGGCTGCATGCCTTCCTGATAAGCCAATTTAGTCAGTTTTGCCAAATTAGTTTCCGGCGTAATGAGTTTTCTTAATGCAGGGGTAATGGTGAGCATTTCATAAATGCCGCTGCGACCCCTGAAACCTGTATTGCGGCATTCCAGACAGCCGACAGCCCTGTATATATGTGCCGGCTTGGGGACATTGAATGTGCCGACCAGTGCATCCCATTTGCTTTGTTCTATCGGTTCCGACGCTTTGCAGTTGGTGCAAAGCGTGCGCACCAGTCGCTGCGCCATGATGCCCAATACCGTAGAATGAATAAGGTAAGACGGTACACCTAAATCAAGCAGGCGCGTTATTGCTGAAGGCGAGTCGTTGGTATGTAAGGTGGATAATACCAGATGACCTGTGAGCGCGGCCTGAATCGCCATATCCGCGGTTTCCAGATCACGGATTTCACCAACCATGATGATGTCTGGGTCTTGCCGCATAAGTGTGCGTATGCCCTCGGCAAAGCCTAAACCAATATTTTGCTGCACCTGCATTTGATTGAATGCAGGCTCGACCATTTCAATTGGCTCTTCTACCGTACACACGTTGACTTCAGGCGTGGCAAGCATGCGTAAAGTAGAGTATAGCGTGGTGGTCTTACCCGAGCCGGTAGGCCCGGTGACTAAAATAATGCCATTAGGAGCTTTGGTCCAGGCATTCCATTTATCAGCCTGGGCTTGGGAGAACCCCAGTGTTAAAAAGTCTTTGCCGGAAATATCGGGTGAAAATATCCGCATCACCAATTTCTCACCAAACGCGGTAGGCATGGTGGAAAGGCGTAGTTCAATTTCAATGCCTTCTGCTGACAAGGTTTTAATACGGCCATCTTGCGGGCGGCGTTTTTCAACCATGTCCATGCGGCCCAGCAGTTTGATGCGGCTGGTGATGGCGTTCATGATGTTCGGAGGGAGCTGGTATACCTGATGCAAAACGCCGTCAATCCTGAAGCGCATTAGCCCCATGTTGCGTCTGGGCTCCAGGTGAATGTCGCTGGCGCGCTGCTCGAATGCATATTTGAATAACCAATCCACGATATTCACGACGTGCTGTTCGTTGGCATCCAGGTTTTTATCTTTGCCAAGTTCCACCAATTGCTCAAAGTTCTGCACCCCGACAATTTGCCCCGCTTTGGCTGAATTAGCTGCGTTCATCGAGTTTGCCAGGTCGTACATTTCCGGCAGATAACGGCTAAGTTCCAGCGGGTTGGCGACAACCAGCTTTATTTTCATTTTTAGCACGCGCTCTAAATCCGCAATCCAATCGGTGCTAAAGGGTTCTGTTGTCGCAATCACTGCCTCACCATTTTTGACGGAAATAGGCATGATTTTCAAGCGCTCAGCGTAGCCTTTGGAGACAATCTGTGCGGCAGCGCCAAAATCCAGCTTAAGAGGATCGATGTGGTAATACTCCAGGCCTGCATGGCTTGCCAGCCATGATGATAGCCATTCCACCGTGATAGCATTGTGTGGTGTTTTAAGGTTTTTCCATTTTTGTTCACCAATGACTACTAACGGGTGAAGATTAGAGCTATCAAGTTTGCGATCTTTGTAAAGTTTTTCTGCTTGAACTTTATCTACAATGCCATCGTTCACTAGCATACGAAGTGCGTCACCTAAGGTCATGCGACCGGTGGTTTTAGCTGGCGTGGCGGCTTTGCTCATTTTTAGGCCTTTTAATTTAGAAGCGCTTTAAAAATTTTTCTTATATCTTAGCATGTGCTAATTTGTTAATTCGCATTGAAAGATCAATGGCGCGTATGTTTTTGGTGAGGGATCCAATAGAGATGCGGTCAACGCTGGTAAGCGCTATTTCACGTACATTACTTAATGTGATGCCGCCGGACGCTTCCAAAACAGCTTTTTTGCCAGATGAGCGATTGATGTTCACCGCCTCACGCAGCAAATCGGTACTGAAATTGTCCAGTAATATATTAGTGGCATTGGCATCCAGTGCCTGCCTTAATTGATCGAGGTTTTCAACTTCAATCTGTATACTTTTGCCGGTGTTGAGTGCAAACGCTTGTTGCATCACCTTGTCGATACCACCTGCAGCGGCGATGTGATTTTCCTTAATCAGTATGCCATCGTATAGCGCAAGGCGCTGGTTATGCCCGCCGCCGATGGTGACTGCATATTTTTGCGCAAGTCTTAAATTGGGGATTGTTTTGCGGGTATCCAGAATTTGCGCATTGGTGCCGGCAACGGCATCGACATATTTACGCGTTTCCGTGGCGGTTGCTGATAGTGTCTGCAAAAAATTCAGCGCACAGCGCTCTGCGGTTAATAGCGGACGCGCCAAGCCATTGATTTTACATAGCACTTGATCTGCATGCACGCGCTCACCTTCGCTGATCAGCCAATCAATACTTACGTTCGCATCGATCTGTTTGAAACATGCGTTGACCCAATCTATGCCACAAATAATCGCGGTTTCGCGTGCAATAATTGTTGCATCTACTGCCTGCCCGGCTGGAACAAGAAGAGCTGTGAGGTCGCCACTGCCAATGTCCTCAGCTAGCCCAGCCTGTACTTGAGCTTGTATGAGCGCATGAAAGGCTTTTGACCCTAACGGGTAGTATTTGTTAAATAGTGTCATTGTTCTCGTGAGCAGAGCTAAGTTTGAATTATAATGCTATCAAACAATCTATATGTCTTAACAACATCATTAGAAAAATATTATGAAGCTTTTATACACAGTTAATAGCCCGTATGCGCGCAAAGTCCGCATCGTGGCGGCAGAAAAACATATTGATATCATACTGGAAGAGGTGGTTTTAGCTGATCCTGATTGTCCGGTCAAACAATATAACCCATTGGGTAAGGTGCCGGTGCTGGTTTTGAGTGATGGAGACAGTCTTTACGATTCACGCGTGATTGCCGAGTACCTGGATAACCGTACACCATTGGCGCACTTGATCCCTAAAGATAATAGTTCGAAATCCGCTGTGCGTAGATGGGAAGCGCTAGCTGACGGTGTGTGTGATGCAGCTGTTGCGGTGATGCTGGAGCAGCGTAAACCTGAGCAATTGCAGGATGCAGCGTTTATTACCAAGCAAATGGATAAGGTGACACGTGGCTTATCTGCACTGAATAATGACTTGGATCAAAACAAGTGGTGTGTGGATGATACCTTTAGCTTGGCTGATATTGCGGTGGGATGTACGCTGGGTTACGTGAATCTAAGATTTAGCCAGGTTATTAACCTTGCTAAGGATTACCCGAATCTGGAGCGCCTGCAGGCAAGTTTACTTAAACGTCAGTCATTCAAAGACAGCATGCCGGTAGCCAGTTAACTCAAGTTCAAGAGTCCAGAAATATATCGGAGCTATCATCTAGAATACCAGTCAGGTGTGTTTTGCTTCGCATTGATTGCCTGTCATTCAGGCGTTTTTGTGCGGCCAGTGGCAGATCGGTAAAGCGAATGACATTGCGTTCAATCAATAAGGTAATCAAGTCCTCCAATACCCGAGCTAAATGAATATCGCTTTCGCGAAAAAGATCATCTTTTGCCAATGATTTTTCTAAAAAATCCAGATACTCTTTTGAAGAGTTTTCAGTAAATAGCCAACCGGCACCAAGGTTTTCAGTTGCGCTCGCCGCAATAACGTTGCCTTGGGCATCTTTAAGTATATAAGCCATACAATCCTCGACTAGTTAGTTATTATTTTAAATCGCACCAGTGATAATGCCGCCGCCCAGGCAGACATTACTCTCATAAACTACGGCTGATTGCCCGGGCGTAATCGCCCATTGTTTTTGTCCAAATTTAATTGTAACTTCATCCGTGTTAATGCTGTCAATCTCACATGGCGCATCGGGCTGGCGGTAACGTGTTTTTGCGGCGTATACCCAGTTGGTGATAGGCTGCTCATTGCTAATCCAGTGCAGCTGACCGGCTTTTAAACCATCACTGAGCAGCAGCGGATGCTCATGCCCCTGCACAACGATGAGTTCATTCTTTTCCATATCCTTGGCTGCAACAAACCATGGTTCACCGTTGCTGTCGCGGCTGCCGCCGATTTTCAAGCCTTGACGTTGTCCCAGTGTGTAATACATCATGCCTTCGTGACGGCCGACCAGCTTGCCTTCAGGTGTTTTCATGTCGCCAGGTTCTCGTGGTAGGTACTTGCTTAAAAACTCCTGGAATGGACGTTCACCGATAAAGCAAATACCGGTGGAATCTTTTTTCTCAGCATTGATGAGCCCGGCAGTGCGTGCGATTTCACGCACTTCGCGTTTTAAATATTGCCCCAGCGGGAACAGTGTTTTTGAAAGCTGTGCCTGATTGAGGCGGTATAAAAAATAGCTTTGGTCTTTACTGCCATCATCAGCTTTCATGAGCTGGAATAGCCCGGGTTTCAGCGGATTTTCACGCACTTGTGCATAATGCCCGGTAGCGATTAAATCCGCGCCCATGCCCATGGCGTGATCCAAGAAGGCTTTAAATTTAATCTCGGCATTGCATAGGATATCCGGGTTAGGGGTGCGCCCAGCCTGGTACTCGCTCAGGAAATTTGCAAATACACGATCCTTGTATTCTTTACTAAAATTAACGGCTTCAATATCAATGCCAATTTTATCGGCAACTGATACTGCATCAATCAGATCCTGTTTGCTTGAGCAGTATTCGTCCGTATCGTCGTCTTCCCAGTTTTTCATGAACAGGCCGGTGACTTCATAGCCTTGCTGTTTCAAAAGCAGGGCGGTGACAGAGGAGTCAACGCCGCCTGAAAGGCCAACGACGATCTTCTTTTTTTGCAATTTATTTAAGTTCATATGTGTTCAATTTATAAGTGCGTCACAATAGACAAGGGATAGCGTCGTCCATTCAGGTAATCTTCAATACAGGTTAAAACCTGTGGGCTGCGCATCAGCATGGCGTTACTGCGGATTTCATCTGCAGTCATCCAAACGGCACGGATAATGCCGTCATCCAGGGCAAGTTCTGGTTGGTAATCACTTACACTGCCAATATAGGCAAATCTCAGGTAAGTTGTGTCATTATGCTCATGTTTCCAATGATAGATGCCTAATAACGAGGTCGGTTGAAATGTGTAAGCAGTTTCTTCCAATGTTTCGCGTACAACCGCTTGCAGCAGCGTTTCGTTATCTTCCAGATGGCCGGCTGGCTGATTGAAGCGATTGCCGCGATCAGTCTTTTCTTCCACCAGTAAAAATTTGCCATTTTCTTCGACAATTGCTGCGACAGTGGCGTGTGGCTTCCATTGCATAATGCGTATCTTGAATTAAGTTATGTGTATTTTACCCGAAGCAACGATTTTCGCGTGTGTCGATTTAATCACACATAATATGACAGCCTTTAAATGATCATTTTAGGAAAAAGCCCGGCGAGTCCTCGCGCAATGAATTCTACTGCCATGGCGGCTAGAATCAGGCCCATTATCCGCGTCACGATGTTAATACCGATAGTACCAAGTTTGTTTGCAATCGCAACTGCCAGTGTTAATACCAGCCAAATAATGGCACACACAAAAAAGATTGGAATGATGAGAGAAAGATGGCCTGCAACGCTGCTATTTTGTTGCGCAGCAATAATCATGTTACTGATTGCACCGGGCCCGGCAAGCAGGGGAATGCTGAGCGGTACTATGGCAATGGCTTCTTTTTCAGCAAGAGACTGTATTTCTTCCGGCGTTTGATGCGCTCCGCTTTGCTTGGCGTGCATCATTGAAATGGCGATCAACATAAGCAAAATACCCCCGCCTACCTGAAACGAAGGGATTGAGACGCCAAAAAAATCCAGGATCTGGTCGCCCGCAAAGGCGGCAATAGTCAGTACAATAAACACAGTAAGCGCTGCAGTCCTGGCGGTTTTAGAGCGCTCTGCATGACTCCAGCCGCTGGTAGCGCTAATGAAAACCGGTACGCTGCCGATAGGATTTACAATAGCAAATAAAGCGATGCCGATTTTTAAAAGGCCAGGCCAGTCTGTCATGTAAATCCCCTTATTAATAGAAGCGAATGCATTTAGTCTTTGTCAATTAGCAGATAGTAAATTAAAGTGCCAACATGCGTAACAACTTTGAACAACATCCAATACTTTATCTTGCCTCACGTAGTCCTCGTCGCGTGGAATTGCTCAAGCAAATCGGGTTGGATTGTATAACACACCCTGCGGATATTGATGAGACACAGATTCCGCATGAAACCCCGGAACGATATGTCACCAGGTTGGCCCAGGAAAAGGCGGAGGCATGCTTGCTGGGATTGGCAGTTGAACAGCGTGCGCGACCGGTCCTGGCAGCAGATACTACCGTGGTGCTGGCAGGGAAGGTTTTAGGAAAACCCGAGAATGATAATGATGCACGTAAGATGCTGGCTGGGTTATCGGGTAGCACGCATCAGGTACACACCGCAGTTGCACTCGCTTTTATGAACAAAATAGAAGTGGTTTTGTCCACGACAACAGTTGAAATGATGACGCTTTCGGATAAGCAGATTGAACATTATATTGCTTCTGGTGAGCATCAGGATAAAGCTGGCAGCTACGGCATACAAGGGCTGGCAGGTGCATGGATTAAAAGAATAGAGGGCAGTTACACCGGCGTGATGGGTCTGCCCATATATGAAACAGCAGCCTTACTGAGAAAACATCACATCATTGTGATTTGATGCATTTCCAAAAAATAATAATTAAGTACTAGAGAGTTCAAATTGAGTGAAGAAATATTAATTAACGTCACCCCGCAGGAGACGCGCATCGCCATGATGGAAAACGGTGTGGTGCAGGAATTGCAAATTGAGCGCAGCTCTTCATTGGGCTTGGTGGGGAATGTGTATCGTGGTGTGGTTTGCCGGGTCTTGCCCGGCATGCAGTCTGCCTTTGTGGAAGTTGGTTTGCAACGGGCGGCTTTTTTGCACGCAGGAGATGTGCTTGAATGCGGAGCTTCAGAAGTGCAGCGACCAATTCAAGAGGTTTTGCGTGAAGGTCAATCTGTCATGGTGCAGGTCATTAAGGAGCCTATTGGCACTAAAGGGGCGCGGCTTACTACACAGGTCAGTATTGCTGGACGTTTTTTAGTTTACCTGCCGCAGCAAGACCATATTGGGGTATCGCAGCGGATAGGAGAGGAAGCTGAACGTGAGCAGTTGAAAGCGCGCTTGCTTGGATTGCTGCCAGAAACCCGTGAGGGTGGTTATATCATCAGAACCATGTCGGAAACGGCTACCGATGAAGAATTGCTGGCAGATATCGATTATTTGAATAAGACATGGAAGCATATTCTGGAAAAAAGCACGACAGTGCCGGAACGCACATTGATTTTTCAGGATCTTAATTTGCCGATGCGTGTACTGCGCGATGTGATGTGCGCGGAAACAGAAACGGTACGTGTTGATTCCAGTGAAACCTATCAGAAGCTGGTCGATTTTGCCAATTTATATGCAATAACAGCGCTGGATAAACTGGTGCATTATCAGGGGGAGCGGCCGCTGTTTGATTTACATAATATTGAACAAGAAATCGAAAAAGCCATGTCGCGTAAGGTGGAGCTTAAATCCGGCGGCTATTTGATTTTTGACCAGACGGAAGCACTAACTACGGTTGATGTGAACACCGGCAGTTTTGTCAGCGGTAAAAATCTATCGGACACAATATTCAAGACCAATCTTGAGGCTGCACAATCGATTGCCCGTCAATTGAGGTTAAGAAACCTGGGCGGCATTATCATCATTGATTTTATAGATATGGATGAAGATACGCAGCGTGCAGCTGTTCTGGAGGAACTGCAAAAAGCCGTTGCGCGTGACCGTGCACGTACAGGGGTGAATGGATTTACCCCGTTAGGTTTGGTAGAGATGACACGAAAGCGTACGCGTGAAAGTCTGGCACATATACTTTGTGAACCATGCGCAGCTTGCCAGGGTCGTGGTGAGCTAAAAACCGCACAAACCGTTTGCTATGAAATTCTGCGTGAATTGCTGCGGGAAGCCCGTCAGTTTAATGCACGCGAGCTGCGTGTACTGGCTGCGCCGAAAGTGATTGATATGCTGTTGGATGAAGAGTCACAAAGCTTGGCTAACTTGTCTGATTTTATTGCCAAGCCGATTTCGCTGCAGGCTGAATCAAGTTACAACCAGGAGTCGTTTGATATTATTTTAATGTAGCGTCCAGCTACTGTTTTAATTTGCCTTGCCGGATTATTGCGGCTTGGTTATTGGCGAACGAATGTCTATGAATGGCGCATTGTTTGGCATGGTAGCTATATTGTTCATTGTAAACCTGTTCAAGGCTGCTACGGCGTTTAATGCGGGAGATTGCGGCTTTTCCGGGTTAAACTTTATACAGCGCATGAGTTTAAGCAGTGTGACATCCAGTTGATTGGACTGCTCATGGTATTTTGCAAATTCTTTTTCTGCCAGTTCAATGTTTTTAATCAGCTTGTCGGCGTTGTCGTGTGATTCCATGAGCGACGCGGTACGCTTATCAAGCGCATTTTTATGTACGTCAATCTGGTTTTTTAGTTCGCCTATGACTGAATTTAACCAATGATTACAATCCAGATGGGTTTGTTCAAAAATAGCTTGGATCTGCACACCCAGGCCTAAAAAGAATTTACGGATTAAGAAATGCTTTTCTGTGAGTAAGTTTACCGGACTGGTACAGAATTCTTCAGTCACTTGTTCCAATGCTTTGATCTCCCGAATAAACCGGCTCATATCAAGTTCTCTGGCCTCGGTTTTTTCAAACCCATGCTTGCTCCAGAATAATTGATATAAATCATCCGCATATTTCTTGATGATGCGGCCTTCGCTAATAGTTTCTTCAGCAAGGCTGGTTGCCAGGCGCGTGATAT
>JBAQME010000226.1:0-1640 GCA_049302535.1 Methylotenera sp.
CACTCCAAATCTGAAAATCCAGCTTCTGCTCATATTCGTGGGAAATCGGGATTTCGTCTTCGCCATGCTCAATACGTTCATGCAGCTCATGACGGGTTGTTCCCAGCAATACCTGGGCTGATTGTGCAAGCTGGGCATCAAATAAACGATCAATCTCACGCCGTGATTCAACATGCGTGAACCATGCAGCCATTAGCCATGCAATACCAAGGCCGAATGATAATAATAAAACCAGACGCAGGCGCAACGAATTCATGGGCTGCCATCTTTATCTATCACATAGCCCACGCCACGTAGCGTGCGTATCAGTTCCGGGCCCAGTTTTTTACGTAAATGATGTATATGCACCTCTACCGAATTACTCTCGACCTCGTCACCCCAGCCGTAAAGGTGATTTTCCAGTTGCTCACGCGACCGAACGTGACCGACATGCGCCAACAGCTCATGTAACAAGGAAAATTCCCGTGCCGACAGTTCAATGACCTGCCCATTTTTACTCACTTGATGCGTGGCCGGCACAAGCTCAATTGCACCATGCTGTAATGTCAGCGTTACTGGGGCAGCGCTGCGGCGTAATAGTGCATTCAAACGGGCAACCAACTCATCCAGATCAAAAGGCTTAATCAGGTAATCGTCGGCCCCAGCATTTAACCCGGCAACACGGTCAGACACCGTATCACGGGCGGTGAGAATCAAAACCGGTAGTTTTGACTCACGCCCGCGTAACCATTTAAGCAAATCGGTGCCGCTTAACTTGGGTAAGCCAAGATCCAGCACCATTACCGCATACTCTTCCGTTTCCAGTGCCAGTTTCGCCGCCTGGCCATCCTGCGCCCAATCCACGGCGAACCCGGACTGCTTCAGGCCAGCCCGGATACCGTCGCCCAACAAGGCATCATCTTCTACCAATAGAACTCGCATCACGTAATATTAACGCGGAATCCTTACCTGTGACTCAGAAAAATTACCTTTTTCTGCGCCCTTATGGCAAGCAATACAATTGGACGCGCTACCTATGCTTTTACGTTTAAAAGTCGAAGCAGACACCTCGTCATGCTTGCTTAAAAAATAACGCGTTTCGCTAATACGCAGCGGTGCCGCATTGGCAGGAATCGACTGATTAATACGGCTGGAGCGGCGGTTATCCTGTTTGTCTGCACTATTCAAAGCAAGGAATTTGGTTATTTCATCACGGGTGGCGGCATCAAGGCTGGCGTTTTCACCAAAATGGTTGTCCAGACCAGACATCACTTTATTCCAAGATTTTTCCGGCAACAACCCGGGATGGTAAAGCATATGACAGCTACTGCATTCTGCCTTCCATTTAGCATTGGTAACCGGCGGCATCTGGCTGCCTCCGCCTTCATCCATCCCGCCACTAGCCAATAAAGCGCCTGCTGAAGTTATGCTGGTAATCAATACCAAAAACTGCATCCATCTTTTCATGACTATTCTCCTTATTTCACATTCACTAAGTATTGTATGTAATCGCCTTTTTCCTGTGCAGTACAGGCGCGTTCCAGCACGTCTTTACAGTTGCGGCCAAACCACTTTTCCACCTTGGCTGCATCAGTGAATCTTTGCGGGTTCACAATTGGCGCCATCGGCTCAATCACCTTGTTAGCGCGTGTTTTGCCTTG
>JBAQME010000227.1:0-8226 GCA_049302535.1 Methylotenera sp.
TCGTATTTCAGATTACACCGCCTATATGTATTTAGGTGAACTGATAGAGTACGGCGATACAGACATGATTTTCACTCGTCCTACACGCGTAGAAACTGAGGATTACATTACTGGTAAATTTGGTTAAAAATTACCTCACATAGAGTTTTAAATCCCAACAAAAAGCCAACTTTAAGTTGGCTTTTTGTTGTTCAATATTACTCAATATATTATCTGTCATGACAATTGGCAATCATCATCAGAACTCAACATTTATTTGCTGATTCATTATATATGGAGCCTCTTGTTTAGACGTTTGCTGCGAACTTATTAAATGGCTATAAAAGTTCAGCATACGCTCTGCTTGCAATCTTGCAGTCCAATTGTCCAAAACATAGGCCAAGGCACTACGACCTAACTCGAACCTTTCTTCAGGATAAATCAGTAGCTGATGTACTTTTTCAGCAAAAATCACAGTACTATCCGGCGCAATTAAAGCGCCTTGCCCTTCTACCAATATCGAGGCTGTACCTAACTCGGCAATTGCCACCACCGGCGTACCCTGTGCCATGGCCTCTAACAGCACCAACCCCTGCGTTTCACTTTTGGAGGCGAATACGAATATATCTGCAGCCTGATAACAAGCGTTAAGTTCAGTATTACGATCTAAATATCCTATGAATTTTACGTTATTTTCTATTCCCAGCTTTTTGGCAAGTTTGTGCAAACTTTTCTCGGCTGGTCCTTGCCCAGTAACAACCAATAACACATCAGGGTGCGTTTCACTCAGTATCTTCGTCATTTCAAGCAGAAAGCCGATATTTTTTTCATAAGCGACACGCCCTACATACAGCAGCATGGGGCGATCTAATGGAATATCATATTTCACTCTAAAAGCCTTGCCATCTGCTACCTTAAAACTATGATCCTGCAAGCCTGTCGGGATAACCTCGGCTGACGCTTTCACGCCGTAACCGCGCAATACATCCAGCATTGGTTTTGATGGTGCGACAATCGCATCTACATCATTGCATTGCCGCTTCGAAATCATTCTTGCAGCAGCGCGCGCCATAGCCTTGGGAATCCATGGCAAATAATGATGCAAATAATCCTCAAAAAATGTGTGGTAGGTTTCAATGCAAGGAATATTCAATGCACGCGCAAGCTTAAGCCCAAAATAATGAGCGACAAAAGGTGTATGCACATGAATAATATCGTAATTTTCACTGCGCAGCTCTGGCAGCCTTTGCATGGCAACCCGTAATTTCATCAAACGGTCTTCCGGGTCAAAGTAAATGCTGCGTGCCGGGATGCGTTTAATCCAATCTTCATCCTCTGTCACGGCTGCGTAGTCAGGAGCAATCAAATGCACTTCGTGATCCAGATTCTGCATTTGCTCAACAAAGGTGCGTATAGAGGTAGAAACCCCATTAATACGCGGAAAATGAACATCGGAGATAAATAGAATTTTCATTCGTGTAGCAGCCTCATCAATGTAATAAAACAATTAGATATGCTCAATATAGACAGGCTTTGTGACAATTTAATGAATATGACACCGGCCTGAAATAGCCCACGCCAATCCATGCCATATCACCCCGTCATCAAAGCATCATAAAGCTGTCATGAATTTTTCATGATGTATTGTCAAAGTCGCAGCTATGCGAATGCCAACCTTTATTAAAAAATATTACTGGTGGTTACCATGCTGTATTTATTCGACTGACACCTATGCATGGGGACTGGTGACGCATTTATATTTTGCCCAATCCCTGCTTTGGGCAATGCCTTTGCTGGACCCACGGCTACAGAACGCGATCAGGCGCTTTCCGGAACTAGTAATGGCTGGCGCTTGCTTGCCTGATCTGGCAATTATCAGCCATCGGTTTCGCTATACGCACCTATGGGAAAATGCGCACCACTTATTGCAGGTCGCACAAACAGACGAAGAAACGGCGATCGCTATCGGCTATGCAAGTCATTTGTATATTGACGTGATCGCACATCATCACTTTGTTCCTGCCCATGAAGCGATGTGGTCAAAGAATACAATGCTTACGCATATCGCGTCTGAATGGGCGATGGATGCATACTTAGCCCCGCTGTTGAACACATCGCCACGCCGGCTGCTCAGCCAACATCAAGCCATCATTTCAAAATTCATTTCGCCGCATTTTAGATGCTCAGAAAGCGTCACGAATATTGCATTGAAACGGCTAGCCCGGGGAGACGGCATATTACGATTGATTAAGTTACCCCATATTATTTATGGCTTGGTGCGCTTACTGGACAAACGCATTAGCAAACATTTTATTTACTATGTTGCCAAAACGCAGATTGCTATTGGAGATGTAGGAGAAGTGTTGAATGGAAAAAAACCGGTATTGGAACCGGAGCAGAAAAACATTAGTTTGGAGCAACTGGATATATGGCGTACTGAGTGTTTAAACCATTTAAAATTAATGCACCCCGAGCCAATTCAATACTTTGTTAAACCTGATATTTATTAGCAGCAAAATGCTGAAGCGTTAAATCTGGCTTGGAAAATCCCAAACCAAGGCAAATTCCTAAACCAGCAAAAATGACAGCCCAGCCATGGCAGCGCCAATTAAAGCACCGGCAAATACGTCACTCGGGTAATGCAACCCCAGCACCACGCGAGATAGCCCAACCATAATAGTAAACGGCACCAGAATAACGGCTAACTGAGGGTAGTAGCTCAATGCAACCACGCTAAAGAGTACCGCATGCAAGGTGTGGCCGGAAGGGAAACTGAATTTATCAAGCGGCATGCCTGTCAGGTTAATTTCCTGGCGCACTTCATAAGGCCGCGGCCGCAAGGTTTTACCTTTCAACCACTTGTAAAGCAAGGTACCACACAGCCCCGCTATCCCCATGTGCAGCACAGGCAGCACCCCCTCGCTGCCTTTAACAAACAACACCATAAGCATCAGGCCGTACCAGAACACACCATCACCAAGCCGGCTTACCAGCCTGAAGCTATCACGTATTAATCGATACTGGCTTGTATGGTTTACCGCCACGCACATATTGCTATCCAGCTGGTGCATGCGATGTAAATATAGTCGTATTTTTAATGACATCTTTCACCTCCAATTTGACTTAAATTGGGCTTAGCATGTCATTGCAATATGAACACTTTATGAATAAAAAATGAAAGTTTGAAGCATAAGAATTGCACTAAGGTGACTTCAACTCACTTTACTACTGCTGATAATACTTAAGTTGATGCCTCAGTAACTACTTGGGCAATTTTCTCGGCCAGCATTTGCACCTGCTGCTGATCTTCGCCTTCAACCATGACACGTATTTTAGGTTCAGTGCCTGATGCCCTTAACAGTACACGGCCACGATTTGCAAGTTCACTTTCCGCGGCCTTTACCGATGCCTGAATTTCGGCATGTTTCGCCAGGTCTATTTTCTTGGCAGTTTTTACGTTGATAAGTATCTGCGGATAGAGCGTTAATTCAGCGCCTAATTGCGCCAATGTTTTTTTGCTTTGACTAACGGCATGTAGCACTTGTAAGGCGGCAATAATGCCATCACCACTACTATGCTTATCAAGCGTCAGAATATGGCCTGAGTTTTCACCACCCAATTGCCAGTTATTTTGATTGAGCAACTCCAATACATAACGGTCGCCAACCTTTGCCCGCGCGAAAGGAATATTCATTGCAGCAAGCTTGTGCTCCAGCGCCAGATTTGTCATCAGTGTACCTACAACACCGCCCTGCAATGTACCATTTTGCTGGCGCGCAGCAGCAATAATATAAAGCAGCTGATCACCATCCAGTAGCTGGCCGTCTGCTGTCACCATCATCACGCGGTCGCCGTCACCATCAAACGCGATGCCTAAGTCTGCACTGTGTTCCAGCACCGCTTTTTGTAAAGCCTGGGGATGTGTAGAGCCGACCTGCTCATTGATGTTTAAGCCATCAGGCTTGCTGCCGATCGTAATCACCTCGGCACCCAACTCATGAAACACAGGGGGCGCCACATGGTAAGTAGCACCGTTTGCGCAATCCAAAACAATTTTTAATCCACGCAGGTCCAGTTGGTTAGGAAAGGTACTTTTACAAAATTCCACATAACGCCCGGCAGCGTCATCAATACGACGAGCTTTACCCAACTTGGCCGACTCCATGACCTGCATCGGCTGCTCAAGCGCAGCTTCAATTGCGTGCTCAACATCATCAGGCAGTTTGGTACCAAGGCTTGAGAAAAACTTGATGCCGTTATCATAAAACGGGTTATGCGAGGCAGAAATCACAATGCCGGCCTGTGCACGCAAAGCGCGGGTAAGGTAAGCCACTGCCGGCGTCGGCATTGGGCCAGTCAGCAGCACATCAACACCGGCGGCAGATAATCCAGCCTCCAGAGCTGCTTCAAGCATATAACCTGAGATTCTGGTATCTTTACCAATCAAGACAGCTGGATGCGCCCCTTTTGCCAGGTGACTGTCTATGCTGGTCAGTACCCGGCCGGCGGCATAACCCAAACGCATCACAAATTCAGGTGTAATAAGCGCATCTCCTACACGACCGCGAATACCATCTGTACCAAAATATTTTTTACTCATCTGTGTTTCTTTCTACCACTTTCGTTATTGTTGTCTGGTGCCATTCCACATTGTAATGTCATCTTTCGAGTATGGCCCTTGGCGCGGGAAACTTCCCAACGTATAGTAACCATCCGCATCATGCAGATTACTCTGCCACATCCCTTTAAAACTGTTACCGGTTTTATCAAAATACATATTCACAAAACCTTGACCAAACTTATCACGCCACCGGCAAAGTAAATTATTATTTTCCAGTGGCATGCAAGGACTAAGCGACCCCATCTCAACCTTTGAATCCCCTGAATAAATCATCATGTAGCGACCAACAATATTGCCTTGTGAACCAGGAAATAATTTTGTAATAACCCTGCTTGTACCAACCGAGATCAATGGACCTTGATACGTGCCAAAAAACTTCTCCTGCCTGGATTTGTTTACGGTCGAACTAGCTGCTACAGGGTTGCCACGCTCCAGTATAAATACTGCCCACCTTGGTTCTTGCTCTAAATTTAGTTGAATATTAGCACTCATTTTCTTCAGAATCCGATAGGCTTGCCCATAAAACTTTGCCTCATACTCAGGGTCAGGTTTTTCTGCCCACTTAATGGGCGAAATACGTGGTTTGAGTGGTGCAAAATTTCGGTAATCGGCAGCGCCTTGAAGCCAGGGCTGGAATCCTTGCTTAGTGAGGGTTCTCATTAAAGAGAATGTGTCGTACCCACCATGGTCAGGGGGCGCCACAAAAAATTTTGATGCTAAAATTGTAACGGCTCGCATTAAATCCGAATAGTACAGACACGTTGCAAATGCTTGTTTACCATCGTCTGTCCCGGCAATATCATATTCACAGTCCAACCGTTCCAAAACACTTAAAACCCCTGTTTGCATGACTGCAAACATCTGCTCATAACGTGCATTGGTAATTTTGTTTCTACATAAATTTCCACCATCTGTACCTCTTTTTTCCTCGCACGCTTTCCCATATAGATCATATGGGTAGCCTGCTAAACGCGGAAATTTGTAATGATAGAGTGCCGGTTCAAAACCAATAGCCTCTAGTCTTTTTTGCGCGTAACTTCTTGCTTGCTCGTCTTTTGAACAGTCGGCAGCCACGCCTTCGCGATTTAGCAACGGTGTAGTTTCACACATCCTTAAAATCACTTCAGCAACCAGGTCGCCGTTATCGGTCGCCTGCTTCAACAAAGGCAGCCACGTCGCATTAAGCTTGGAAATCGCGTCCTGGTAGGCTTGTTCTTGAGCAATTTGCTTTTTGTTACATTGATCAAGCGTTGTTTTTTCTTTTAGCTCATTTTTTGTAATTTGAGCCTCAGTTAAACCTTCTGTCGAAATATTCCGATTAGAACCGCAGTAAATTTTAGGCATTGCCGCTATATCATTAAGCGTTTTTTGCAGCGTCCAAGGGTTAACATACCCTCTAGCATCCACTTCAGCAGTTGTTTGTTGAGGATGCATGGCATTTGAGCCTGCACACCCTATTTGCACCAAACAAAGTGCCATCGCAATTTTTTTAAAAAAAGGTATCATCTAAAATTCCCGGGGAATCAGTAAATAGGCAATTATTGCGGCGATTGTAATGATCAACAGGTGAATAATCTGCTCTTGCGAGACATTTACGGCCGTTCTCTTTACATAAAACTTTTCTTTAATATCTGGAGTTCCCTAAATCAATTATTTTTATGCTTGTTAAAATTATTAAGCAATAACTGCAGTCACCACCTTGAGTGCATCTACTGTAGCTTTAACATCATGCACACGCAGTATTTTAGCGCCCTTCATGGCAGATATCACGGAAGCGGCAATACTGGCAGACAAACGTTGCTGCTCATCACCACCGGAAATCCTGCCTAACACTGATTTACGCGAGAGTCCTACCAAAAGCGGCAGACCGATTTCAGCCAGACTATCCAAATGCTGAATAAGTGCAATATTATGTTCGGTAGTCTTACCAAAACCGAAACCAGGATCAAGTAAGATACGTTCTTTAACAATTCCATGCGCTAAAGCCGCAACCAGTCTATCCACTAAAAACTGTTTAACCTCGGCTACCACATCTGTATAACCTGGATTTAACTGCATGGTTTGCGGAGTGCCTTGCATATGCATCAAACATACACCGGCATTACTATTAGCCACAACTTCAAGTGCACCATCCTCTTGTAATGCACGTATATCATTCACGATGTCAGCACCAGCTTGAATTGCTGCACGCATCACTTCGGGTTTATAGGTATCAATTGAAAGGGGAACGGTTGTTACAGTGCTCAAAGCCTCAATCACCGGAATTACACGGTTAAGCTCATCACCCAAGCCCACCGGCGCTGCGCCCGGGCGAGTAGACTCTCCACCTATGTCTAGGATATCTGCACCTTCTGCGATCAACTGCAATCCATGCGCTACTGCCAAATCGGTAGAAGAAAATTTTCCACCGTCAGAAAATGAGTCCGGGGTGACATTTACTATACCCATGACACGAGGGCGACTTAAATCAAGCTGGAACTTGCCGCAGAGAAAATTAGAATTGGTATTCATAAGTAATTATACTAAATAAAAAGGGCTAGAAATCTAGCCCTTTTCAAGTTTACATCACAACTGTAATTTTAGGTTTTAGCGCTTGGCTGAGGAGCTGGTGCGGCATTCGCGCCAGGAGAGGCTGAGCCACCTGTCGATGAGCTTGCCTTGCTTTGCGACGGTTTTGGCGGACGAGCCGGCATACCAGCCATAATGTCATTGACCTGATCGGAATCGATCGTTTCATATTCCATTAAAGCCGCTGCCATTGCCTCCACCTTGTCACGATTATCCTCTATCAACTTGCGCGCAAGTGCATATTGTTCATCCAATATGCGGCGGATCTCAGCATCCACTTTTTGCTGTGTCGCCTCAGATACCGTTTTGGAACTCATGCTGCCAAAAAAGGAATCTTGTTCGCTACCTGTATAAACCATGGTACCTAACGCATCACTCATGCCATAACGTGTCACCATGTCCCGTGCCAATTTAGTCGCACGTTCAAAATCATTGGATGCGCCGGTAGACATCTGGTGCATAAACACTTCTTCTGCAATACGTCCGCCGAACAAAATAGAAATCTCTTCCAGCATTTTGTCTTTGTAATTGCTGATGCGATCAAATTCAGGCAATTGCCATGTAAGACCCAAAGCCCAACCGCGCGGCATAATGGTTACCTTATGTACAGGGTCTGCTTTTGGCAGCAGCTTGGCAACCACTGCATGGCCGGACTCATGGTATGCCGTGTTGCGTTTTTCATCTTCACGCATCACCATGGATTTGCGCTCCGGGCCCATAAAGATTTTATCTTTTGCATCTTCAAAGTCCTGCATTTCCACAGTACGCTTGTTGCGACGTGCTGCAAACAAGGCAGCCTCATTCACCAGATTGGCCAAATCCGCACCGCTGAAACCTGGAGTACCGCGTGCAATAATATCCGCCTTAACATCCGGGTCAATCGGCACTTTACGCATATGCACCAGCAGGATTTGCTCACGGCCTTTAATGTCGGGCAAACCAACCATCACTTGGCGGTCAAAACGACCTGGGCGTAACAAAGCCTTATCAAGCACATCTGCCCTGTTAGTCGCAGCAATCACGATCACGCCGGAATTCGCTTCAAAACCGTCCATCTC
>JBAQME010000228.1:0-21412 GCA_049302535.1 Methylotenera sp.
GGCAATTACTGTAAATGTGCGCTCACCGGAACTCCAGCGCAGATCGCCGCCCTGGTTTCCTGTAATGGGTCAAATTCCAGATCATGTGCGAGTTCGGTTAATACGGAGCAATTGGATAAGGTGATGGCATGTTCTGGTACAGATAACATTAATGATTTTTGTACGTGTGAGATTATTGGAAGTGTAGAACAAATTGCTGCGCTACTTTTTTGTAACGGTACGCTCAGCGGCAGTAAAGTAGTTTCACTCATGGTGACAGGCAGCCAGGATGGGGGAAATAATAACCTGGCGACAATAATCGCTGCCTATAATTGAGCTAATAATGAATAAATACCAAATGAAACAGCGCTGCACCTTTTGGTTATTGGTAATATTGTTCAGCATTTTTGCATCTTCGTCATTTGCTGCAACAGTAGTTAAACAAGCAGATTTGGCTTTTGGCAAACTAGTTGCCGGAAGCGGTGGAACCGTTGTCATTAATCCCAATGGTGGCGCAAGATCAGTCACTGGCGGTGTAATAGCAGTTAATTCAACTTTTCATCCAGCTCGATTCGACATCACTTACAGCGCTTTAGAATTACTTTTAACGAATACAACAATTACCATTACCCCAACAGATGGTAGCGCCTCACTCAAAAATGGCGGCCCCGACATGCCTTTCACAAACTATACTACCTACCCTTTTCCTCTTGGGACAAGACTTATTTCAAGTATCCTAATATATCTTTTAGGGGGTACGGTTCAATATTATGTAGGTGGAACACTCACTGTAGGATCTGGCCAAACAGCCGGCACTTATACTGAAACCATCAATCTTACGGCCACGGCAAACTAAATGACACATGTGTAATTAATATAAATACCATTTAAAAAAAGTTAATCATCATGAAAAAAAGTTATCACATCAAAAATCACAATTTAATTATGCGTACCTGGCAAATGCAGCATGCAAAACCTGGTACTTGGCTATTTATATTCCTTGCAATCATGCTGACCCTGCCAAAACCTGCCTTAGCCGACCTGATGCTCTACCCCACACGAGTTGTACTTGAACCCAAACAGCGCAGTGCGCAGCTACAAATCATGAACCGCGGTAACAAACCGGAAACATACCGCATTAACATTGTTAATCGCCGCATGACGGAAAACGGGGAAATCGTACCTGCAGATACGCCACAAGCTGGGGAGCATTTTGCCAGTGATATGCTGCGCTACTCGCCACGTCAGGTAACACTAAAACCCGGTGTAGCACAAATAATACGCATCATCGTGCGCAAACCCGCCAACCTGGCTGATGGTGAATATCGCTCACACCTGCAATTTGATCGGGTGCCCGACACCAACAGCAAGTCTGATCTGGAGGCAATTAACAAACCTGAACCAGGACAGCTTTCCATTTCAATTGAAGCCCTGATTGGCGCATCAATACCTGTAATCGTGCGACATGGGGAAACAATTGCAAGCGCATCACTCGACAACCTGGCGCTGGAACCCACCAAAGAGAATACGCAGCCGACTTTAACTTTTGGCATTAACCGTAGTGGCAATCGTTCGGTATATGGCGACTTGGTTGCAAGCTACACACCTGTTGGGGGGGAACCAATAGAAATAGCAAAAGTGGGTGGTGTTGCAGTATATGTACCCAACGCAAAGCGTATTGCAAGACTGCCACTTAAGCTACCCGAAGGCGTTTCTTTAAAGGGTGGCAAAATCCAGTTAAATTATCTTGAACGCCCGGAGCTGGGTTCTAAAGTAATTGCTCAAGCAGAACTTGCATTGAAGTAAGTGCCTTTTTGCTGCCATGACTGGCTTTTTTAAATATGCGAACAAAGCGCTATTATTTATCAATTTTAACGCTTACATGCCTACTTTTAACAATTGAAGTTAAGGCAGAACAAAACCTTACTACAGACCCTAGCTTCAAGCCTGATCCAGCCACAAAACAAAACGTACATCCACAAACCACCCCCAAAGACAACAGGCTCAATTTATTGTTATTTGAGGTGCTTCTTGATAACAATCAGCTGACCGAAAGCCTGACTGCTTATGAGACTGACAATGACGTCCTATTACCCTTGGGGGAACTGGCTAATCTACTGACAATTAATATTGCTGTGGATGGCCGCAACAAAACAGCATCTGGCTATATATTGGAGGAGGATCGCGTGTTTCGGGTTGATACGGTTGCCCAAACCATCACCCTGAAAACTGGAAGTCACCCCTACCCTCCAACCCAGGTACGCTGGATAGATAATGAAATCTATGTCGCTAGCCGGCTTTTGGAGAGCTGGCTACCTATTGATTTCGAAACTAACCTAAATACCCTGACACTCGATATAAAACCCCGCGAAAAGTTGCCCATACAATCCAGACTTGAGCGCGAGCGGCTTGCTAGAGGCCTGCGTAAACGTGGCGGCATTTACCAGGACCCAGGTTACCCGCGTTTAGATCGTGATTATCGTCTATTCAGCATGCCCTTTATTGACCAAACCCTTGGCGTAGATGTAAGCCGTAGCAATGGTGATAAATTCGTTAACAGTGCATATTCTGCATACCTGACCGGTGACTTGCTTGGCATGGAAGCCTCGATGTTCCTGACCAGTACCAAGGCTGAACCCGACCCGAAAATTCGTCTGACACTTGCAAGGTATGACCCGGATGCTGGTCTACTGGGGCCAGCGCAGGCCCGTTCTTTGGTATTGGGCAATTTCAATGTACCAGCCCTGGCTAACGTGCTGCGGGGTGCGGGCGAAGGCGATGGGGTACTAATCAGTAACCGTCCGTTAAGCCAACCTAGCAGTTACGGCTTGCAGACGCTGCGCGGAGAGTTACCGCCAGGCTGGGACGTAACACTCTACTTTAATGATGCGCTGATAGCCTTTCAACAATCACGTTCCGATGGGCTGTATGTGTTTGAAGATCAACCGTTGGTATATGGTACCAACGAGTTTCGTTTAGTGTTTAACGGGCCATTAGGACAAACAAGGGTTGAACGACAGGTTTATATCCTTGATCAAACGCTGACTAAACCGGGTGAGTTTTTTTATCAACTTGCCAATCAGTGGGCACTGGATGGCAGGCAACGTACAACGATGCAATTCGATCTCGGTCTAAATCGTTATCTGGCAGCTACCGGTGGTTTAATTGGCTTGCCAAATCCTAATAACAATAATAACGCCAACAATCAACTGCACTACGGCAACCTGGGTTTGCGTTCTTCTGTACTTGGCATGCTGCTGAGCGGTGACTATGTGAACGCCGAGCAAGGTGGGGCACTTTATGAACTTGGTTTAAAAACCTCCCTATGGAGATTTTCACTAGACTATACCCATACCGATTTAAGCAAAGACTTTATCAGTGATTTCTTTCCTGAAGTTTCAGACCCCGTCAAGAACCGGGATCGCGCACGCATCACCGGAAGCATTCCTCTATCAGACCGAATCAGGCTGCCGGTTGCGCTTGATATAAAAAGGGATATCTCCTATGACGGCTTAAAGAGTTACGATAGCAACGGGCGTATTTCAGTCAATTTATGGAATACCAGTTTTACCAATTCAATTAACTGGCAGTCAAATTCTTCTGGCGAATTTGCGACAGGTGCTTTACAAGCCAGCCGACGCACAGCCGGCTTTGGCCTGAGCGGTCAACTAGCTTACTCCATAAAACCTGGGTCCAAGATGGATAGCTATGCAATTACGGTGGATAAAGGTTTTGGCGATGCATCACGCTTTAATGTAGGAATGATACACATCGTGGATCCAAGCCTCACAACTTACAGTGCTGGGCTATCACATCATTACGGCAGTTTTGGTATCAGTCTCAGTACCAGATATTCCACGAACAATGATATTGCACTGGGTTTCCAGGTATTTATGGCCATGGGCCGCGAACCGCGTAACGGCCAATGGATAACAGACTGGCGGCCCATGGCAAATGCTGGTAGCGCATCAGCACGTGTATTCCTGGATGAAAACATGAACAATCAATTTGATCCGGGTGAAAAACCAATCGAAAATGCCAGTTTCACGATTAATGAAGGTAGCAGACACCCGACTCAAACCGGTAAAAATGGCCTTGCTTATTTAGGCCGTCTAACACCACGTAATTATGCCGACATTGCTATTGATAGCGGCACGTTGGAAGACCCGCAATGGGTGCCTACAAAAAAAGGCGTTCGCATATTACCCAGGCCTGGTAAGGTGCAAATCATTGATTTCCCGGTAGTGATGACTGGCGAAATAGATGGAACTGTCTTTTTAGTAAATGAAGGGAAAACAAGCGGTATTGGTAACGCATTAATCGAGCTTGTCGCTCCCGATGGCAAAGTGGTTGCCACAGCGCGCAGTGCTAGCGATGGCTATTACGTTGTTCCAGCCATCCCGCCAGGAAAATATACTGTACGCATTTCGCCCGAACAGGTTAAAAAATTCAACCTTTATGGCGGTGCGGAACGAGATATTACGATGAAACCTGACGGTGAATTTATCTATGGTATAGACTTCAAAGTAATCCGTGGGCCAAGTCTATAGCCAACGAGGTAACGACTCTAAATATAACGGCTGCATCAACACCATAATGGTTTATACACATTGCACGTTTTAATTAACCGTAATTTCCCAACTGAACTTCTAATACCTAATTAAACAATATCTATATTTGTTTTTTATCGATTTATGGAGTAATTTAGGCGAGTCCAATAACATTACACAAATTGAGGTTAAAAAATCATGTCATGGAAAAATACAAATTATCGTTACGGCACTTTATCAATTGGTTTGCACTGGCTCATGTTTTTATTAATGATTGCTGTTTATGCAACGATTGAATTGCGTGGGTTTTATCCGAAAGGCAGCGACCCACGGGAAGCATTAAAGGTTTGGCACTTCATGCTGGGATTGTCAGTGCTGGCACTGGTTATCTTGCGTATATACGCGCGAATCTCTTCACCTACACCGAAAATCACCCCTGAGCCGTCACCTTTAATGCACCTGGCTGCAAAACTGGGACACCTTGCACTCTACGGCTTAATGATAGCTATGCCATTGCTTGGCTGGGCTTTATTGAGCGCAGCAGGCAAGCCAATTCCATTTTTTGGTCTGGAACTGCCGGCGCTGGTAGCTAAAAACAAAGAGCTGGCTGACACTTTAAAAGAGTTACACGAAACGATAGGTGTTCTAGGCTACTACTTGATAGGCATTCATGTCGCAGCAGCTTTATATCATCATTATGTAAGAAAAGACGACACCATGACCAGAATGTTGCCAGAGAAATAATAAATTTTCAGCACACAAAATCTTTATCGCGCATGGGTTACTTGATGATAACTATACTTCCACAAGCAACCCATGCTGCAATGAAACTGCACTTACTTATCCGCCGTAGGGCGCCACAATTTAAGCGTTAAAGCATTTGAAACCACACTAAAACTACTTAACGCCATCGCAGCACCGGCAATCACCGGGTTCAATAACCCAAGTGCCGCTAACGGGATACCCACCACATTGTAAATAAATGCCCAAAACAGGTTTTGCCTGATTTTGGCGTAAGTACGTCTTGAAATCTCAATTGCATCAGATACCAAAGCTGGATTTCCGCGCATTAGTGTGATCCCTGCAGCATGCATCGCAACATCCGTACCGTTTGACATGGCAATACCGACATTGGCTTCCGCCAAGGCAGGCGCGTCATTGATACCATCCCCCACCATGGCAACCAGGCCTTCACTCTGCTTTAATGTTTTAATAATATTAACTTTATCCTCGGGCAATACCTGCGCATAGAATTTACCGATTCCCAGCTGGCGGGCAACGCTTGATGCGCTCCCCTGATTATCACCGGAGATGAGCACCGTTAAGATACCTTGTTGCTGCAACCTAACAATGGCATCAGCAGCGGTAGCTTTTAATGTATCGCCAAATGCCAGCAGACCAAGTAATGTCGGTTTTTCCTCAAGTGAACAAAGCCAGGAGACACTATAGCCTTCCGATTCCAACTCCACAGCGCGCGTCTGGAATAAAGAAACATCAACCGCTAACGCCTGCATCATGCTTGTATTACCCAATGCCAGTTTCAAGTCGCCAACTCTACCCGTCACACCCTTGCCTGAAACGGCATGCACGTCTTGTGCCGGTTGCAAAAGCAAACTTTGAGCCTGTGCAGCGTTGATTACCGCTTTTGCCAGTGGATGTTCACTACCAACCTGCAAACTTGCTGCCAGCATCAGCACGTGTGCGTCATCGTTAGCGCCAGATGCCAGCGCAACCAGTTTGGGATGCCCTTCGGTTAAGGTGCCGGTTTTATCAAAAGCCACCGTTTTAACGGCATGTGCCAGTTCGAGCGCTTCAGCATCTTTAATCAGGATACCGTGTTGCGCAGCTACCCCGGTGCCGACCATGATTGCAGTCGGCGTTGCCAGACCCAGCGCACACGGACATGCGATCACCAATACAGCCACCGCATTAAGAATGGCAGCTTGCCAATCGCCTCCAACCAAATCCCAACCAAGTACGGTAAGCAATGCGATCACTATCACTACCGGGACGAAAACAGCACTGACTTTATCTACCAAGCGCTGTATGGGTGCCTTTTTAGCCTGTGCAGATTCTACAAGGCGAACAATATGCGCCAGCACTGATTCAGCACCAATCGCGGTTGTGCTGACATACAGCACACCCTCACCATTCATGGCGCCACCTGTGACTTTGTCCCCTGTTTTTTTCGCAACAGGCATATTTTCTCCTGTGATTAAGGATTCATCCACCTGGCTATCGCCGCGCTCAACAACACCATCAACCGCAATCCTTTCCCCCGGACGCACCATGACCAGATCGCCAATTTTTACCGCTGCAATCGGTACCTGTAATTCCTGATTATTGCGTATCACGCTAGCCTGCTCCGGTCGCAAGGCATTCAGCGCACGTATAGCTTCTGTTGTTTTGGATTTAGCGCGCGTTTCCAGCCACTTGCCAAGCAATACCAGGGTAATGACGATTGCTGAAGTTTCAAAATACAAATGGCCCATGGCAGCGTGCCGGGCATTGAAAAGCAGATAAACACTCAGACCATAAGCTGCAGAAGTACCTATCGCCACCAGCAAGTCCATATTACCGGCGCCGGCTTTAAGTGCACTCCACCCTGATTTATAAAAGCGCCAGCCTAGCCAGAACTGTACCGGCGTCGCCAGTGCCCATTGCAGCCATCCCGAAAAATCACCACGCCAAAATGTCCAGCCTAGCCATTCTGCAACCATACCCAGCATTAGCGGGAACGACAACAGGGCTGCAACCGCTACTGGCCACCAGCTGTAAGCTGGTTCTTTCTGTGCAAGATGATCAGCCTGTGCAGCTTCAGAATTCAGGACTTGTGCCTGATAACCGGCAGCAACAACCGCATTAATCAGTTTTTCTGAAGTAAGTTCTTTTGCCGAACCTGTCACCTGCGCAGTTTCAAGCGCCAGATTAACTTCGGCAGTCAAAACGCCGGGGACTTTAAGCAAAACTTTTTCAACACGATTCACGCAAGATGCGCAGCTCATGCCCTCTATCGCTAATGCCCACTCATAGTTTTTCTGGTTTTTCATGATGACATTTCCTTAATACATTTAAACTTTATGGCTCTCAATAAAATATTATTCCCGCCTACAATCAATCCGACCAGCGCTTCATTGATATAATTCAGGATAACAGTTTATACATCCAGCTTTGATTATAATTCACCCACAAAAAACCATCTCAACAGGAACCCATACTTATGGCTGGTGCCAGTCTTTTAACACTGATTGATGATATTGCATCCATTCTGGATGATGTGTCAGTCATGACCAAGGTAGCTGCCAAAAAAACTGCGGGGGTTCTGGGTGACGATCTTGCTCTCAATGCGCAGCAGGTGAATGGCGTTAACGCTGACCGTGAATTACCGGTAATTTGGGCGGTAGCCAAAGGCTCCATGCTGAATAAACTGATTTTGGTGCCTGCAGCACTGGCTATCAGTGCACTTGCATCCTGGCTGGTGATACCGCTATTGATGCTAGGCGGCCTGTTTTTATGTTTTGAAGGCGTGGAAAAACTGTTTCATAAACTCTTTCATCACGAAGAAATGGAACATTTAGACCCCAAAAAAACGACTAACCCGGATGAAATCATTGCTGAAGCGTCAGAAAAAGAAAAAATCAAAGGTGCCATTCGCACTGACTTTGTATTATCAGCCGAGATCATTGTAATCACTTTAGGCACTGTAGCCACAGCTTCATTCAGCAATCAGGTTATCGTACTTACCGGGATTGCAGTAATCATGACCATAGGTGTTTATGGCCTGGTTGCCTGCATCGTTAAGCTTGACGACGGCGGACTATATTTAGCGCAATGCCAGGGGGAACACGTGCTTGCCGCTTTTAAACGTAAAATAGGTTTTGGCATATTAAAATTCGCCCCGTATATGATGAAATCATTATCAGTAGTGGGTACTGCGGCGATGTTTCTGGTAGGCGGTGCGATACTCACGCACGGCATTCCCGGCATTCATCACTGGATTGAGCATACAGCAGGCACATTGAATAACAGTTTTCTGCAATTTATTTTGCCCGCATTATTGAATGGTTTATTTGGCGTTGTTGCAGGCGTTGTGGCACTGTTGCTGTTCGCAGCAATACAACGTACCTTCTTTGCCTTTAAAAATTAATTACCGGTAACAATGTGTTACTGAATCAACAAGAGAAAAGTAATAAGACTTAATGAATACTACCGACTTAATTGGCTATTGCGCTGCATTTCTGACAACACTGGCTTTTGTGCCACAAGCACATCACTCATGGAAGACTCGCGATTTATCCGGGATTTCACTGCCAATGTATGGCTTATTCAGCCTGGGCGTTCTGGGCTGGCTGGTTTATGGATTTTTGATCGGCAGCTGGCCTATCGTTGTGGCCAACAGCATTACACTCATATTGGCTTGCGCCGTGCTTTACTTAAAAATAAAACATCAATAGCAAATTTACTTAGCCCGCAAAAAGCCTAATTCAGTCAACGCTTCACGCAAATTGCTTTCCACCAGGCGGTAACCTTTCGCGTTAGGATGAATATAGTCGGCCTTGAGGCTGTTCTTTGCCAATACATCAGAAAACAGATCCTCAATAAGCGGCGTACCTGTTTCTTTGGCTAGTTTCTCATAGAGCGGATGATCTGAAAGATTGCCAAAAGCCGCGCCAACCGGGCTGAATTCCGGGATTGCCAGCAACGCTGTCTGGATGCTGTTGGCCTTGGCCTGTATCAATATTGCTTTCAGGTTTTTAACGGTTTCTTCTTCCGGCACGCGTTTTAAGAAGTCATTGCCGCCAAGCTCAATAATGAGAAAGTCAATTTTCTGCTCACCGGCTTCGTGCGCAGCCAGCAAGTCTTTCAAACGCGCCAAGCCATCAGAGGTAGTATTGCCGGGCACACCGGCATTGATGACATTCCAGCCCGTGTCGCGCGCTAATATACTGGCATAATCTTCACCTTTTTCGGCACCGGTACCATAAGTCAGGCTATCCCCCAGAATCACGATGTTAGATGTGGTAGGCAACGGAACATATCTATGCTCTTTGCCACATGAAGTAACAGAAACTAATAACCAAATGATCAGGACTATATGTTTAAACATTGTTTTCACTTTATTTTCCCGAATAGCCACATTAGATAGCCCATTATTGGCAACCCCTTTAGACCGCTATTTTGGTAGTGCATACACCACGATATTATCGCCTGCCGGATAACCAAAAATGGCATTACCGCCGGCAACAACCGCCACATATTGTACGCCATCAATTTCATAGCTGATTGGCGGCGCGTTTACGCCAGCATCCACTTTTGTCTGCCACAACAAATCACCGCTATTGCTATTATAAGCATTAAAATTACCGCTACCCTCACCCATAAACAATAAGTCGCCACGGGTAACCAATACGCCCCCCATCAGCGGCTGCTCTGTTTTTACTTGCCATTGGATTTTACCTGTAGCTAGATTGATAGCTGAAAGCACACCCCAGCGCGGGTCTTTTGTAGGTTCTGATGAGGCATAACGAATTGCGGGCAAGCCATCTTTTGCCGGCTCTTCCACCAAAGTATATTTGATCGGAGCATGGATACCGGCAACGTAGCTGGTTTGCGTTTTCTCATTCAAGGCACTCGGACTCCAGTTGGAGCCGCCCAGAATACCTGGGTACAGCACAGTGCCTTCTTTGGTGGCTTTTGCAAACAGATTTTTTTGCGGGACAAATGCCTCTGATTTCATCAAAAGCTTGCCGGTCGCCCTGTCATTCACATAGTACCAGCCGGTCTTGCTTGCCTGACCAACCGCAGCAATCGTTTTGCCGTCCTTTACATAATCAAACAATACGGGCGGGCTTGCCAAATCATACCCCCACACATCATGCGGGACTTGCTGGTAATGCCATTTGAGCTTTCCGGTCTCGGTATCCAAAGCCACCAGTGAAACTGTATAAAGATTATCACCCGGCCGTGAGATGTCATTCATCTGTGGCGACGGATTGCCTGTACCAAAAAATAGCGTATGCGTTTTAACATCAATGGCAGGCGTACTCCACGCAGAACCACCGCCATAGCGCCATGCATCTTTATTATTTTTCAGATTTTCTTTCTCGGCGGCAATGTCTCTATTGAGGGATATGCCATCTGACGTAGTTTCCGCAAACACGCCCTCCCAGCCCTGTGCCGGAATCGTATCGAACTGCCATATGCGATGCCCGTTATTCACATCAAAAGCAGCCAAAAACCCGGGCCTGCCATAACGGCCATTTACACCAATCACCGCACCCAATGGCGCATCTAATCTAGGCGTGTCCACATGTAAACCATAGCCAACGCCTGTCACCCCTACAATCACTTTACCCCGATAAACTACAGGCGCCATGTTGATACCGATGCCCGTACCGCCGTACTGTTCCTTCTGGCTTTTGGCATCGGCTTTACTTAGCGAGCTGGTATCCTCTGAAAGGGCTGTGTCATCCGCCACGTCTATATCCCAGATTTTTGCACCGGATTTTGCATCCAGTGCAATCAACCGTGCATCTACAGTGCCAATGAAAACCTTGCCATGATCAACGGCAACACCCCTATTAGCTGGCCCGCAGCACATTTTCCAATTGGCTTTGCGTACATGTTTATAACGCCACAGTTCCTTACCGGTTTTAGCATCCAGTGCAGCCACGTGGTTATAAGGCAAGGACACATACATCACGCCATTAGTCACAATTGGCGTGGCCTGAAAAGTGGTTGAAACCCCGGTTTTGAACTGCCAGGCCAAGGTCAAGTTTTTCACATTTTGTGAATTAACCTGTGTAAGCGGAGACATGCGCTGATTTGTATAATCCCGGCCGAAACTAGGCCAGTCTTTATTGGTACTGGATTGTTTACCTGCAATACCCGAGCAGGCAGAAATCGCAAAGCTCCCGGCTAGCAACACTATGCCGGCCAAATACATGGACTTAAATCTTTGCTTTAAATTAGATTTAAACTGTTTTTCTGCTGGCAGAGTATGCATTACAACTTCTTTCTGATTGATTATTCAAATAGATTTTTAGAGTATACCGATGTGTATAGTTTTTGCCAATTCTTAAGTACCTGATATGAAATCATGCTCAGCTGTTTTAACTACACGCAATTTACATAAGTTTTTCCAGATAGCGTTATACTTGTATTGATAAAAATCAAACGAGGTGCATATGAACGGTCGTATTCAGCAAATACTTAATCAAATTACCGCACTTGAAGATGACCTGCGTACCGCTTTAAACGAACAACAATCCAGCATGTTTTTCCAAATCAAAGGCAAAAGGGTTGAATTCGAGCAGTCAATAAAAGAAACCCACCGCCGGTTAAAAACAAACTTTTTTCGTTGGCTGGTAGCTTACCGTCCACAAAATCTGATCACCGGCCCGATTATTTATTCCATGATCATTCCGCTAGTGATTACGGATATATTTATCACTTTTTACCAGTTCACATGCTTTCCGATTTACGGCATTAAAAAAGTACATAGGGGTGATTACATCGTCTTTGACAGGCAGCAGCTTAATTACCTGAATTTTATCGAGAAATTCCACTGCACTTACTGCGCGTACGGTAGCGGTATGATTGCCTATATCAGTGAAATCGTTGCCAGAACCGAACAGTACTTTTGCCCGATCAAGCATGCCAGAAAAATTCTAGGCACCCATACACGCTATGCGCGGTTTTTAGCATATGGCGATGCCGAGAATTACGAAGAAAAACTTGAGGAATATCGCCGAGCACTGGAAAAAGAAAAAGCCTGACAGCAGATTCCTGCAAATTTTTAAATCAAATTACTCTTACTGTGAAGTCTTATAATTGGATCCGAAAAATTCCATCATCAGAAAATCTTCCAGACCTGCATTGTCTTCCAAACGTGCGGACTGGACTACAGAACGCCCAAGGCGGTGTGACTCCCAATTGAAATTGCCTTGGTAATGTTCACGGATCAGTGCAATCATGCGCCTAATCATCAGCAGTCGAACATCCTCGCCATTATTGGCTTCCACCTCAAAAAACTGCCGTTTTGAGGTACTGTAATCATTAGTCCAGCCACGAAAAGCAAATGTCGCATTGCGTGCGCCCAAGCTGGTTATTTCAAAAATGCCGTTGGTGCCATAGTTTAAATTACGTTTGATGCGATCTTCCCTTAACTGTGCCTCAGTAGGGCCGCGTTCACGGGCGGCGGCTTCAGCATTCACGTTAGCGGCCACTGCTTCTGATTCCAGTCGCTGTGCTTGTCTAGCCTTCACATATGAAGCCATATCAGTGTACTGCTCTTGAACAGGTGTTTCTTTTACAACTCGTTCTTTAGGTGGTCTGGTATCAAGCGCGGGTTTAGCAGCAGGAGTATCAGGCACAACAAAACTTGGCTTTGTGGTTTTTATGAGTTTTTGCGCAATTATTTTTTTGGGTTCAACTTTTGTAATTGGCTTTTTTACTGGCACAACTGGTTTTTCTACCACTTGCCGGGCTTCTTGAACAGGCTTAATTACTTGTGTTGCCATCCTTGGCGGTGCCAGACTTACCTCAATGGCACGCGCAGGTACTGATGCAGGATTATCAAATTGAATCTGTGGCACAAAAAAGAAAATCAGCGCATGCAGAAATAATGAAAATATAATAGCAATCAGTGTATTACGGCTGATGTTAATTCTAATGTGCCTATCGCCGTGATACGTACGCAATCCTGATTTTGATAAAAAATCAAAGCCTGGGTCCAGCTGTTGTGTACTTGCATGATTATGCTGCATAGGTAATTAGAATTTCATGTCCTGCCATATTTTCTCAAGGCGCTTGATTGAGACTGGAAATGGTGTTTTCAGTTCTTGCGCAAACAGTGAAACACGTAACTCCTCTATCAGCCAGCGGTAATCCAGCACATTTTGTGGAATATCCAGATGCGCAAGATTCAACGCATTGATTTTATCCTGCCATTTTTGCCAGATCAAACCGACACTGGCCGCATTTTCACCATCACGCTCCGGATTCGCCGGATGTTTTTCTATGCGCAAACGTAACGCCTTCAGGTAACGCGGGATATTTTGCAGATACTCCCATGGCGTCTGGCTAAAGCAGCCTTTATAAACCAGTAAACTTACCTGCTGCTCTAAATCGCGCTTTAATCGATTCACGGTGGCTGCCATTTGGCCTTGTTTTTGTGCCAGCAATTGATACTCTGTAGCTATGGCCTGTGCCTGCCTTGCCACGGCTTCCGTTACAGCTGGCAAACGGGTTCTTGCACGCTGCTTCAGTTTCATAAAGTCGGCATTGGTGCGGGGCAATTCATCCTCGCCGATGAAAGCACGATCCGCAATCGCACTGATCATGTCTTCACGCAGGTCATCCGGCGACATCACATTGCGCAGCGTTAGCGCATACTGGTTAAAATTCGGCAGGCTTTTTTCCAGCTGCTTCATTTGTTCTTTCAACTCAAAACGCATCAAACGGCATACGCCTTTGCGGTGGCTCTGTTCAGCTTCACGCTCGGTATCGAATAATTTAACCGAAACACTTTCGATGTCATCTTCCAGTGCCGGATAACCGGTGACTTTCAAGCCGTCACGCTCAAAACTCAGGGTTTGCGGCAAATCACCGAAATCCCACTGCTTCAAGCCTGTTTTTTCAATATCCGGTGAAGCGTTGCGGAATGTCAGTTGCGCGGCGGAACCCAGCTGTTTTTTAAGCGCATTCCAGTCGCGTCCCATCGCCAGCTCGCGCCCGGCATCATCCACCACACTGAAATTCATCAACAAATGCGCGGGTGTTTCATCCACCCAATCTTCTGCCGATATCTTCAATGTAGTCTCACGCTGAATATGGGCCGCCAGGGTAGGTTTAATCGCACCCTCGCCCACTTTGTTTTTCTCCAGGAAACCGGTCACAAACTCCGGCACCGGCACGCATACGCGGCGGAAAGTCTTGGGCAGTGCCTTGATAAGATAAGTGAGCTTCTCACGCAACATGCCCGGCACCAGCCATTCCGTCTGTACCGGATTCAGCTGGTTCAACAACGCCAGTGGAATGGTAGCCGTCACGCCGTCCAGCACATGCCCCGGTTCAAAGCGATATTTGAGGGATACCTCTACACCATCCAGCACGATTTTTTCCGGGAACTGCACCGCAGTAATCGCATCGGCACCGTGACGCATCAGATCATCACGTGTCAGGTAGAGCAATCTTGGATTTGTTTTTTCGGCACCTTCACGCCACTTTTCAAAACTGGCCGCGTTATAAATATCCGCCGGAATTTTAGTATCGTAAAAATTAAACAACTGGTGCTCATCTACCAGCACATCCTGGCGGCGCGCCTTGTGTTCCAGCTCTTCCACCTCGGCAATCAGACGCTCATTGGCTGTGAAGAAAGCCGCTCGGGTATCAAACTCGCCATTGGCCAGCGCCTCGCGAATGAAAATCTCACGTGATTCTGCCGGGTTAATCGGTCCGTAGTGCACGCGGCGTTTAGGGATGATCGTTAGCCCATACAAGCTTACGCGCTCCCACGCATTCACCATGCCCATTTTTCTATCCCAGCGCGGGTCTGAATAATGGCTTTCGGTTAAACCTCTGGCCAGCGGTTCAATCCAATCCGGTTCTATTTTTGCCACACAGCGCGCATAGAGTTTGGTGGTATCCACCAGTTCGGCAGCGATCACCCATTTCGGGCGCAGCTTTTTAAGTGTTGATCCCGGCGCTACAAAGAAACGGATACCGCGTGCACCGGCATAGGATTCACTCTCACCGTCCTTAAAGCCGATATTACCGAGCAGGCCTGCCAGCAGCGCCTTATGTATCTGCTCAAAATTGGCTTCTTTTTCGTTGAGCTTGAACTCCATCTCCAAGACAATATCCAGCAGCTGGGCGTGCAGTTCACGCCATTCCTTTAAGCGTAAAAATGACAGGAAATTGCTGTGGCATTGATTCAGCAAATCCTTATTGGATTTTTTCGTTTTCAGCGCATGATCGAAAAAGTCCCACAACTTGAGATAGCTCATAAAATCCGAGCCTTCACCGGCAAACTTGGCATGCGCATTGTCTGCGGCTTCACGCTTATCCATTGGGCGCTCACGCGGGTCCTGTATGCTGAGCACACTGGCGATAATCAGGATTTCTCTTAAACAATGCTCACGCCTGGCGGCCAGAATCATGCGCCCTACGCGCGGATCCAGCGGCAGTTTAGCCAGCTGCAAGCCGGTTTCAGTAATCTGGCGCCTGGCATCTACCGCGCCTAGTTCTTGCAGTAACAAATAGCCATCAGCGATGAGCCTGGAACTTGGCGCCTCAATAAAAGGAAATTCCGCCACATCACCCAAGCGCAACGCCGCCATGCGCAAAATCACGGCAGCCAGCGAACTGCGTAAAATTTCCGGCTCGGTAAATTCAGGTCGTCCGTTAAAGTCCTGCTCGGAATAAAGCCGGACACAGATACCATTGGAAACGCGGCCACAGCGTCCTGCCCTTTGCTTGGCAGCGGCCTGGCTGATTTTTTCAATCTGCAACTGCTCTACTTTGGCGCGCGAGCTATACCTATTCACCCGTGCCAAGCCGGCATCAATCACATATTTAATACCTGGCACCGTCAGCGATGTTTCGGCCACGTTGGTAGCCAGCACAATGCGCCTGCTGCTATGGCTTTTAAAAATCTTCTGCTGGTCTTCAATGCTCAAACGCGCGAACAGCGGCAGCACTTCAATGTGCTTAAGTTTGGCTGAACGCCCCTGGTATTTGCGCAAGTGATCAGCCACATCACGGATTTCACGTTCACCGGGCAGAAACACCAGAATATCGCCATCGCCCTGGCGCAGCAGGTCATCAGCTGCATCCAGAATCGCTTCTTCAATAGCCTCTTCTTCATCATCTTCTTCCAGCCAGCGTGCTTCTGTTTTGGCTTTGCGTGCTATACAAAAGATAGTGTCATCTTCCAGATCAAACTGGGCATTTTCTGCCTCGGCAATTTCTCTGGCACGAAAACCGGCAGCGCCAAGTGGGCGGTAACGAATTTCAACCGGATAGGTACGGCCTGAGACTTCAATTACAGGTGCACCGTTGAAATGTTTTGAGAACCGGTCTGCGTCAATCGTGGCAGACGTCACAATAATTTTTAAATCCGGGCGTTTTGGCAATAACTGTTTCAGGTAGCCCAGCAGGAAGTCAATATTCAGGCTGCGTTCATGCGCCTCATCGATAATAATCGTGTCGTAAGCGTTCAAGAACTTATCACCCTGCGTTTCCGCGAGCAGAATGCCGTCTGTCATCAATTTAACGTAGCTGGATTCTGACAGCTTATCGTTAAAGCGTACCTTGTAACCGACCACCTCGCCCAGCGGACTTTTAAGCTCCTGCGCGATGCGGCTTGCTACCGAGCGTGCAGCGATGCGGCGTGGCTGCGTATGGCCAATCAAGCCGGATACACCGCGGCCAAGCTCCAGGCAAATTTTAGGCAACTGCGTAGTTTTACCTGAACCCGTTTCACCGCATACGATCACCACCTGGTTTTTGTTGATCGCCGCAGAGATTTCATCTTTTTTGCCACTTACCGGCAATTCCGGCGGATATTCAGGTTTAGGTAATTGCTCTAACCGTTGCTGATATTTTTTTTGCGAGGTGTGTACTTTTTGCACAACTTCATTGATCAATCGCTGCGCCTTTGAAAGTGATTTTTCATCGGCTAATTTCTGCAAATCCGCCACATCCCGCAGCTTGCGGCGTAATGCATGGCGGTCTGCCAGCATGCAGCTTTGCAGGGCAGCGTTTAAATTGGCAGAGGTTGTCGTAACGGGGTTCAAATTCACAGGCTTGTTGGCATTCATATAACGGGATTTTAACATGCTGTGACCATGCTTCATCACAGAGTCAAACAATAAGGCCATACTGATTGGCGGTTAAGCAAATACAAGTTGCTAACCGCAATATGCTTCACCAATCAGCCAATAGTTGCTCTACAACATCAGCCAGCAGACCTGTGCCTGGCTTTGGAAGTGGCAGTCATGGTTAGTGATTAAATTTGTTATTAAGGATGAATTGTATTAACATCAAATCAAAATGTGCTTATGAAAAACCGTATCGCCTACTCACCATGCTGATTAAACTCACCAGAAAAAAAATATCCGAGGAAATCCATACCCAGTGTGATTTAACCGCATCATATGCTCTACGTAAGCCTGATCCATTCAGGCTAATATCCCGCGAATTCGCATGACAGATTTTCTAAACTCCCTGTTGCTGATAGATATAGTTGGAGCAGCGACGCTGGCCTGGCTCGCAATTGGCATGCTTGGTTTATTTGCCCCACGCCGCATGATAGCCGCCACATTGTTCCCGGCAGGGGCGTTAATTGCACTATTGCTTGCCGCATCCTGTTTATGGGGCTTGAATTCAACGCCGCAGATTGCAGTATTACCCCTGGGCCTGCCTGACTTGCCTTTTCACTTACGGCTGGATGTACTTTCTACCTTTTTCCTGTTTCTGTTAGGTGCGGCGGCGACAGGTATTTCACTGTATTCGGCCGGTTATTTTCGCGCCATGGGCAACGAGCAGTCCGGCAGCAAGCTGAACCTGCTGTGCCTACAATACCATGTATTTCTCGCCAGCATGGCCTGGGTGCTGCTGGCAGATGACGCCTATTTCTTCATGGTGGCATGGGAAACCATGGCACTGTCGTCCTATTTTCTTGTCACCACAGACCACGAAATTCCTGAGATTCGCCGCGCAGGCTTTCTCTATCTATTGATCGCCCATGTCGGTGCAATCGGCATACTGCTGTCGTTTGGGGTGATGCAAGGCGGACATGGGGATTACACCTTCGCCACCATGCGCGCCGGGCACCTGGATCCACTCTGGGCGAACGCGGCGTTCCTGCTGGCGCTGTTCGGTTTCGGCGCCAAGGCTGGTCTGCTACCCATGCACGCATGGCTGCCGGAAGCCCATCCTGCCGCGCCTTCGCCGGTATCCGCACTAATGAGCGGTATCATGCTGAAGACAGCGATATATGGCATATTGCGCGTGACCTTTGACCTATTGGACGACCGGATGTGGTGGTGGGGTGTATTGATGCTGGTACTAGGGCTGCTGACGGCGCTATTCGGCGTGCTGTTTGCCGCCGTGCAGTCTGACATCAAACGCCTGCTGGCTTATTCTTCGATCGAAAATATCGGTATCATCGTCAGCGGCATCGGCCTGAGCGTCCTGCTGAATGCCTACGGTGAGAATGCGGTAGCCGCGCTGGCATTAACCGCCACACTGTACCACACCCTCAACCACGCCTTCTTCAAAGGGCTGCTGTTCATGGGAACCGGTTCAGTGCTGCATGCCACAACCGAACGCAACATGGCAAAATTGGGTGGCCTGATCCACCATATGCCCTGGGTGGCTATGACAGCGCTAGTGGGAACACTGGCCATTGCCGGATTGCCGCCCTTTAACGGATTTGTTTCCGAGTGGCTAATGCTGCAAGCCTATCTACTGGCACCAACACTGCCCGAACCCTACCTCAACATGATGCTGCCGCTGGGCGCAGCAGCACTGGCATTAGCAGCGGCGCTCGCGGCCTACGCCATGGTCAAGTTTTACGGCATTGTCTTTCTCGGCCGTCCGCGAAGACAAAATCAAGATAACGCTCCGGTTCACGATGCCGGCATCTGGGAGCGTCTGGGGCTGGTGTGGATGGCGGCAGGCTGCATCCTGCTGGGTCTATTCCCTGTCAATGTGATTCTGCAACTGGATCATGTGACACAGTTGCTAGTCGGCAATGACCTTGGCAACAGCGCCGCCCGTACTGGATGGTTGTGGCTGACGCCGGTAGCGCCGGAGCGGGCCAGTTATAGTCCGCTACTTCTGTTCATGATGATTTTGGGCGGCATTGCACTCACATTCCTGATCGTCAGAAAGTTCTACCATGGGCGACTACGTATGGGAGCAGCGTGGGATTGCGGCTACCCGTTACAAACACCACGTATGCAGGATAGTGCAGACGGCTTCGGGCAACCTATCAAACAGATATTCGAGCAGTTCTTTGGCCTGAGCCGGGAGGTTCCCAGCCCTTTCGATCCGCATCCACATTACCAAAGCGAAGTCACGGATCCCCTATGGAAGATCTTTTATCGCCCCATCGCACGCAGTGTAGAGTCCATATCCAGAAACGTCGGCATGCTGCAGCAAGGACGCATCTCCGTGTACCTGCTCTATAGTTTTGTGACCTTGATTGCCTTATTGGCGTTGGTCATGTGAGGGTAGCGCGATGAAACTTTCTACCCTGTTATTCCAGTTCTTCCAGAATGGTTTGGTGTTACTGCTGGCGCCTTTGCTAATGGGCTGGGTTAACCAGTGCCGCGCCTGGCTGCAGAACCGTAGCGGTGCGGGTCTGCTGCAACCCTATCGCATGCTGTTCAAATTATTCCACAAAGATGCGGTATTGGCCGACAATGCCTCTGTACTGTTCCGCAGCACTCCCTATATATTATTTAGCTGCATGTGGCTGGCAGCATCACTGGTGCCGATGGTGGCTACCGACCTGCCGCTATCGGCAGCAGTGGACGTAATCGCGCTGGTTGGCATACTGGCGCTCGCACGGGTCTTCATCGCGCTAGCCGCCATGGACATCGGCACAGCGTTTGGTTCGCTGGGTGCACGCCGGGAAATGCTGGTATCCTTCCTGGCGGAGCCGGCACTATTGATGGTATTTTTCACAGCAGCTTCCATCAGCGCCAGCACCTCATTGGTCACCATCGTTGAAACGATTGCGCACCGGGGCTTCTTCATCTACCCCAGCCTGGCTTTTGCCGGCATCGCCTTTCTTATGGTGCTGCTTGCGGAAAACGCCCGCATTCCGGTGGATAACCCAGCCACCCATCTGGAACTCACCATGATCCATGAAGCCATGATCCTGGAGTATTCAGCGCGCCATCTGGCGCTGATCGAATGGGCAAGCAGCCTCAAGCTGCTGGTTTACATGAGCATCGGTTTTTCCCTGTTCCTGCCGTTCGGCATCACTGAAGCCGGTAATTGGGCGGCCTTGCCGCTGTCGCTGGCAGCACTGTTTGCCAAGCTCGCAGTGGCGGGTTTCGGGCTGGCCCTGCTGGAAACGCTATCAGCCAAGCAGCGTATTTTCCGTGTACCGGAATATCTCGGCACCGCCTTCCTGCTGGCGGTGCTGGCAATCCTCATTCATTACCTGCTGGGAGCATGACATCATGGCCGTCATTGAACACTTACCCATCGCACAACAACTTCTTAACCTGTTTGCCGCCCTGCTGCTGCTGATCGCCTTTGCCATGCTATCGCAACGCCGTATCTTGTCGCTGATAAACCTGTTCGCCCTGCAGGGGTTCATCCTGACGCTATCCATCGCAGATAGCGCATGGCTTACGCACCAGAATCACCTGTATTACTCGGCGGCGTTGACACTGCTGATAAAGGTGCTGATCCTGCCCTGGCTATTGCATCGCCTGATCCGCCAGCTGAAAATTGAATGGGATGTGGAAACCCTGATTAACATTCCAACCACGATGCTGATCGGTATCGTGTTAGTGGTGTTTGCCTTTAATCTGGCATTACCGATTTCCGAGCTTTCAGGTACCATTTTACGGCACACTCTGGGCATCGCCACGGCCAGCGTCCTATTATCGTTCATGATGATGATCACCCGGCGCAAGGCTGTGCCGCAGGTTATTGGATTCCTGGCGATGGAAAATGGCCTGTTCTTCGCCGCCACCAGTGCCACTTATGGCATGCCGATGGTGGTAGAACTGGGAATTGCGCTGGATGTACTGGTTGGCATGTTTATTTTCGGTATTTTCTTTTTCCAGATTCGCGAAACATTCGACAGTCTGGAAATCAGGCATATGGAAAAACTCAAGGAAGACTGACATGGA
>JBAQME010000229.1:0-2009 GCA_049302535.1 Methylotenera sp.
CAATCTCACTTTCAGCAGCAAGCCAGTCATCCAGTTCGTGTCCTGGTTCAAAGCCGCGAGATTCGGCCTTGTAATAAGCACTTTCGGCAATGCTTGAGTATTTATCATCCTCGCAGGCCTCATGGCAACCTTCCATGCTCATTTCAGCATCATCTTCAGGAAGAACTTCCAATAACTCCAGCTTCTTTTTTCTCTGTACCATATTGATCTCCGATGCAACCTCGTAAAATTAAAAAAGTCGGTGGCACAGAAGGGGGAGAAGTCGCGAGGCATCCATTGAAATGCTCGGAATAGCGTGCCACCGATAATACAAATTTAATGAAATGAGCAGGCAGAGTAAATATGTGCAAGCGCTTATATCTGTAGATAAAACAGCCGGATTCAGCCTTTGGAGCGAATCAAGGTAATAAAGACCCAAACCAGAGCCAATGGGATTAACAATGGGAGTAAAAAAGGAAACATGAAAGCTGCAAATATCCCGACACCAACAATGATGGATCCAAGGATAATAATGCCCGTTCCGGCAAAGGCCAGTGCCAGGAGAATCGCCAGGCAAATAAGCGCTGTTAACACCACAACCAAACCGCCAGCGCCCATCACCCCTTTAAGTGGCCCGCTCACTTCCTGCCCATTGATAACAATGGTTGTTGAGCTATTTTCAAAAAACAGCCCCCATAAAACTAACGCCAGCATAAGCACTGCAAAGACAATTGCAAAATTCTTTTTCATAAGCTGCCTTTCACTGTGTTTGAAACCATGATGAAATTATCAGGATTTATAGAAATGCAATTAACAAAAAACATCTAGGCAGATGGCCACGACACTTTGACCAATAACCCGTGCCCTGCATCGTTGTCGCCCAACACGAGTTTTGCCCCATGCAGTTCGGCAATGCGTTGCACAATAGACAAGCCCAAACCGCTGCCCTCTTCCTTGCTGCCGGGGATTCGATAAAAGCGTTGCAATACCTGTTCGCGTTCGGCTTTGGGAATGCCAGCCCCCGTATCGCACACTTCCAGAACAATCCCGTCAGCATCATGCGACGTAGTTAACGACACACGGCCGCCTGCTGGCGTGTAGCGAATAGCGTTATCCAGCAGATTTCGTAACAGCAAGCCCAGTTGATCCTCATCACCAAGTACAGTGCAGACAGAGCCTTCTGCAAGCGTCAATTCAATCTGTTTTGCATGGGCTAACGGTTCCAGATCGGCCATGACTGTCGCAGCCAAGCCGTGCAAATCAACCGGTTTATAACCGGTTATTGCCGTTTCCGGATCAACCCTGGCTAAAGTCAGCAGTTGTGCAACCAATCTTGTAGCGCGGTCTACCCCTCGCAATACATTTTCCAGAGCGGTGCGACGCTCTGCTTCATCAGTTGATCGCAGGGCTACCTGCGCTTGGGTTTTAAGCGCAGCAAGGGGTGTCCGTAATTCATGTGCGGCGTCTGCGGTGAAACGTCGTTCGCTCTCAAAAGCCTGCTGAAGCCGTAAAAATAGATTGTTCAATGCTTGTGCCAGCGGTGCGACTTCCTCCGGCACTCCGGTCATGGCAAGCGGTTCCAGTCGGTTGGCGGCCCGTTGCTGTACCTCTTGTTTAAGTTGCTGCAATGGCCGCAACCCGGCACTAACCCCGAACCAGATCAATAACGCCAAAATTGGTAAAATGACAAAAGTAGGGATCAGCATTTTAAGTGTAATATGGCGAGCCAAAGATTCTCGCCCGCCCAAAGGTTCACCAACCTGAATCATAAATTCATGGCGGGCATCCCACCGGGTAAGCACACGCCAAGGCTGACCGTTTACAATGACCTCGCTATAACCTTCCTTGTCACCTGCCATGGCTATGGTTGGCGCAGTGGTGGAGCGCAGCAGCAAGTCGCTGCCACTCCAAATCTGAAAATCCAGCTTCTGCTCATATTCGTGGGAAATCGGGATTTCGTCTTCGCCATGCTCAATACGTTCATGCAGCTCATGACGGGTTGTTCCCAGCAATACCTGGGCTGATTGTGC
>JBAQME010000230.1:0-2171 GCA_049302535.1 Methylotenera sp.
CTTGAAGCACAGTTACTGTTGCAACATGTGCTCAACGTCAACCGTGCCTGGTTAATTATCCATGATAGTGATGCCCTGCAAGCCAATGAATATTCCGACTTCAAGGCATTGTTGAATCGCCGGTTACGGGGCGAACCTATTGCCCATATTTTAGGTTACCGCGAGTTTTACGGGCTAAATTTAAAGGTTACGCCCGACACGCTGATTCCGCGGCCTGATACTGAAACACTGGTAGAAACTGCGTTAGCCAAAATCTCACCGCATCAAGCCGCGCATATTCTGGATTTAGGCACCGGCACAGGGGCCGTTGCTTTGGCGATCGCCAGTAAGCGCTCCCAAACACTGGTTACTGCTGTCGATGCCTCACAGGCAGCGCTAAATGTTGCTATTGAAAATGCGAAAAACTTAAATATAACGAATGTGCACTTTGTTTTAAGCGATTGGTTCACAGCTTTAGACCAGCAAAAATTTGATGTGATTGTGAGCAATCCACCTTACATCGAACAAGAAGATGCTCACTTGAATCAAGGCGATTTACGCTTTGAACCAATCTCTGCACTAGCTTCCGGCCAGGATGGCCTAGACGATATACGGAAAATTATAGATGATTGCCTGCTTCACCTTAAACCACAGGGCTGGCTGATGCTGGAACACGGTTATAACCAGGCCGAGCAAGTAGCCGACTTAATGGCACAAACCGGTTTAGTTGACATAGAAACAATCAAAGATTTTGGTGGTAACCACCGCGTAACAATCAGCAAGAATCCGCTAATCGTGAGTACACACTGGGGTTAAACTCCAATTAAATACACCGTTTAAAATGGCAGTCTGCCAAATTACTCATCTTAATAATTGCTCGGCTTGCAAATATTGATTTTTAAGCCGTACATAATGATTTGCAGAGTACAGGAAATGTGCAATTTCATCTGCAGTCAGAGCGCGTACCTTTTTCGCAGGCCTGCCCACATATAAATAGCCGCTTTCCAGCACCTTGCCTTCCGGCACCAGGCTGCCGGCCGCGAGCAGCACGTGTTTCTGTACCACGGCTTTGTCCATGACAATACTGCCCATACCGATAAGGCATTCATCTTCCAGCGTACAGCCATGCAGAATCACGCTATGGCCAATCGTCACATTGTCGCCAATTACCAAAGGTGCTCCGGCAGGATCCCAGCTGGACTTATGACTCACATGCAACATGCTTAAATCCTGCACATTGGTATTTCTGCCGATGCGTATACTGTTAACGTCACCGCGTATCACAGTATTCGGCCATACTGAACTATTTTCGCCGATGATGACGTCACCGATAATAGTTGCAGAAGCATGTATGTAAACACCATTAGTAATTTGGGGTAAGTAACTGGAAAAACTTTGAATATTGTGTATTTGAATCCGTGACATAAACTTCTTCCACCTTAGCGTCTTTTTGTATTAGCCTCTTTAGCCATAGTATAATCACAAAATGTCTGAAAATAACTCTGTCGGCATTGTTGCCCCACAAACTGCGCATTTTAGCGAGGCGCTTACGCTCAAGAGCGGTGAAATATTGCCGCAGTATGATTTGGTTTACGAAACCTATGGCATGCTGAATGCCGATAAATCCAATGCTGTACTGATTTGCCATGCACTTTCCGGCAATCACCATGTTGCCGGGAAACACAGCGAAAATGACAAATATCCCGGTTGGTGGGATAACTTCATTGGTCCAAACAAACCGCTGGATACCAACAAATTTTTTGTCATCGGACTCAATAATTTAGGTGGCTGCCATGGCTCTTCCGGGCCATCCAGCATCAACCCTGCAACCAACAAACCCTGGGGTTCCGCGTTTCCCATTCTCACAGTAGAAGATTGGGTGAATTCACAGGCACGGTTATTGGATTACCTGGGCATCACACAACTGGCCGCTGTAATCGGCGGCAGCCTGGGCGGCATGCAAGGCCTGCAATGGACCATTGCCTACCCGGACCGAGTGCGCTACGCATTGCTTATTGCCTCGGCGCCAAACCTGACCGCGCAGAACATGGCATTCAATGAAGTTGCACGCCAAGCCATTATTACCGACCCGGAATTTCACGGTGGTGACTACTACGCGCATGGTGTCGTGCCTAAACGCGGCCTACGCATAGCACGCATGCTGGGGCATATCACCTACCTAAGTGATGATG
>JBAQME010000231.1:0-3831 GCA_049302535.1 Methylotenera sp.
GGATAAGAAAGTGGCTGATGGCAAGATAAGGCTGGTGCTGCAACAGGGCATAGGTAAATCCGTGATTACCAGTGATTATGATGTTGAAAAGTTAAAAGAAACATTATCTTTATGATGAATCTAAAAACATTCGCGGTCCGTGACCGCGAACAATACAGACCGATTATCTGAACTTATGAACAATCTCGCCCCTTATGCAGCAGATCCTACTCAAAGCATCGGTCGAGCTTATGATGAACCACCTTCGTCCACGCGCAATGCATTCCAGCGCGACCGCGACCGCATCATTCACTCGACAGCATTTCGCCGTTTAGAATATAAAACCCAGGTTTTTGTAAACCATGAGGGTGATTTGTTCCGCACACGTTTAACGCATAGTTTGGAAGTTGCCCAATTAGCGCGAGGTATTGCGCGCACACTTAATTTACATGAAGACCTCACGGAGGCGATTGCCTTGGCGCACGATTTAGGGCACACGCCGTTTGGTCATGCCGGGCAGGATGCGCTCAATGAATGCATGCGTGATTACGGCGGCTTTGAACATAATCTGCAATCTTTGCGCGTAGTAGAACAACTGGAGCTGCGTTACGCAGACTTTGATGGACTCAATCTCACCTTTGAAGTGCGTGAAGGCATCCTCAAGCATTGCTCAATTAAAAATGCAAAACAGCTGGGTGATGTCGGTCAACGTTTTTTGGATAAAACCAGCCCGAGTTTAGAAGCACAGTTGACTAACTACGCAGATGAAATCGCTTATAACAATCATGATATTGATGATGGCTTGCGTTCAGGGTTGATAACGATTGATCAATTATCAAAAGTAGAACTGTTTGCACAAAATTTAAGTTTGGTTAAGGCGTTATACCCAAAGCTGGAGCAAAAAAGACTGATCCATGAAACGGTACGTCGCATGATTAATACCTTGGTTGTGGATCTATGCACGCAAAGTGCGCAAAACATAGCCCGGCATCAACCTAAAAGCATTGCAGACATACGTCAATTGCCACAACTCATCAATTTTAGTAGTGATATTGCGGCGCAAAACTTAAAACTTAAGCAATTTTTGCGCAAAAATTTATACCAGCATTACAAGGTAAACCGCATGAGCGCAAAAGCAACGCGCATCGTACGTGAATTGTTTGCGGCCTTTTTTGAGAATGTAGGTTTATTACCTAATGAATTTCAAGTCTATGCAGAGACTGACAAAGCGCGTGCGGTGGCAGATTATATTGCAGGCATGACAGACCGCTTCGCCATACGTGAACACCGTAAATTATTTACGGTGGAAGAGTATTTGTAAGATTTTTATCATAGCTATACTTAATAGCTGCACCTAGCCTGCAAAATTCATTTTGTTGCAAAATTACAACAAATGTAAAGAATTGTGACAAAAATGCAAATTTTAAGTTGTATGCGCTAAAACGATTGTGCATACTATCGCTAACCTTCTTGGTGAAAGTTAATAAAAGTTCATCGAGAAAGTTTACAAACTTTCTCATTTGGCTGGCTGTTAGAAATAGCAAAAAAGCTAGTGAGGTAACGAAGTAATAAAAAAGCAATAAACTTTTAGGAGATTTATATGAATAACACAATTAAATTAGCAGTTGCTTCAGCTTTATTAGCTGCAGCTTCAAGCGCTAATGCTGGTATCGTAATCCCAGCTGGCGATTGGACATTGGACATCAGCGGTAACGTTAATGCTTACTACAGCTACAACAACTTGGAAAATTCAAACAGTGTTAATGCATCATCAGCAACAGGTGCATTAGCTGGCGGTAAAAACGCAGCTGGTGAAAACACACAAACAACAATCACTACAGGTTTGTTGCCATCTTTCTTAAGCGTTTCTGGTAAAACACGTCAAAACGATTTGGACGTTGGTTTCACAATCAGCATTCAACCAGGTATTGCTACTAACACTTCACTTAACTCAGCTGGCCAAGAAAACCGTCAATCATTCTTGACATTCGGTGATAAATCTTGGGGTACTATCAAAGCTGGTCGTGATTTAGGTATTTTCGGTTCTACAGCAATCTTGTCAGACATGACATTATTAGGCGTTGGTGGTGCTGGTAATAACACAACAGGTACAACTACATTAGGTGGTATCGGAACCGGTTATATCTACGCTGACTGGAAAGCACAAGTTTCTTATGCTTCACCAAACTGGAATGGCTTCAGCTTTGCTGCTGGCGTAATGCAACCATGGAACACTGTAGGTGCTGGTGCAAACAATCAAAGCACAAGCACACCAGGTTTCGAAGCTCAAGCTACTTACGAGTGGGCTGGCGACGTAGCTGGTAAAGTATGGTTAGGTACTATCTACCAAAAAGTTGAAGACTTGGGTGTTGGTTCAGGTGCTGGTAATTTCGGTAACGAAACTGCAAATGCATTCGATATCGGTGCTAACGTAAATGTTGCTGGTTTCGGTTTAACTGGTTACTACTATGATGGCCGTGGTGTAGGTACAACTGGTTTCTTGCGTAATGCATTTGACTCAGTAGGTAAACGCCGTGATTCAAACGGTGGCTACGTACAAGCTACATACACTATTCCAGGTGTAGGTACTAAACTTGGTCTAGCTTATGGTATCAGCACATTGGATCGTACAAGTGCTGACCGTGCAGCTAACTTGAACTTAGTTGAAGATAACGAGCGTTGGACAGTTGGTGCTTACCACCCATTGACTAAACACTTGAACTTAGTTGCTGAATACAACCGCATTTCATCATCTTCACACGCAACTGGTGTTAAAGATGCTGACAATGACAACGTATCATTGGGCGCTATCTTATTCTTCTAAGATTAGGCAGGGTTAACCCTGTTTAAGATTGAAGTTTAAATAAAAACGGCATCTTCGGATGCCGTTTTTTATTAATTGAAAGAATTGTATGAATAGATTGCTGATTGCTGGTTTTGTATTATTGACTGCTTGTTCCTCACTAACTAATTTTCAAGAACAACCAGTTGTTCAGTACCGGGATGCTAAAACCTATAAAACTACTTGCAGTGGTATGGCTGAGGACTGGGGCAGTTGCTTCAGAAAGGCAAAGAGAACTTGTGTTAATGGATATGAAATTACAGATAAAATCCAGGATAGCAATGGCGTATTTCGTGAGATTATATTCAACTGCAAATAGCATTTAAAATGCAATTTTGAACCAACGTTGCAATAAATACGAGTTACTCCTCTAGGCCTAGCTCCTGAATTTTACGTGTTAAGGTGTTGCGTCCAATGCCGAGTTGGGTGGCGGCTTCGATGCGGCGGCCGTGCGTATGTTCTAGTGCCTTTTCAATTAAAATACGTTCAAAAATGTGAGTGCGCGTTTCTAGGACATCTAGTTCTCCACGGTTAAATGCGTCCGTCACTTCGCTGGCAAGTGCTTCTTGCCACGAAAGTGTCGTAGTGGATTTGCTGGTATCGTCTTTGAGTTCGGGGGGCAGGTCAGCGATGTCTATGTTTTGACCAGGGGCCATTACTGTGAGCCAGTGACAGACGTTTTCTAGTTGCCTTACATTGCCGCTCCAATTCACGGCGCTTAGGTATTTGAGTGCTGCCACAGAAGGTTGCTTGGCTTCTACGCCCAGTTCCGCAGCGCTGTGCTGCAGAAAATGTTTGATTAATAACGGAATGTCTTCACGGCGTTCTCGCAGTGGTGGCAAGCGTAATCTAATCACATTCAAGCGGTGGAAAAGGTCTTCGCGAAACAAGCCGTTCTTCACACGTTGCTCTAAATCCTGGTGGGTTGCTGCAATGATACGTACATTGACTTTAATCGGCTGGTGCCCGCCTACACGGTAAAACTGACCATCACTTAACACACGTAATAG
>JBAQME010000232.1:0-4838 GCA_049302535.1 Methylotenera sp.
GTTGATAGGTGTGCTTGCAGCTTGTAATTCTTCTGCCGAGCAGGGGAAATTTTCGGCGACCGATATTTCAGGCGCGGATTTTGCGCAAAAGCTGAATTTAACTGACCACACCGGTAAACCGCGCACCTTGGCAGATTTTAAAGGTAAGGCAATTGCGGTATTTTTCGGTTACACCCATTGTCCGGACGTGTGTCCGACGACGATGGCGGATTTGAAGCAAACCATGAAATTATTGGGTTCACACGCTGACGAGCTGCAAGTGTTATTTGTTACATTGGACCCGGAGCGTGACACAAAAGAAGTGCTGGCGCAGTTTGTTCCTGCTTTTGATAAGCGTTTTATCGGTATGTACGGCACTAAAGTAGAAATTGAAAAGGCGACGGCAGACTTTAAGATATTTGCCACTAAAGTGGAAAATAGCGGCAGAAGCGGTTACACCATAGACCATAGTGCAGGTATTTATCTATTTGATAAAAAAGGAAAAATCAGGCTGTATGTGGATTATGGTGAAAAACCGCAAGTAATTGCGGCAGACATTAAAAAACTTCTTTAACCTGAAAATCTCTTAAGCCAGGTTGCGATAGCATTAAAAAGGGGCATGATGCCCCTTTTATATTTGATACTTATTTATTTGATATTTACTTGGCGGGTGGTTCGCCATACTGGTTAGCCTGTGCTTCACCTTCCTGCACGAGGAAGTAAATGAGCACAATCCAGCCTAATACAGGAATTAGCCATAACAGTTGAAACCAGCCGCTTTTGTTGATGTCGTGCAAACGGCGCGCGCCCACTGCGAGAGAGGGCAAGATCGTGCCTATGGCGAAAACAGCAGACAACATATCGCTTGCAACACCTAATACCATGCTAGCCAGAAACAAGAAAAGCTCAAACCACCAATACTCCGGTCTTTTTGCCCGACCGTTAAAGTCGGCATATTTTTGAAAACACAGCTGAATCGATTCCTGAAAGTTCATTTTTCTATCCCCCTGATTGGTGTTGTTGTGTGTGAGATATTAGCATGCTGAGAATCTCGCGCAAGTAATGCGACAAATGCTGCTGCCAGGGGTATTGTTACATCACGCGTAACTTACATCACGTGTAGTTTGGGTGACCAGGCTTTCAGTTCTTTTTCTGCGGCTTTGTAATCGGGGTAAATGCTGGCAACCACCGCCCAGAACTTTGCGGAATGGTTCATTTCTTTTAAATGGGCCAGCTCATGACAAATCACGTAGTTGATCAGGTGTGGCGGTGCCTGCAGCAAGCGCCAGTTGAGCCGTACCTCTCTTTTAGAATTGCAGCTGCCCCAGCGCGTTCGTGCATTTGATAATAGAAGCTTGGGTAATGCTACTCCCAGCTTGGCTGAAAATATTTCCAGACGTCGCGCAAAGTCAGTCAGCGCTTGTTTCTTATACCATTGCAGCACCTTGCGTGCGACTGCCGGCGGTTCGTTGTGATTGGGCATCGCCAATTGTAAAATCCCGGGAGCGTGATTAACCGCTCTTGAGCGCTCGTCATGCTGGACTGCCAAGGTGACAGCGTTTCCCAATAGCAATAGCTGTTCGCCATCCTGCCATTGCAGTGCTGGGATTTTGTTTTGAGTCTGCGCGCTGAGTTTCTTCTGTATCCAGTCCGCTTTCTGCGCAATCAGGCTTTCTAACAATGACTGCGAAAGACGTTTAGGAGCATGTACTACAAGGCCATCGGCAGTGATTTTCAGCCCTACGGTACGGCGTTGGCGGCGTTCCAGCTGATAGCTTAATTGCTCGCCGGAGGGTAGCGTCAGCGTATGGCTCATGTGTCCAATGTCGCCATTTCGGCTTCAATCCACTGTTCCACCTGGTTGTTCAATGCATCGGCCTTTAAGCCCGTGCTTTGGATTGGTTTGCCAATATGGATGCGAATAACGCCGGGTTTTTTGATGAATGAATTTTTAGCCCAGAATCTGCCTGCATTATGCGCCACAGGCACGACCTGTGCTTGTGTATGCGTTGCCAGCCAGGCCCCGCCAATCTGGTATTTGCCTCGCGTTCCGGGTGCCATACGAGTGCCTTCAGGGTAGATTACTACCCACAACCCATTGGCTAACCTTGCTGCACCTTGCTCTACCAGCTGTTTTAATGCTGCGCGGCCAGCATCGCGTTTGATTGCAATGGGAGACGACATGGCCAGTCCCCAGCCGAATATTGGAATCCACAGCAATTCGCGTTTGAGCACGTAAACTTGTGTAGGGAAAATGGCCTGAAAGGCGAGTGTTTCCCACGCTGATTGGTGCTTGCTGAGAATGATGCTGGGTGACTGTGGCAGGTTTTCCAACCCCGTTACTTCATGGCGAATATTGCAGGTGATACGCAGCCACCAGATCATGCTGCGCGCCCAGCCGGAAATCAGGTCGTTGCGGGTGACCGGGTTGAGCGGCAATGCGAGGAATGCAATGAGCGTGAATATGGGTGCGGTAACTGCCTGCCCCAGAAAGAATAAAGTTGAGCGCAAAAATAACATGGATGTTCGAATTAATTATCTGCTGAAATGATGTGCTGTACGGCCTCGCTCAAATCGGCACAGACTGTGATATCGGCAGGCAAGTTGCCATTTGCAAGCGTATCTTCGCCCTTGCCGGTACGCACCAGGATAGTTTTGCAGCCGGAATTGTAAAAAGCCTGTATGTCCCGCAAAGCGTCGCCCACGGCAAACACCTCATTCAATTCTACAGAGAAGCGTTTGGCGATTTCCTTAATCATGCCTGTTTTCGGTTTGCGGCAATCACAGTTGTCATCCGCAGAGTGCGGGCAATAAAATACAGCATCGATGCGGCCGCCTACCAGCGCTAATTCACGGTGCATCTTGTCATGAATGCTATTGAGTGTAGTCATGTCAAATAATCCGCGGCTGACACCGGATTGATTGGTGGCTACGGCAACTCTGAAGCCGGATTGATTGAGCAATGCAATCGCTTCAAGACTGCCGGGGATGGGAATCCACTCGTTTGGATTTTTAATGAAATTGGTGGAATCCCGGTTGATGACACCATCTCTATCTAATATGACCAGTTTCATAGATTCACCAATCCGATTGTTAGCCTGCCAGTTTAGACAAATCCGCCACGCGGTTCATGGCTTGGTGCAGGGTTGCCAGTAAACCTAAACGGTTTGCCTTGAGTGCCGGGTCATCTGCATTCACCATCACATTATCAAAGAAATCATCCACTGGCGCTTTTAAAGCTGCCAGCGCTTTGAGTGAGGCAGTGTAATCGCCGCTTTCAAACAGTTTATCAGCTTCCGGTTTTACTTTGTCCAATGCCGAGTTAAGTGCGATTTCAGCCGGCTCTTGCAGCAAGCCCGCATTCACTTGTGCCTGCACTTCGCCTTCTGCTTTTTTCAGGATGTTGCTGACGCGCTTGTTGGCAGCGGCGAGGCTTTCGGCTTCGGGCAGCATGGAGAACGCGCGCACGGCTTCGAGGCGCTTCGGCACATTGCTCAGGTGCTGTGGGCGCAGGGACAGAGCTGCATCCACCTCCTGCGCACTATAGCCCTGTTCACGCAGGCTGCCGGCTAGACGGTCGAAGACGAAGTCCGAAACCAAGTTCGGTGTTTCTGGAGCCAGGAAAATTGACGAAGAAGCTTGGAAATTGGCTCGTTCAATTTCCCTTAAGGACTCTACCCCTTGGGCAGCCTGAAGTGCTTCCTCAAGTAATTCATCGAGCAATAGTGGCAGATTTTTCTCTGTAAGCATGCGGATTACTCCTAGCGCATGCCTTCTCAGTCCATATGGATCTTTGTCGCCGGTAGGTTTTTCGCCGACGCCAAATAACCCAACCAAGGTTTCAAGCTTATCTGCTAGTGCGACGCAGATACCCACTTGATTCCTCGGCAGTTCATCTCCGGCAAAACGCGGTTTGTAATGGTCTTCAATCGCATAGGCAATGTCGTCTTCCCAGCCCTCATGCTGCGCGTAGTAGCGCCCCATGATGCCTTGCAGTTCGGGGAATTCACCCACCATGTCGGTGACTAAATCGGTTTTTGCCAGTCTGGCAGCCAGATCAGCCTTGTCGGCCAATGCCTTGCCGCCAAGCTGCTCGCCGATAGCTTTGGCAATGGCGCTGACACGCTGTGTGCGCTCACCCTGTGTGCCCAGTTTGTTGTGGTAAACCACTTTGTCCAGACTGCTGATACGTGATTCCAGTGTCTTTTTACGGTCCTGGTCGAAGAAGAATTTAGCATCCGCCAGGCGTGGGCGCACCACGCGCTCGTTGCCGCCAATCACAGCAGATGGGTCAGCAGGGCTGATGTTAGACACAATCAGGAACTTGTTGGTCAGCTTGCCGTTACTATCCAGCAGCGGGAAATACTTTTGATTCGCCTTCATGGTAAGAATCAGGCATTCCTGCGGAACCTCTAAATATACTTCCTCAAACTGGCCAAGCAATACGTTAGGACGTTCCACCAACGCGGTGACTTCATCCAGTAACGCGTCGTCTTCAATCGGTTTCAGGCCTTGCTTGGCAGCGGCAGCGTTAAGCTGGCGTTCGATTTCGGCACGGCGCTCAGCAAAGCTGGCGATGACTGCGCCTTCAGTTTTAAGCTGCTCGGCATAGCTATCTGCATTTTTTAGGACAACCGGTGAAACCATAGCTTCAAAACGGTGACCTTGCGTCTGGTTGCCGGCGGTTAAACCAAGTGTGCTAATCGCTAAAACCTGATTGCCATGTAATGCAACCAGGCCATGCGCAGGGCGCACGAAATTGACGCTGCTCCAGCCATCTGCCAGTTGGTAGGTCATCACTTTTGGAATCGGTAATTTCTGGATGGCTTCTTCAATTGCCTTTTGCAAGCCGTCATTCA
>JBAQME010000233.1:0-2033 GCA_049302535.1 Methylotenera sp.
CTTGCGTGGACACAGAGGGTAAAGAGATTGCGCGTGGCCTGGTGAACTACACGGCCAGCGAGGCGGCAAGAATTATGCGCAAGCCTAGCAGTGAGATCGAGAGTGTTTTGGGTTATGTGGATGAAGCGGAATTGATTCACCGCGATAACTTAATTTTGTTATAAAGTATGTGAAGATTGCTGAAAAGGAAAGCTTGTGGCAAATAATCAACCATTAGTAGCTATTATCATGGGCTCGGACAGTGACTGGCCGGTAATGAAAAATGCTGCACAGATGCTCGCAGATTTTGGTGTGGCTTATGAAGCTAAAGTTGTTTCAGCGCATCGCACCCCTGACCTGATGTTTGAATTTGCTGAGAATGCAGCAAAAGCAGGTTACCAGGTGATTATTGCGGGAGCGGGTGGTGCAGCACACTTGCCCGGCATGGTGGCGGCTAAAACAACATTGCCCGTGCTGGGCGTGCCTGTGCCTTCCAAGCATTTGCAAGGGCAGGATTCTTTATTGTCTATCGTGCAAATGCCGAAGGGGATTCCCGTGGCAACTTTTGCAATCGGTGATGCCGGAGCGGCAAACGCAGGGATATTTGCTGTTTCTATTCTGGCAAATCATGATGCGGGCTTGGCAAGTAAGCTTGCTGAATTTAGAAAAAAACAGACAGAGAAAGTGCATAACATGGAGTTAACTGACCAGCCGTCAGTGATGAAAGAGTGAAGCCATGAGTCAAAGTAACATTATTCTCCCCCCGGCAATGCTGGGTATGTTGGGCGGCGGTCAGCTTGGCCGCTTTTTTGTGATTGCCGCGCATGAAATGGGCTACAAAGTCACAGTGCTGGATCCGGATAAAAACAGCCCAGCCGGGAAAATCGCCGATGTGCATATCTGCGCGAAATATGATGATGCGGCTGCGTTAAAACAAATTGCAGAAACCTGCCAGGCAGTGACCACCGAGTTTGAAAACGTGCCGGCATCTACATTAGAGTCACTGGCAAATAGTATTCCTGTTCATCCTTCCGGGAAAAGTGTTGCAATCGCGCAGCATCGTGTAAGCGAGAAAAACTTTCTCAAAAATGCGGGATTGCCAGTGGCGCCTTATGCAGTAATTGATTCTGAGGCTGACATACCAGGCGATGATAGCGATATTTATCCAGCTATCCTTAAAGTGTCACGTTTTGGCTATGATGGAAAAGGCCAGGCACGCGTTGCTAATTTGCATGAGGCAAAAAAGGCTTTTGCAGAATTTTCGCAGGAAGAATGCGTGCTGGAAAAAATGCTGAAACTTGACTATGAGGTTTCAGTAGTGCTTGCACGTGATGCGAATGGCCATGTGGCGACATTCCCGACAGCAGAAAATAGCCATTTGAACGGTATTCTGGATGTTTCCATCGTGCCGGCACGCGGCAGCGATGCGGTAAATCACCAGGCGCAAAAATTGGCGATCAGCGTAGCCGAGAAACTCGACTATACCGGTGTTTTAGGGGTGGAGTTTTTTGTATGTGACGGTGAATTGCTGGTGAATGAAATTGCGCCACGCCCTCATAACTCAGGCCACTACACACTTGATGCTTGTATTACCAACCAGTTTGAACAGCAGGTACGTGTGATGACGGGCTTGCCTCTGGGTAGCAGCCGTCAGCATAGCCCCGCCGTGATGGTGAATATCCTGGGTGATGTCTGGCCAAGCGCGGCTGACCGTCAAACGGAGCCGGCATGGCAGCTTGCCTTGAATAATCCGCAACTTAAAATGCATTTATACGGCAAGCATGAGGCGCGAGCCGGCAGGAAAATGGGCCACTTTACAGTGGTTAACACAAGCCGTGATGAGGCAATTAAACAGGCTATGCAGGTACGTTCGGAGTTGAATATAGGGAATTAGTTGTGATAAGGTTTCGCTCCCTCGAATAAGTTAAAAAAACGAAAGGCGGAAGCATGGCTGTATTGAATAATCCAATCGGTGAGCGTATCAATTCTGCGCAGGCGGGAGTCGCAAGATCACTGAAATATATCGCAATATTAATCGGCTTGTTAATTTTATT
>JBAQME010000234.1:0-1755 GCA_049302535.1 Methylotenera sp.
GCACGCTTGCGTCCAGGCACTACCCTTGCGGCAGATACGCATATCGGTAATTTTGTCGAGCTGAAAAATGCACAAGTGGATGTAGGCAGCAAGATTAACCATCTAAGTTATGTGGGTGATAGTACCGTAGGTAAAAACGTGAATATTGGCGCGGGTACGATTACCTGTAACTATGATGGTGCCAATAAATTCAGAACGGTGATTGAAGATAACGCATTTATCGGTTCAGATTCACAATTGGTCGCGCCAGTGACGATTGGCCGCGGTGCGACGATTGCTGCAGGCTCAACCATTACCAAAGACGCTCCGGCAGATCAGCTGACTTTGTGCCGTGCTAAAGAACAGAAATCAATTGCAGGTTGGAAACGACCACAAAAAATTAAAAAGTAACGCTATAAGAAAGACTAAACAATATGTGTGGCATTGTAGGTGCAGTAGCAAATAGAAACGTGGTTTCCACGCTGATTGAGGGCTTAAGCCGTCTGGAATATCGTGGCTATGACTCTGCCGGTATCGCTGTGTTAAATGGTGCTGGCATCGAGCGCGTACGCGCCGTGGGCCGTGTATCCAACATGACCGATAAAGCCAATGAAGTTAAGCTAAGTGGTTTAGTGGGTATAGGCCATACCCGTTGGGCCACACATGGCGGCGTTACCGAGAGTAATGCACACCCGCACGTGTCGCCTAATCCTCTTGGAGGTGAAATTGCCGTGGTGCATAACGGCATTATCGAAAACCACGATGAGCAGCGCACACGTTTGAAAGCACTGGGCTATGAGTTCGCTTCACAGACCGATACTGAGGTTATCGCGCACCTGATTCATTATTATCACAAAGATTTAACGCTATTAGCTGCTACACAAAAAGCCGTGAGTGAACTGACCGGTGCATTTGCCATCAGCGTGATTTCCGTTAAAGAGCCCGAACACATGGTGACTGCGCGTTTGGGCTGCCCACTGCTGATTGGTTTGGGCGAAGGTGAAAACTTCATCGCCTCTGATGTATCAGCCGTGCTGTCAGTGACGCGCAAAGTGATTTATCTGGAAGATGGCGATGTAGCTGATATTCGCCGCGATGGCGTGACGATCTTTGGCCGTGATGGCAAAGAAGTTAACCGTAAGATCCATATGAGCGATGTGTCGCTTGCCAGCATGGAGCTTGGCCCATACGCGCACTTTATGCAAAAAGAGATTCATGAACAGCCACGTGCGCTGACCGATACCATCGAAGCGTTGATTGATGATAACAGCTTCTCCCCCGCCCTGTTTGGCGAAGCTGCCGGCGAGGTATTCAAGCAAGTAGACAGCATTTTAATATTGGCAGCAGGCACCAGCTATTACGCTGCGCTTACCGCCAAATACTGGCTGGAAAGCATTGCAAAATTGCCGACCAATGTGGAAATCGCCAGTGAATACCGCTATCGTGAATCTGTGCCAAATCCAAAGCAGTTGATCGTCACTATTTCACAGTCAGGTGAAACGCTGGATACGATGGAAGCATTGAAACATGCGAAGTCATTAGGACAAAACCTGACGCTGGCGATTTGCAATGTGCAAGAGAGCGCCATTCCACGTGCCTCACAGCTCGTGTTCTACACCCGTGCCGGTGCTGAAATTGGCGTAGCTTCTACCAAAGCATTTACCACCCAACTGGTGGCTTTGTTCACTTTGGCAGCAACACTGGCAAAACAACGTGGCTTGCTGGATAGTGAAGCCGAGCAATCGCATTTAAGCGCTTTGCGCCAATTAGCTGTCA
>JBAQME010000235.1:0-2379 GCA_049302535.1 Methylotenera sp.
GTGTTGTACATTTGCACCATAGGTCTTGGCAAACACATCGTGGATAAACTGTTCGTTTTCACGGCGGTCTGGTGCGCTGCTATCTGAGGTTGCCGCTGTAATGTTTTCTGCACGATGCCTTTTGGAGGCAACAAGTGGCCGGCTTTTATAGGCAGCCTCAGCATTAAAGAATGCAGGGCTGTTACCAAATGTTAAAAATGCAGCGTTTGAATATAATGAGCTGAAATATATTGAATTGGGCATTTTGTGTTTCGCAGTAGTAATAATGCTTAAGGTTCAGCAAATTGTGTGCCGACTTCATTTGTGAAATTATTTTAAGAGGTTATCAATGCAATTTAGCGGATAAGACAAGTTGTTTTGAAAAAAATTTCTATTAATTATCAATTGGTTGTAAAAGTAGATCTGTTATTAAAAATAAATATATTTTAATTGGTAGAGTAAAACTCCATTTATACTCATGATGCATTTATACATACACATCATGCAAAAGCTGCATAAAGTGTTTACTTTAATTCTGCATAATCCCGCAATTTTTGTATGGGTATAATGGTTTATTGATAGGTTTTTTATATAAAACATATAGTTAATATGCTGATATGGCCCCTGTCTTACGCGCAAGTGATTTAAAAATAACCACCAGGCCATAAAGAAATGATGCGTTATAAAATATTGTTGCAACTTACGAACCTGATATAGGATTCTGTTCCAGCGTATAAAAAGCTCTGCTTAGAGCCTGCGGATTAAAAATGCGTAGGTAATTTTTTAAGAAATGAGAGTGGCAACCAACTGCAGGCTGTCATATATAATAGTTGGATAAAACCTCAAGAGTTATTGTGTACAAAAAATTTATTAGTCCCCAGCATAGCTTCATTCTTATCGTCGCATTATTTCTCATTGTGACGGGGAATGGCGCCTTTTTCCAAAAGCTGATCGCAACCTATCCAATCGGGGCTGGCAACGTTCCCTTCCTGCTATCAATAGCTGGTTTCTTTACGCTTGCAACTGCGCTTTTTTTAAATCTTGTTTGTTACGGCAGAACTACCCGGTGGATATTAACAATTATTGTTTTATCCGCATCGCTGGCTGCGTATTTCATGGATAGTTACGGTGTCATTATTGATACGGATATGCTTGAGAATGTCATGCAAACGGATGCAAGGGAAGCCAGTGAGCTGGTAAATTTCAGCTTTATTTTGCGTATCCTGGTTTTTGGTATTCTCCCTGCCTACCTTATTTTAAAACTTTGTCCCCAATCCCAAGGTTTAAAACGTGAGCTGAAATCCAAGTTGATGCTGTCTTCAGTTTTAATTTTTCTATTGATTCTGGTTGCAGTTCCATTCACGTCTCAATATGCATCTTTTATTCGCGAACATAAAACCGTGCGGTTCTTCTCGAACCCGACTTTTTTTTCATATTCAGTTATCAGGTACCTGGGTAATTCTTTTTATCAGCAGCCGGAAAATACAGCGCTCATTGAAGTGGCGAAAGATACGACAGATGTTGATAGAAATCATAAAAATGAATTACTGATATTGGTGATTGGTGAAACCGCCCGTTCAGACCGCTTTTCATTAAATGGATATACGCGAGAAACTAACCCGGAGCTGAAAAAGCAAAAGGTTATTAGTTTCAAAAACGTTTCAGCTTGCGGTACGTCAACAGCAATTTCAGTTCCATGCATGTTTTCTTCATTGGAACGCAGCGACTTTGATATAAAAAAAGGGCTGATGCATGAGAATGTACTGGATGTTCTATCCAGGCAAGGGGTCGATATTTTATGGCGCGATAACAATTCGGATTCTAAAGGCGTAGCCAAGCGCATGACCTATGAGGACTTTAAGAGACCGCAAAAAAACCTTGTTTGTGACGAAGAGTGCAGGGATGTCGGCATGCTAAATGGCCTTGAGCAGCATATAAATGCAAGAAAAGGTAAGGATATCCTTATAGTTTTACACCAGATGGGGAACCATGGGCCGGCTTATTACAAACGTTACCCAAAAGATTTTGAGAAATTCACGCCGGTTTGTAAAACCAATGAATTGAGTAAATGCAGCAAAGAGGAAATTGGCAACGCTTACGATAACGCAATTCTGTATACGGATTATTTTTTGTCAGAAGTTATCCGGTTCCTGCAAAAATATGACCAGGACCCTGAAACAGCGATGCTGTATGTGAGCGACCATGGGGAGTCGTTGGGTGAATATGGTGTATATCTGCATGGAGCGCCTTATGCAATTGCCCCGGAGGCACAAATACATGTTCCCGCCATCGCATGGGTAGGTGAGAATTTTAATTACAAATTTGATCAAATCAGTCCTTATGCAAATCACTCGTTTGGCCATGATGATTTGTTCTGCGCCATGCTGACCGCCTTTGAAA
>JBAQME010000236.1:0-1668 GCA_049302535.1 Methylotenera sp.
ATATCCTTCATCAGTATTTAGCAGGACTTAGCAAAAAACCCTTGTTGATTGTAGATACCTGGTATGACGATGCCATGTCCAAAGCGCTTAGCGGACATAGCAATTGGGGGCAGATCCAAGGGGTGTCTCAATCCGAGCATTTTGGCCAATGGGTGAATTATTTTGATGCGGCCGGCAATGAAACAGAGGCATCAGAGGCCGATGCGTGGTCTGTTGTACTGTATAAACCGCTAGGCTCAATCGTACCTGCAAAAAACTTCATCGTTTCAGACTCTGACTTTGTTGAAGTGCTGACGGAAATCGACATTCAAACCCCTATCCCGCCACGCGTGCAGGAACTGCGTACAGGTGCCAACTTCTTGTTCATGGGCTGCCGTTTCGATCACCAGCTCACGCGCACCTATGCAAGGCAGGTAATGAAACGTTCATCCAGTAAGCATTGGGCTGTTATTGAAGGACCGCTCACACGCATGGAGCAGAAATTCATTGCGGAACAGAATATCACGCGTATCGATATGCCACTGGCACAGTTTGCAGAGTGGCTGCATACCGGAAAAATCAACCAGACTCTGGCTGCTTAAAAAGGAGTTTTCATGCCATTATTTGATTTTAATTGCAGCAAGTGTGATAAAACTTTTGAGTTGCTGGTTAAGGCTGCCAGCGTTCCAGTATGCCCGGAATGTGGTGGTGACATGATAAAACAGGTGTCTTGCCCCGTTGCCCCGGGTCAAAGTGCAGGTATTATTGCCAGCGCCAGAAAACGGGCGGCTAGCGAAGGTCATTTCAGCAACTACAAATCTTCAGAACGTCCAAAAATTAAATAACGATTTAGTTAAAATACAAGAGTGCGATAACCAATAGGCATTACGCCATTGTGGGCCGATTCCGCTTGGTAGCGAGCATCAATAGTTGTTTTTCTTGTCCCCTGAATATATCCCTGCGTGCAGGTGGCCAGCCCAGGCGTGGTATCCAAACAGAAGCGGTGCTCCTCCGCCTACGGCTAGATGTGTGAGAGCGATCATCATCGCCATTTGCTCGTCGCCCAAGTAATAAATTCCAACCGCCGTCGCCATCAGCACGGCCATGATGGCGAGCAGAGCCAGGCCACTGTACACGTTTCTGCGCCGGCGCAAACCTGCGCGTGCATGGATGCCCAACAGAGCACCGAGCAGCATCAGCATAACAAAGGCAACAGCAGTATGCGTGGCAGCAACGGCTATGTGCCAGTCTGCACCGAGCCTCCAAGGAACATCCCATTCCAGCCGCAAATCCAGAGAGGTCGGAGTCAGCAGGACGCCCGTTATGAACAGGGCTGCGAAGATAAACAGTAGCAGTGCGAAGAACCAGCGTGGGTATCCCTTCATGTGCATGAGTGCACCTCTTCGTTATCTGGCACCAGCCTGCCTCCCAGCCGTTCTATCAATGCGCTGCGTTCAGAGTGCGGCGCGAGGCTGGCCACCTTGGTCAAGGCATCTGCCCGCCAAGCAGTACGGGCAAGGACGCTCCAGACTCCAGTCGTTGGCATTTGCTTGCCGCCTACAATCCAGGCGGGAAAGGAGGCATTGCGCGCCGGCCTGACGCAGGAAGTGGCAATGGCAGCCTGTCGCAAACCGCCCAGCGCTGTATATCCGCCATCTATTTCGCGCCGGCGCACCGGCAGCACCATGT
>JBAQME010000237.1:0-2844 GCA_049302535.1 Methylotenera sp.
GCAGATGGACTACTGGCATGCATCAAACGCGCCCTGGAAATATTCCTGCACGATAAAGCAGCATGGCTTCAAATTCAAAATACCGGAATGACGCAAAACCTAAGCTGGGATAAAAGTGCGCAGGAATACTTTGCCTTGTATCAAACGCTGAACTAGCCAGATATTCAAATTAAAAACATTAAAAATTCAGGCACGGCAACAAGGGGAAAGGACTGGCATGGTTAATGCTTATAAATTAGTGAGCATATATGCTTCTCCTAACTGGTTTTCTCCCCCTTGGGGCGTCGATACATGACGCCCTCTTTTTTTGCGCTCACTTTATGATGAAATGTTCACGATAATATTTAAGCTCATCAATAGACTCGTAAATATCTGCCAGTGCTTCATGCTTGCTTGCCTTTTTAAAGCCGGAATAAATCTCCGGTTTCCAGCGACGAGCCAGCTCTTTGAATACACTGACATCCAAATTACGATAATGGAAATATTTTTCCAGATCCGGCATGTAGCGCGCCATGAAACGACGGTCCTGACAGATGGAATTACCGCACATCGGAGATTTGTTAGCAGGGACAAATGTTTTAAGAAACTCAATCATTTGGGCCGAAGCGTCAGCTTCACTTAGTGTAGAGGCCTTCACTTTTTCAATCAAGCCAGAACGTCCGTGAGCACCCTTGTTCCAGGCATCCATTCCATCAAGCACGGCATCGCTTTGGTGTACTACCAGCACCGGAGATTCACCCAGCACATTCAATTCAGCATCAGTCACTACTGCTGCCAGCTCCAAAATACGGTCGGAATCAGGTAATAAACCACTCATTTCCATATCTAGCCAAATTAAATTATTCTGATTCGTACTGTTGTTTGATGCTGTCATCATGTTTTCCATTAAAATTAGCGTTATAAAGCAAGCTCGGTGAACTATCTTATTCAAAATGCTTCACAATACATAATATTAACTTAATTCAATTTTAACGAACTATATAAATAATGGCATTTACACTTACACTCACCTTTGTCACCCTGCTGTTGGTCACGACTATCATTCGTATCTGGCTGGGAAAACGCCATATTGCACACATGCAAACGCACCGCAGCCAGGTTCCCGCTGCGTTTAACGCTAATATCTCATTAGAAGCGCACCAAAAAGCCGCCGACTATTCAAGCGCCAAAACCAAGCTGGTCATTATTGAAGCCACGGCCCAGGCCGGACTATTGGCCTTACTCACGATAGGCGGCGGTTTACAGTGGCTGGATGATATCTGGCGCAATCTGTTACCAAACCACGAAATCGCACGTGGCGCACTTATCATTTGTAGCGCCATGATCGTGAGCAGTTTGATTGATATCCCTTTTGACTATTACAAAACTTTTGTAGTGGATGAAAACTTTGGCTTTAATAAGATGACACGCGCAATGTTTTTCAGTGACCTCGTCAAACATAGTGTTGTGGGCATTATTTTAGGCGCGCCGATCTTATTTGCGGCATTGTGGCTAATGCAGGGGGCTGGGCAATATTGGTGGTTATATTTATGGATCATATGGAGCGTGTTCAACCTCATGATGCTGGCTGTATACCCAACCTTTATCGCACCTTTATTCAACAAATTCACGCCGCTTAAAGATGAAAACCTGAAACTAAGAATTGAAACCTTGTTAACCAAATGCGGTTTTAAGTCACAAGGGCTGTTTGTCATGGATGGTTCCTCTCGCAGCAGTCATGGCAACGCTTACTTCACCGGCTTTGGCGCATCAAAACGCGTGGTGTTTTTCGATACGCTTTTAGAAAGGCTTAACGCCGATGAAATAGAAGCGGTTTTGGCACATGAGCTTGGACACTTCAAGCATCATCACGTGATTAAGCGCATTGCACTGATGTTCCTCATCAGTTTTGCTGGCTTGGCTTTACTGGGCTGGCTGATGAATCAGGAATGGTTTTATACCGGGCTCGGTGTTGAGCAAATGAGCAACTACATGGCTTTGATATTATTCTTGCTAGTGTCGCCTGTGTTCCTATTTATATTACGCCCGCTTATGGCAAGTTACTCACGCAAAAATGAATTTGAAGCCGATAATTACGCGGCAAAACATGCAGATGCGAAACATCTGGTAGAAGCATTGGTAAAGCTGTACCGCGACAACGCATCAACTTTGACGCCTGATCCGCTGCATTCAGCTTTTTATGACTCACATCCGCCAGCAAGTATTAGAATTTCAAAATTAGCAGCGTATACTAGTTAATCGACTAGTCGAAAGGCAGCATATATGAAATCATATTATTTAATTGCCGGGTTATTACTCGTTAATGGTTACGCATCGGCAGAGCCGTTTCAGGCAGCAGATGCGGCCGCAGGGAAAGCTTTAGTTGAAAAACATTGTATCAGCTGCCACGCATCAAGCTACGGTGGTGATGGTTCTGCAATCTACACGCGTGATTACCGCAAAGTAAAGACTTCCAAAGGCCTGGTCGCTCAAGTACGCAATTGCAATACGATGATAGGTTTGAAGTGGTTTGAAGATGAAGAACTCAACGTTGCAAAATACCTTAACCAAACCTATTACAAATTTACTGAATAATTAACGCGTGCAGGCTAATAATAAAACGCAAGCGACTATCGACTTGCAAGGCACAGTAGTTGCAGCTTATGGTAAACGCTATCAGGTTGAATTATCTGAAGATAAACATCGCATCAGCTGTGTGACCCGCGGCAAAAAAACTGACATTGCCTGTGGTGACCATGTCACCATACAACTCACCGACAAGCATGAAGGTGTCATCGAAAGCATTCAGCCGCGATCAACCCTGCTCTACCGCAGCAACGCCTTTAAAAGCAAAATGCTGGCTGC
>JBAQME010000238.1:0-4833 GCA_049302535.1 Methylotenera sp.
TTCAATAAGATTCCCCGTTACACGGTTTATCCGTCAAGCCACTACGTGACGCCGCGCGAGACTACGATTCGTGCCATGGAGAAAATCAAGCATGAACTTAAAGACCGCGTTGATTTTTATATCAAGACTAATAAGTTGGTGGAAGCAGCACGCATCGAGCAGCGCACCCGGTTTGACCTGGAAATGCTGAATGAAATCGGTTTTTGCAAAGGCATCGAGAACTATTCACGTCATTTGTCCGGCCGTAACCCTGGTGACCCACCACCGACATTAATTGATTATCTACCGGATAACGCATTGATGATTATTGACGAAAGCCATGTGACAGTCCCGCAAGTTGGCGGCATGTATAAAGGTGACCGTTCGCGTAAGGAAAATCTTGTGGATTACGGCTGGCGCTTACCTTCTGCGTTGGATAACCGTCCGCTTAAGTTTGAAGAGTTCGAGCGTATCATGCGCCAGTGTGTCTTTGTGTCGGCTACGCCTGCGGAGTACGAGAAGACGCATCAGCAGCAGGTGGTTGAGATGATTGCGCGCCCAACCGGCCTGATAGACCCCGAGATCATTGTCAAGCCGGCTGATACGCAAGTTGATGATTTGCTCGGTGAAATCAAAAAGCGCGTTGATATAGGTGAGCGCGTGTTGGCAACTACGTTAACTAAACGTATGGCCGAGGATTTAACAGACTATTTAAGTGAGCATGGTGTTAAAACCAGATACCTGCACAGTGATATTGATACGGTGGAGCGTGTAGAAATTATTCGCGATTTGCGCTTGGGCGAGTTTGATGTGCTGGTGGGCATTAACTTGTTACGTGAAGGGTTGGATATTCCTGAAGTTTCATTGGTGGCAGTGCTGGATGCGGATAAGGAAGGATTTTTGCGTTCCGAGCGCAGTTTGATTCAAACGGCAGGCCGCGCGGCGCGAAATTTAAATGGACAGGTGATTTTTTATGCCAACAGAATTACGCGCAGCATGAAACTGGCGATGGATGAAACCGAGCGCAGGAGAGGAGTGCAGAAAGCATTTAATGAAGCGCACGGCATTGTGCCGAAAGGCATAAGTAAACGTATCAAAGACATTATCGATGGTGTCTATGATAAGGATGAGGCATTGCGTGAACGCAAGGCGCTGCAGGATCAAGCCAATTACGAGTCTTTGAGTGAAAAACAAATTACCAAAGAAATGAAGCGCCTGGAAAAAGCCATGCACGACGCGGCTAAAAACCTGGAGTTCGAAAAAGCGGCTGATTTTAGAGACCAACTGAAAAAACTCAGAATCAAGTTTTATGGTGCGGAGATGCCGGACCTTGTTTAGGGAGAAGTTTATATAAGTGGCAAACTGCTAACTTCCTCAGCAGAAAACGATTGATTTTATTAAATATTGTTTGATTAGTGCTGCGCTTTTGTCTATAATTCCGCGCTTGCCTGGTTACGTTATCAAGCAAGTTTTATTTTACCTTGCCACACCACAGTATAAAAGTGGGTGGCTTTAATCCAAAAGGAGTGTCAATGAGACATTATGAAGTAGTATTTATCGTCCATCCGGACCAAAGCGAGCAAGTGCCAGCGATGATTGAGCGTTACCGTGCTCTTATCACCAGCAACGGTGGTGCAATTCACCGTCTGGAAGACTGGGGTCGTCGTCAATTAGCTTATCCAATCCAAAAAATTCACAAAGCACATTATGTGTTAATGAACATTGAATGTAACCAAACAGTGTTAGAAGAGCTTGAGCATGGCTTCAAGTTCAATGATGCAGTATTGCGTCATTTAACAATGGCTACTAAAACTGCTGTTACTGCACCATCACCAATGATGAAAGAAGAGAAATCTAAATCAGTGTTGAGTAAAGATGCAGCTCCAGCCGCAGCTTCAGAGGCCGCAGCAGCTTAATTTGAATCAACTGGCGTTACAAGCTGAGGTGGTGCAAATCGAACCGCTTCGTTATACGCCGGCAGGCATACCGTTGTTAAGTGTTGTATTGCGACATGTTTCAGACCAAATCGAGGCTGGCATGAAGCGTAAGGTGGAGTGTGAAGTCAATGCAGTTATTTTAGGTGACTTGGCATTGAAAGGCTTGAAACAGGGGGAGCAGATAAAAGCCCGTGGATTTTTAGCTAAACGCAGCCTTAAAAGCACACAACTGGTAATGCACATTAACCATATAGAGCGTATGTAAGCGCAGCTTACATAAATTAAAATTTTAGGAGTTTAAAATGGCAAGAGATATGTATAAACGCCGCCGTTACTGCCGTTTTTCAGCAGAAGGCATTAAAGAAGTAGATTACAAAGATGTAGATCTGTTAAAAGATTTCATCTCAGAAAATGCAAAAATCATCCCAGCACGTATGACGGGTACTAAAGCACGTTATCAACGTCAATTAACATCAGCGGTTAAACGCGCTCGTTTCTTGGCATTGTTACCATACACTGACAAACACCCAGGCTAAGGAGATATAGGATGCAAGTTATTTTATTAGAAAAAGTTGGCAACCTTGGTGGGTTGGGTGACGTAGTTAAAGTTAAAGATGGTTTCGGCCGTAACTTTTTGATTCCACAAGGCAAAGCTAAACGTGCAACTGAAGCTAACAAAGCTGAGTTTGCTGCACGCCGTGCTGAGCTGGAAAAACAACAAGCTGCAATTCTGGCTGCTGCACAAGCACGTGGCGAAAAATTGGCTGGTTTCGTTGTGACAATTACACAAAAAGCTGGTGTTGATGGCCGTTTATTCGGTTCAGTAACTAACGGTGACATCGCTGAAGCTTTGGTTGCAGCAGGCCATGAAGTTGCTAAAGCGGCAATCCGTTTACCAAACGGTCCATTGAAAACAATCGGTGACCATTCAGTTTCAGTGGCATTGCATCACGATGTAGTGGTTGATATCACTGTTACAGTGGTTGCAGAGGCGTAATTAGCTAAATATCTTTTTGATATTTCACTAATAAAAAAAGGCTACTTCGGTAGCCTTTTTTTATTAGCGCAGCTTTTAATTGAGTATAATTCTTACCATGACTGATGAACAACTAGATACACTAAAAATCCCTCCACATTCGGTAGAAGCCGAACAATCTGTAATTGGCGGCTTGCTACTTGAAAACGAAGCGCTTGATAAAGTGGCTGATATTTTAAGTGCAAAAGATTTTTACCGGCATGACCATAAACTGATCTTCCAGCATATATCCAAGCTGATCGAGCATAACAAGCCCGCTGATATCGTGACGGTGGCCGAGTCTCTGGAAAATGCCGCAGAGCTTTCAAGTGTAGGCGGCATTGCTTATCTGGGCACTCTTGCGCAAAACACCCCAACCGCCGCAAATATACGTCGCTACGCTGAGATAGTGCATGAGCGTTTCGTGATGCGCCAACTGGTAATAGTAGGCTCCGGAATCGCGGAAAGTGCTTATATGCCTAATGGCCGTGATGCGCAGCAGTTGCTGGACGAGGCTGAGGCCAAGATATTCCAGATTGCTGAAGGAGGTAAGAAAAGCTCCGAAGGCTTTACTGATATCAAGATATTGCTGCCGCAGGTAGCGGACCGTATTGACCAGTTATTCTCACGCGATAATCAATCTGATGTTACTGGCATTCCAACCGGTTTTGCTGATCTGGATTCCATGACATCAGGCTTGCAGGGTGGCGATCTCATTATTGTCGCCGGCCGGCCTTCGATGGGTAAAACTGCTTTCTCGCTGAATATTGCAGAGAATGTGGCTCTGGATAGCGGCTTGCCGGTAGCTGTGTTCTCCATGGAGATGGCAGGCACTCAACTTGCCATGCGTATGATCGGTTCAGTAGGGCGCCTGGATCAGCACCGTATGCGCACTGGGCGCCTGGAAGATGAAGACTGGGAGAAACTCACCACCGCATTAGGCAAGCTGAATGAGGCACCGATCTTCATTGATGAAGGTGCAGGTTTGAGCAGCTTCGACGTGCGCGCAAGGGCACGTCGCCTGCACAGGCAAACGGGTAAGCTAGGCTTGATCGTGGTCGATTACCTGCAGTTGATGGCAGCTCCGGCAGGCAAGCAGGGTGAAAACCGTGCGACAGAGATTTCAGAGATATCACGTTCGTTAAAAGCTTTAGCCAAAGAACTTGATGTTCCGGTGATTGCGCTGTCGCAGCTGAATCGAAGCGTGGAACAGCGTCCGGATAAACGTCCGGTGATGAGTGACTTGCGTGAATCTGGCGCGATTGAGCAGGATGCGGACGTTATCCTGTTTATCTATCGTGATGAAGTCTATAACCCGGACACTCCTGATAAAGGTACCGCAGAGATTATTATCGGTAAGCAGCGGAATGGCCCAATCGGCCGTGTGCGGCTGACGTTCCTGGGTCAGCATACACGTTTTGAGAATTTCGCTGGTGCTGGCCATATGGCAGATGAGTATTAAATTTTAGCCATGCGTCCGATTCTAGCTTCAATTTCCCAAAGTGCTTTGCAGCACAACTTGGCAGTAGTAAACAAATACGCGCCAAATTCAAAAGTCATGGCTGTAATTAAAGCGAATGGCTATGGGCACGGTCTGCTTAATGTCGCACATGCGTTAAATGCAGCGGATGGTTTTGCTGTGCTTAGCGTAAACGAGGCGATTGAATTACGCGAGGCTGGTTTTGAACAGACTATTTTGCTTTTGGAAGGCGTGTTTGATGCACAAGAACTGAGTGCAGTAGCGGCCTTCAGAGTTAATGTTGTGGTGCATAGTACAGCGCAAATTGATATGCTGGAACGTGCCAGTTTAACCAAGCCTATCCATATTCATCTTAAAGTAAACACCGGCATGAACCGTCTGGGTTTTGCGCCCAAGGATTTTTTAGCTGCATTTCAGCGTGT
>JBAQME010000239.1:0-6575 GCA_049302535.1 Methylotenera sp.
CGCCACGGCCATCCGCCGCGCCGCAGGGCCTCAGACCGCGCGCGTCACCTGCCGGTAGGGAATGAGTTGCTGGGCCGTGTGGTAGATGGCGCAGGCAAACCACTGGACGACTTGGGTAAAATCGAGACCGTACAAAGCGCACCTTTGAATGCACGTCCGCTTAACCCGTTAATGCGTGCGCCCATTGAAGAAATACTGGATGTGGGTGTACGTGCAATCAACAGCATGCTCACCGTTGGCCGTGGCCAGCGCATGGGGCTGTTCGCAGGTTCCGGTGTCGGTAAGAGTGTACTGCTTGGCATGATGGCACGCTACACTACCGCAGACGTGATCGTGGTGGGGCTGATTGGTGAACGTGGCCGTGAAGTCAAGGAGTTTATCGAGCATATTCTGGGCCCGGATGGGCTGGCGCGCTCGGTGGTGGTCGCGGCGCCGGCAGATGCTCCGGCGCTGATGCGTCTGCAAGGCGCCAGCTATGCCACGACTATTGCCGAGAATTTTCGCGACCAAGGTAAAAACGTATTGCTGATTATGGATTCATTGACACGCTATGCCATGGCGCAGCGCGAGATTGCACTGGCAATCGGTGAACCACCTGCTACCAAGGGCTATCCGCCATCGGTATTTGCCAAGCTGCCTGCGCTGGTAGAGCGTACCGGTAACGGCAAGCAGGGCGAAGGTTCAATTACCGCTTTCTATACCGTGCTTACCGAGGGCGATGACCAGCAGGACCCGATCGCCGATGCGGCACGTGCCATCCTTGATGGACATATCGTGTTAAGCCGCAGCCTGGCTGAAAGCGGCCATTATCCTGCCATTGATGTTGAGCAATCGATCAGTCGTGCCATGCATAACATTACCAGCCCCGAGCACCAGAAACTCGCGCGCAAGCTCAAGCAGCTTAATTCCCGCTATATGCGCAGCGTGGATCTGATTAATGTCGGGGCTTATGAGGCCGGCAGTGATCCGGTGCTGGATCAGGCGATTGCCAGGCATGACGGTATCGAGCAATTTTTGCAACAGGGCATTGCCGAGCGCGCAGACGTGAATGAGAGTATTCACCATCTTTCCAATGTGCTGGATGGCTTGGCGCTGGGCTGATGATTCCATGGAATCAGGGAACCGTTCAAGCTTAGACTGGATATAGAAACGATATGGCGACGCAATCAAGTAACGTGTTGACAATGCTGACGGAAATCGCCACCAAAGAGGTGGATCTGGCGGCCGAAGCCTTGGCGCATGTCATGAAGGTGGCGGAAGAAGAGCAGGGTAAGTGCAATTTACTGCACGAGTACCGGCAGGACTATATTGAAAAGCTCAACAGGATGCTGAAAACCGGTATCGGTGCAGAGGAGTACCAGAATTTCCAGAATTTTTTTAAAAAACTGGACCAGGCGATTTCCGGCCAGCAGGTTGTGGTTGAATCGGCAAAGCAGCAAGTGAAAGTGCAACGGGAACTGTGGCAGGAAAGTCAGCGTAAAAAACTATCCTACGAGGTGCTGACACAGAGATCGGACAAGCGTGAGCTTAAGTCCGAGCAAAAGAAGGACCAGAAAATGATGGATGAATTCGCCATGCGCATCAGTAGAAGCGGGCGTTCTTGAATCAGCCGCTTGGACATGATTGGTGCGGGGATAGGTATTTGAAATCAGTAAGAGTTAATTTTTGGAGTTGAGCAATATGCAGAATTTATCATTACCAGCGACACAAAATGCACCACTGAAAAATGTGGGCGATGCTGCGAACAAACATAATGCCAGTACCGATAAATCCGCTGCTGTGGAACCGAATACATCATTCCAGATGATGTTGTCCAGACAGGTGCAAGCTAAACAGGCCCAGGATAAACAGACTCAAGATAGACAAGCAGCAGCCAAGCAAGGCAGCAGCGAGCATGTGACGGCCCAGCCGAAAAACAAGTCTGCAGCCAAGCAAATACCGGATAAGCAAGCCTCAGCCAAACAAGGCAGTAGCGAGCATGTGGCGGCTCAGTCGAAAAACAAGTCTGCAGCCGGTCATGCACTGCCTGATGCCGCAATTGTCAGTGACAAGGCCGGTACGGATATTGGTTCAGCAGGTGATCCAGGCCTGGAAATTAAACTTGCTGCCAAAAAACTGCCTGTCGAAGAGTTGGATGCCAAAAGGGAGGATGCTGAAACCAAACCTGGTGCGGATGCCAGTGTTAATACCTTGGCTGCGTCGATGCCTGACCCTGCGATGCTGGTGCCTTTGATAAATGCTACACCGCTGGTGAATGTACAAGGTTCGTCATCTCCAGCCGTAACCGAGGCTGATTCGCCGTTGACATCCACAGCTGAAATGGCAACGCAAAAGCTGCAGAGTCTGGATACCATGTTGAGTAATGCATTGTCGCAAGGTAAAAATGCCAATGTGCAGGATAACAATGTACAGGGTAGCCGTGATATTTATGATGGCGATAAGGCCTCCGAGCATACCCGCTGGCTGGATGCAATGCTGCCGGGCGCTGCAAAGCAAACAGGCAGCGATGAATTGCCTATTGCCAGGTCAGCGCTTAATGAGCTTAATGCCGTCAAAGACAGCGTCGGCAAGGACGTAGTGACGCCAGCGGGCTTTCAGCCGGCAGCGCAAGTCAATACGGCCTTGTCTACGCAACAGGCGGCGAGCACCAATGTTATCAGTGCCTATCCCGGCAAGCCGGGCTGGGATCAGGCCATCAGCCAGAAAGTGGTGTGGATGGTAGGTGCCGGTGAGCAATCTGCCACGCTGACACTCAATCCGCCGGATCTTGGGCCCTTGCAAGTGGTGATCCATGTGCACAATGACCAGGCAGACGCTACGTTTATATCGGATAACACTGAAGTGAGACAGGCGCTGGAAGACGGCATGTCAAATTTGCGCGATAAAATGAGCGAATCCGGTATCCAGCTTGGTCAAGCCAATGTAAGCTCCGGTGGTCAGTCACAGCAGGCGTTCCAGCAGGCAACGCAGAGCCGCCTGGCTGCACAGCAAAGTAATGGCACCCCGTCGTCAACGGTAGCGGAAGCGGCAAGTGGTGCAGCTACTGTAGTTCGTGTAGCTAATGGCCTGGTCGATACTTTTGCCTGAGTATGCTGATTGATCGCTGCTGATGTGTGTGATTGACTAAGCTGCTATATGTTCATGCCATTTTGCATTCCGCAAATTCGATACGAGTACACATTAATAACCTGTGGCAGGAAGGCGTAATTTAACGCCTTTTTACCCCTCTTATCCATGCATGTTGCCAAGCATTTTTTTTTCATAATGACACCTTAATAACACTGATGGATTGCCGTGCAGGCAACAATGGAGAATCAAACAGATGGCACAGGATCCTAAATCGGGAGATCAAGCGGAAGCTCCGGTAACTTCCAGGAAAAGATTAATTATCATGATTGCCGCTGTGCTGGCTTTGATTAGCGGCGGCGCTGCCTGGTATTTCATGCAGCAAGAGTATGCGCCTGATAAAAAAGAAGCCAAGCTCAAGGAGGCAGCAAAGACCCCGGTTTTTGTCACGATGGACACGTTTACCGTGAATTTACAGGACAAGCCTGAGGATAGGCTGCTGCAATTGGACTTGTCACTGCAAGTCGCTAGCCCGGAAGTGGCTGAACTGCTTAAAGTGCAGATGCCGGCCGTGCGTAACCGCCTGCTGATGTTGTTGACCAACAAGAAGGCGACTGAAATTTCCACCACGGAAGGCAAGAAGCAACTGAGCAGCCAGATTGCCGACGAGGTGAGGAAGCCGTTTGTTGCCGGAACCAAGCCGCAAAAAGTTTTAGGCGTTTTCTTCACTTCTTTTGTGATTCAGTAACCAGCGCTAACGTTAATCATGACTGATAAATTTCTATCTCAAGACGAAGTCGATGCCTTATTAAAAGGTGTTGACGATGACCAGGATGAGGACCAGTCCGCGGTTGGTACTGAGGGCGCGCGTGATTACAATCTAGCTACGCAGGAGCGTATTGTGCGCGGGCGCATGCCTACGCTTGAAATCATCAATGAGCGGTTTGCACGCCTGGCACGCATAGAGTTATTCAATTTCCTACGCCGTTCGGTCGAGATTTCTGTCGGCCCGGTACGCATTACCAAATACAGCGACTTTATTCGTAACCTGGTGGTTCCGACCAATCTTAATCTTGTGCACATGAATCCATTGCGTGGTACTGCGCTGATGGTGATTGACCCGACACTTGTATTCCTGGTGGTCGATAATATGTTCGGTGGCGACGGCCGTTTTCATACCCGTGTGGAAGGCCGCGAATTCACGCAGACTGAGCAGCGTATTATCCAGCGTATTCTCAATATCGTGTTTGAAACCTATGCAAAAGCATGGGAGCCGGTGCATGCCATACAATTTGAATATATCCGCTCCGAGATGAACACACAGTTTGCCAATATCGCCACCCCTAATGAAGTGGTGGTGGCCACTACTTTTAATCTTGAAATGGGCTCGGCAAGCGGCGAGATGCATTTCTGCTTTCCATACTCCATGGTAGAGCCGATCCGCGATGTGCTGACGTCGCCATTGCAGGGTGAAGTGTTGGGTGCGGATAAGCGCTGGGTAAAACTGATGACCCAGCAGGTACAGGCCGCCGAGATTGAGCTGGTGGCTGACCTGGCCAAGACTAAAATGCTGCTTGGCAATGTGCTCAACATGAAGGTCGGCGATGTGATTCCGCTCCATATTGACGAGGCGATTGAAGCGAAAGTAGATGGTGTCCCGGTGATGCTCTGCAAATATGGATTGTTTAATGCGCAGTATGCATTGCGCGTAGAGAAACTTTTAAGATCCAACTCAACTGAATATATTAAAGGGGAGCCTTATGGCGACTGAGAACGGCGTTGATACCAAGGTGGAAGATGACTGGGGCGCGGCGATGGCAGAGCAGGCATCCGCTAGTGAACCCGTAGATGACTGGGGTGCCGCGATGGAGGAGCAGGTATCCAAGGAGTCTTCCGTGCTGCAAGGAAAAAATGTCGAGAATGCCCAGGTTTTTACGGAATTCACCCCAAAAAACAAGCTGCATGAAACACATAACGATATTGATTTTATCCTGGATATCCCGGTGCAGCTTACGGTGGAATTGGGCCGCACCAAGATCGCCATCAAGAATCTGCTGCAGCTGGCACAGGGGTCGGTGGTGGAGCTTGACGGCATGGCGGGTGAGCCGATGGACGTGCTGGTGAATGGATGTCTGATTGCGCAAGGTGAGGTTGTGGTGGTAAATGACAAATTCGGTATTCGTTTGACCGACGTTATCACGCCGGCTGAGCGCATCCGCAAAATCAACAGGTAACTGAAAGTCAACCTTCGAATAGCTCAGGGGATGCGATAGCGTTAATCTGCGCTTTCCCTGAGTTAATAAACATAGCATATACCCCATGAAAAACCATTCAAATTTGCTGGCATTGATCTTTTTTACCTTGTCCTGTTGCGCATGGGTTGCCGATGCCGTGGCGGCTGATACGGCTGTCGTATCGCCATCAGGCAGCATACTGAAAATGGTGCTGGGCCTCACCGTGGTGTTGGCCGTGATGGCGCTTATTACATGGTTGTTGAAGCGCATGCTGCCCGGCGCTGGCGGTCAGCAGTCGGTGGTGCGTATTGTCGGTGGCGTCAGTGTCGGTTCGCGCGAACGTGTCGTGGTGGTGGAAGTGGCAGGGCGCTGGATAGTAGTTGGTGTGGCGCCCGGGCAAGTAAATGGACTCGCCAACCTGGAGATCGGCGCTACGCAGATTGCAGAAAATGCATTCGGCGCGACCAGCCAGTTGAGTCCTGACATGGACGTATTTACTCGTTCATTTGCGCCATCATTCGCACAATGGCTGAAGAAATCGACAGCTAAGTTAGCAGAGAAAACAGATGCAAAATAATAATAAGCAAAAAGCACTAAGCGCATTAATTACAGTCGGTGTGCTGATGCTGCCGGTTGCGGCGTTTGCCGAGGGGTTGCCGCTGGTGAATGCACTGCCAGCCGCTGGTGGCGGGCAGAACTATACCCTGAGCCTGCAAACGCTGATCCTGCTGACATCGCTGACGTTTTTGCCGGCAGTTTTACTGATGATGACAGGGTTCACCCGCATCATTATTGTTTTGTCGCTATTGCGCCAGGCACTTGGTACGCAGTCTGCACCACCTAACCAGGTGATGATAGGGCTGGCGCTGTTTCTCACTTTTTTCGTGATGAGTCCGGTGATAGATAAGATCTATGTAGATGCCTATCAGCCCCTTTCCGAGAACAGAATCAGCATGCAAGATGCGCTGGATAAAGGCTCGGCGCCGCTTAAGGCCTTTATGATGAAGCAGACGCGTGAAGGTGACCTCGCACTCTTTGTGAAAATGGCACGCATTGAAAAAATAGAAACGCCGGAACAGGTGCCGCTGCTGGTTCTGGTGCCCGCTTTCATGACCAGCGAACTGAAAACTGCATTCCAGATCGGTTTCGCTATCTTTATCCCGTTTCTAATCATTGATATGGTGGTTGCCAGTGTGTTGATGGCAATGGGGATGATGATGGTGTCGCCGTCGATTGTGGCGCTACCGTTCAAATTGATGTTGTTTGTACTGGTCG
>JBAQME010000240.1:0-10712 GCA_049302535.1 Methylotenera sp.
TCGTAGTGGATCAGGTGGTCCAGCAGGCCGGATGCAATCAATTGGTCATTAATGGCATGCAGGCGCTCCGGGCATTCGGGGTGGTGTGCGCCCATGTCATGTTTGAGGCAGGATGGATGTGTGAGGTAGGCGGTACGCATGTGGTTTACAGCACTTTGTATACGGTTTTAATACTGTCGTCTTCCGGATTGGGTTCAATAGTAAAGTTTAAATTTTTCATCAGTTTCAGCATGTGGCTGTTTTTGCTCAAAACTTCACCTTGCATGACTTTAAGGCCCTTTTCCCGTGCGGCATCCATTAAAGCCGTCATGAGTTTATTGCCCAGTCCTTTGCCGTGCATATTGTCAGCGATAACAATGGCAAATTCGCAGCTTTCGCCATCCGGATTGGTGGCATAACGTGCTACACCAACTTCAATCTCTTTGGGCTCGGTTTGGTCATCATGTGTTTGTGTGACGGCAATCAGTGCAATTTCCCGGCTGTAGTCAATTTGCGTAAAGCGCACCAGCATGGCCTGGCTGAGTTCCTGGATGCTGTTCATAAAGCGGAAATAGCGTGATTCTTCAGATAAATCACGCACAAAGGCCTGCTCGATTTCCGCATCTTCCGGGCGAATCGGGCGAATGACGATATTGGTACCGTCCCCCAGCTGCCAGTCGCTGACGAGGTGCATCGGGTAAGGGTAAATCGCCATATGGGCATAACGGTCGGTGCTTGGCGGGCGAAACTGTACAGCGACCCGTGCATCTGCAGCCAGGGCGCCATGCTCATCCACAATCAGCGGGTTAATGTCCATTTCCATGAGCATTGGCAATTCACATACCATTTCGGATACGCGCAGCAGCACGCTTTCCAGGGCTTCCATGTTCGCTGGCGGCATATGACGAAAAGCCCCCAGCATTTTTGCCACATGCGTGCCTTGGATGAGGTCTTTCACGAGAAAGGTATTGAGTGGCGGTAGTGTCACCGAACGGTCTCCCATGACCTCTACCATGGTGCCGCCGGCGCCAAACGTAATCACCGGGCCAAAAACGGGATCATTGGTCACGCCTACCATCAATTCACGGCCGTTTGGTTTGACAACCATAGGTTCAATCGAGATGCCGTCAATGCGCGCGTCAGGACGGTTACGGTGAATATTCTCCAGCATTTCATGATAAGCGGTGCGTAACGCCTGCGCGTTGGCCAGGTTCAGCATCACGCCGCCAGCATCAGTCTTGTGGGTGATGTCGGGCGAATTGATTTTTATCGCTACCGGAAAGCCCAGTTCCAGGGCTATTTGCAGTGCCTCGTTGGGGGAGCGCGCCACCAGCGTCTTTGCCACCGGGATATGGAACGCAGACAGCAGGGCTTTGGATTCCATTTCGTTGAGTATCTTGCGCCTGTCCTGCAGCGCACCCTCAATCACCATGCGCGCGCCCTCGGTGTCGGGTTCCAGATGGTGAGCCAGAGGGCCAGGCACCTGCATCAAAAGTTTCTGGTTTTGATAGTAGGCAGAAAGAAATGAAAACACTTCTACCGCAGGTTCTGGCGTGCGGAAGCTTGGTTTTCTGGCTTGGTTAAAGAGCTCACGTGACGCATCAACTTGCGCGCCGCCCATCCAGCAGGCTATCAGCGGCTTGCTGTATTGATTTGATAGCTCAATGACAGTGCTGGCGGCTTCCAGCGGCTTGGTCATGGCTTGCGGCGTTAAAATAGTCAGCACACCGTCAACATTCGGGTCTTCCAGACAGGCTTTTACTGCGTGCCGGTAGCGATCTGCCTGAGCGTCACCAATAATATCTACCGGGTTGCCGTGTGACCAAGTGGCGGGGAGGGTCTGGTTGAGCTGTTCGATTGTGGCATCTGACAGATTCGCCATGACCAGTCCTAAATCGGCGGCAATGTCTGTTGCCATTACACCAGGGCCGCCGCCGTTAGTCACGATGGCCAGGCGGTTGCCGGTAGGGTGAAAGCCGCAGGATAATGCCTTGGCTACAGAAAATAACTGGGTCACGGTCTGTACACGCACGACGCCGGCACGCCTTACTGCTGCATCGAATGCATCATCCGAGCCCACAAGGGATGCGGTGTGTGACATCGCGGCTTTAGAGGTGGCCGCGTGGCGCCCAACCTTGACCAGAATTACCGGCTTGAATTGCGCCGCGGCACGAATGGCGCTCATAAAGCTGCGGGCATTACGTATGCCTTCGATGTAAAGCAGGATACTGTGCGTTTTTACATCGGAAACCAGATAGTCGAGAATTTCGCCAAAATCCACATCAATGGATGAACCCATCGATACTACGCTGGAGAAGCCGACATCATTTGATTGTGCCCAGTCCAGAATCGCCGTGCATAAAGCTCCGGACTGAGACACAAAAGCCAGGTTGCCGCTATTCGCACTGCCACGATTGAAAGTTGCATTGAGTCCTATGTCAGGACGCATTACCCCCAGACAATTGGGGCCAATCAACCGGATGTTATAACGTTTGGCATTTTCCAGTACGGCATGTTCCAATGCCATGCCGGCAGGTCCGGATTCGCCAAAACCTGCAGTAATGATGACAGCTGCTTTGACGTTATGCTTCCCGCATTCCTCGATAATAGCCGGCACCGATTGTGGCGGCGTGGCAATGATGGCTAAATCAACAGGCTCATGTATTTGCGAGATGGAAGCGTAAGCTTTACGCCCCTGAATTTTTGCATGATTTGGATTGATTGGATAAAGTGTTCCCTGATAACCGCTTTGCAGCATGTTCCGGAACACAATTTTCCCTACGGAATCAGTTTGGTCGCTGGCGCCAAAAACGGCAACAGATTTAGGCGCAAATAACGGTTTGAGATAGTGCTGACCCATAATTTTGGTTCACCAGTCGAGATTGAATATCATCATAACGGATTTGATCGATTTACTGAATTTTTAAAAAATATTGGCATTATTTGGGCACAAAGCCAAATAAACGTTACTTTATGTGCATTTATGATGATTAAAGTTATATGAAATAGATGCATTTTGCTTAAATTGAGATATGATTAATATTCGTCTTAACTAATCAGGAACACAATCCATGAATAAACAAGAATTGATTGCCCAAGTTGCAGAGCAAGCTGGCTTAACAAAAACGGATGCGGCAAAAGCGCTTAATGCTATTACTGATAGCATCACACAATCTTTGAAAAAAGGTGACCCAGTTACATTGATCGGTTTTGGTACATTTAAAGTAGGCAAACGTGCCGCTCGCATTGGCCGTAATCCACGTACTGGCGCGGAACTGAAAATCAAAGCTTCAAATGCACCTGGATTTACTGCTGGTAAAGCATTAAAAGATGCAGTGAACTAAAAAATGTTTAGTGAAATGATTCATGAGAGTGAATCAGTAAACTTTTAAATAAGTATCACTAGGTAATTGTAAAAACAAAACGGGAGCCTCAGCTCCCGTTTTGTTTTACTTCATCTATATTGCACCGTTAATATAGAATCGTAAAACATCAAAAGCAAGAAGCCCTCTGTCACGTGAACGTCTAATTAACAAAGTACGGGATAATCGCCTAGAACACCGTTCAGTGCCTTGTTTCAGTATCCCCAATATTCCCCGCGGCAGTATTAAATAAATTTTTGTTTTGAAAGTTTGGTAGTGTGCCCAATTGGGCGCTAGCCTAAGATTATAGAATTCTGTACAGTGGGCAGACTGCTATTTACTGATATTTTGGAATAATCATAAACTTAAATTTCTTTCAATTGCGGTCGCTCAAGGCACGGGTGACATTGTTCACGTTGGCAATCTTCGTGATCGGTATCTGGTTGCTGTCATTTTACGCCAGCCGGAAGTTGCATGAAGACATGGAGCGTCAACTAGGCGAACATCAGCTTTCGACCGCGTCCCTGCTGGCAACACACGTCAATGACGCACTGCGCGAACGGTTGGATGTTCTGGAAAAAATAGCTGAAAAAATCACTCCAATTACATTGAGTGACACTTCTGCCTTGCAGGCATTACTGGAAGATCAGTTAGTTATTCAGAGAGATTTCAACGCCGGTGTCTTTGTAACTATGCTTGATGGTATTGCAATTACATCTGTTCCGCCTTCAATAAAACGGATCGGCGTAAATTACATGGAAAGAGATTACATAGCCGCCGCACTCAGGGAGGGAAAGTCAAAGATTAGTCAGCCAGTGGTGGGTAAAGTGCTGCGTTCTCCGGTTTTCTCCATAGCGGTGCCAATTCGGGACACTCAAGGCAAGGTGATTGGTGCCTTGGCGGGTGTCGTTGATCTGGGTAAGCCCAATTTCTTGGATAAAGTCACGGAAAACCACTATGGAAAGTCCGGCTACTATCTGCTTGAAGACCCAAAAAACAGAGTAATCATTACCGGCACCGATAAGCGCCGTGTCATGCAACAGCTCCCCGCGCCAGGTGTTAACCCATTAATTGACCGCCATGTGCAAGGGTATGAGGAAACGGGTATCACTGTTAACCCCCTCGGTGTTGAAGTATTAGCCTCGGCTAAACGTATCCCCTTGGCTGATTGGTTTATCGTTGCGGCACTTCCGACTGCAGAAGCTTTTGCGCCGATTCACGACCTGGAGCAGCGTATCCTGCTGACTACAGTCCTGCTTACCCTGGTGGCGGGTGGTATGAGCTGGTGGATGCTAAGGCGTGAGCTTTCGCCAATGTTTGCCACTTTGAAGAAACTGGCCGTCTTGGCTATGTCAGACCAGCACCCACAACCCTTACCCATTGTCAGTCAGAATGAAATTGGCGACCTGATTGGCGGATTCAATCACCTGCTGGAAGTCTTGGGGAAGAGGGAGGCTGCATTGAAGGAAAGCGAATTCCGTTGGAAATTCGCTATTGAAGGTTCCGGTGATGGCCTTTGGGATTGGGATTTGACAACGAGTACAGTATTTTTCTCCAAAACATGGAAGAATATGCTCGGTTATTCTGAAGATGAGATTGGCAATGGACTGGATGAATGGCAGAAACGCATCCATCCTGACGATAAGGCAAGTGCGCTAGCTGCGGTACAGAATCATCTGGACGGGAAAACGCCCACTTATTTGAATGAACATCGCGTTCTTTGCAAGGATGGCAGTTACAAGTGGATACTTGATCGCGGCTTGATCGTTAGACGCAGTGTCGATAACAAGCCCCTGCGCATGATAGGAACGCATTCCGACATCACGGAGCGCAAACAAGCCGAAAATATATTGCGGGAGAGCAAGGTCTTTGTGCAAGGCATCCTTGACTCTGTGTCCAGCCAAATTGCCGTGATCGACAGTTCGGGTGTCGTCACAGCCGTCAATGAATCATGGCGGCTATTCTCTATAGAAAATAGCCTTGATCATATCCACCCTGCACAGCATACCGAGGTTGGTAGCAACTATCTGGAAATCTGCAACTCGATCAAGAAAGAAGGATCCAGTGATGCCATTACTGCGCGCAAAGGCATCCAGGCCGTGCTTGAAGGTCGTTTGCATACATTTCAAATGGAATATACATGCCATGCGCCGAACGAACAGCGCTGGTTCATGATGGCGGTAACTCCTCTGGGCATGGGGCTGCGTGGAGCGGTCATCGTACATACCGACATCTCGGATCGAAAACTCGCGGAGGAAAAGATCCGTAACATGGCTTACCGCGATACGCTCACTAAACTGCCTAATCGACGCTTGCTCATAGACCGCATGAGTCAAGCAATAGCGGCAAGTAAGCGTAGTGGCTGTTATGGCGCTTTGATGTTTCTTGATCTGGATAACTTTAAACCGCTCAACGACATGCATGGGCATGTGGCAGGTGACTTACTGTTGATAGAAGTAGCTCATCGACTTAGAAGTTGTGTACGCGAGACGGACACTGTAGCGCGCTTCGGCGGCGATGAATTTGTGGTGATGCTTGCTCAACTCGAGGAAGATAGGGAAATGTCGAAATCACAAGCCGAAATGGTGGCAGAAAAGATCCGTGCGACTTTGTCCGAACCCTATTTATTAAAGGTCAGCTATGAAGACGCGTCGGACACCACTGTTGAGCATCACTGCACGGCAAGTATCGGTGTGGTATTGTTTATCGGCGATGAGGCTGGTCAGGATGACATTATAAAATGGGCCGATGAGGCAATGTATCAGGCTAAGGATGCCGGACGTAATCAAGTTAGGTTTTACCAGGCGAGCGCTTCAGCGGCGGTCTAAGATTCCGCTATTTTTATGTTGCGTTAATTAAGAGGCCGACTCCTTCGGGAGTCAGCCTCCTTGGATTATATTGCTGTAAGCCACAATGAAAGCCTAACCAATAAAGGCTGCTGGCACCGGATCTTCGCCTAATGCGCTAAGCAGGATTGCCCAGTGCATTGTTTCATCGCCCAGAATGCTTCCTGCGGCCGAGATTAAATCTTTATTGTGAAATTTTGGTAGTGCACCCAAATAAGCGCTAGCTGCACCATTTTCCAGGCCTGCCGCAAATTGGAGTACATCCGCTTGCGATTTCAATTGATCGACGGGAAATGCGTACTCAGCTGTGGTTTTTGTTGTTACCGCCTTGCCTCCCAGTTTTTCAATGGTGGCTGCCAGTGCCTGTGCGTGTGCTTTATGATGTCCCTGAAATTTAACTGCGACATCAAGTATGGCTTTTTGCAGCAAACCTGACTCTGCACCAACCTGATATGCTGCTATCGCCTGATATTCATGGCCAAGTGCGGCATTGAGTATGTTGAGGTCATCAAGGGTGGATGTAGACTTGGTCATTGCCCAGCCTGGAGTTGCCTGGCCAAGCGTCATGGCCGCAAGTGTCCCAAGTGAAAACAGGCCGGTTTTGGCAAGAAACTCTCGCCGCGGATTGATATTATCAGAAGCTTCATTTGTTGTTGACGCCGTAACGTTTAACTTGTCCATGATGTATTCTCCAATCAAAATGTATTGAATTTACTTGCTTGTTTTGACCTATTTCTCAACGGATCTTTAGGAATAGGTTCATGTAGATTATGCCCGTTAAAATACTTTGTCAAGTAATATATGTTTTAAGTGTTTTAACTGCTATAATCGTGTAAACTATAGTCTGGATAAAGACAGAAGCATTCATTGAGAGAATGTTCCGGTCCTTGAAAGGGGGCGCAATGCTTAAAATTTTAGGAATCCGTCAGCAAGAATTGTTGAATCGGCTACTCAAAAATAAGAGTGGCCTAACTGTAGATGAGCTCTCCGGGCAACTGGAAATCACACGCAATGCCGTTCGGCAGCATCTGGCGGCCTTGGAAAACGATGGATTGGTCACCCATGGGGCATCACGCCCATCCGGCGGCCGGCCAGAACAGCTCTACGTGTTGACTGAGGCAGGCAAGGAGCTTTTCCCGCGGCATTATTCCTGGTTTGCCCAGTTGATTGTCGAATCAATCAAGCAGGAATCCGGGGTGGAAGGGTTACGGGAGCGCATGGGCGTCATGGGGGCGGAGGTTGCCCAACAATTGCGCCATCAATATTCCGGGCTGGATAATCATCAGCAAAAAGTCGAAAAGCTATCTGAAGTGATGGAGCAGCTTGGATATAATGCAAAGAGCGTTAAAGTCACTGATAGTAAGCCTGTGATTGAAGCGGACAACTGTATTTTTCACAATCTCGCAATCAAGAACCCGGAAATATGCCAGTTTGACCTGGCATTGATGTCAACATACACCGATAGCGATATAGATCACCAGGAATGTATGGCGAGTGGCGGGAACGTGTGTCGTTTTAAGTTTACGCCAAAATCCTGACGGCCTGGATAGTTAGCGTGTTTTACCCCCCCACCCAGTCGCGTCTCAATAATTTTACTAAAAAAGTAACACACAACTATTTGTGTAATCTGCGGGTGCCTGCAGTTTGTTTATAAACATCAAGTGGTATGATGCAAATGAAACATGAATCCTACAAGATGCGCCAGTATGCTTGGTTTGGGAGCCACCCAATAGGGTGATCAGCAACAGATTGGATCCAGAAGATGACTGTTACTCACAAGAATATGGAAACGGATGACACAGTTTACAAAACACTGTTGGAATCGACGAAAGCCATTCCATGGAAAATAGACTGGAATACACTGAAATTCGCATATATCGGACCGCAGATAGAAAGTTTGCTCGGTTGGCCACCTTCGAGTTGGGTATCAGTGGAGGACTGGGCATCAAGAATGCATCCCGAAGACAGGACGTGGGTTGTGGATTTCTGTGTCGCGCAGTCCAAGGCCGGCACCGACCATGAGGCTGATTATCGCGCCCTCAACAAGGATGGGGATTTCGCGATGTGGTGCATGTTGTTCGCAACGAGCACGGCGAGGTCGATTCGCTGATCGGATTCATGTTCGATATCAGCGAGCGAAAAACAACAGAAGAAAAATTGATTCTTCTCCAGAAAGAGCTGGAAGAACTTTCATTTAAAGATGGCTTAACTGGCATTTCCAATCGACGCATGTTTGATTCCATCATGGATGCAGAATGGGCCAACGCGCTACACAGTCACCAACCGCTTTCATTAATCATGCTGGATATTGATTACTTCAAGCAATATAACGACCACTATGGGCATGTTCAGGGCGATGACTGTTTAAAACGCGTAGGCCAGGTACTGAGTTCTGCCGCCACTCGATCCCGGGATTTCCTTGCCCGCTTCGGAGGGGAGGAGTTTGTATTGGTTCTGCCCGAGACTGATGCCGAGGCTGCTAAAAAGGTAGCTGAACGATGTCGCAGCCTGATTTTTCAAGAACAAATTTCGCATGAAAAATCTCAGGTCAGTCAGTTTCTGACAGTCAGTCTCGGCGTTGGCACAATTATTCCAACTCGTCTTGATGCGCCGATAAAGTTCATTGAAGAGGTTGACAGGCGGCTTTATCAAGCAAAGCAAAAAGGCAGAAACTGTATTGTGCAAGGTGATTAGGTACTTGTTGCTGCCGCCGTTCAAGTATATAAATTGTCCGTAAGGTTAGCATGGTGATAATCGGTTAACTTCCGCGTTCATTGGATAGACGTCATTTAGTTTAGATAGATCAAAAACCGATCCTGCCGGCCTTGGTATGATGTTTGGTGATATGCAAAAATTGGCAAGCAAGCACTTGCTGACTTGGTCAATCAATATTACATTAACAGCCAAATTGCAGTAAAACTTTTATGATTTGCCCCTCTGCTAAATCGGACCGGTTCGTGACATAAGCAGTACAAAATAGGAGAAGATTACCGTATGAATGCCCTGAAAAGCCGAATCCTCGTTCCCTTCGCTTCCGATGGTACATGCTTCAATCCGTCGCTGCGTTGCCCAAAATCTGGAACATATACTGTTGGAGAAAGTGGCAAGGAAATCACATTCGATGATTTTGACTCCGCGCTTGAACACATCAAGATGATGTATACACCCAGATGGCGGCGTCCGAATGTAGCCGGTGATTGGGAGATTGTTTCGGCAGTTATCTGGGAAGTACTACCGGAGAAGTACCAGGCCGATTAGATTGAAACGTCCGTTGCCGGCCATGATCGATTCGGGTTGGCAAATGAAATGACCTTAAATCTGAACGGAGATTTCGTTCCTAGTTCCGTCATCCAGCTAGATATGTGGATAGCTGAAGTGGGTTGAACGCTGGCAGTCATTGAAGTGCCCAAATCCATTGCATATATATTCAAATAAAAAAGGCTAGAAATTCTAGTGGAATCAGCCTTTTTGCTTTTGTGGTGCGCTCGAGGTGATAAAACTGGGCGCTGGCTGGAAGTGATTGAGCTTGGATGAAGTACTCAAATCGGCGGTGGATCCAACTGATCAACATGTGATTACAAATTTAATTGTCACCGCTTACAAATACCCCTTGGTCGGCATCACCAAGTAGTTTAAGTAAATCAGCGCCCTTAAGTGATAAGGCAAATCCCAAAACACCACTGCCAATCACTACGGTTTCATAGCCTTTCACACTGTTGTCGACCAATATTTTAATGTCCTCTGGCAGCGCAATAGGTGGAACAGCACCTACAACATATCCTGTGGCTTCAGGTACTTCATCAAACTCCGCCATCCGGCACTTACGCTCATTTAAATGTTTACGTAATAGTCCCCAGTCAGCACGGCCACCACCTGCAACAGCTAATAAAACAAACTTGCCTGAGGCGGTTTTAAATAACACGCTTCTTACCACTGATTGTGGATCTATTCCTTGCTTTAAAAGCAATTCCTCCAGATTCCTGACAGGTTTTTTATCCTCGGTTAATGGAATTTCTATCACATCATAAGCAATGTTTTCATGCTGTAGCAGGTCAATGACGGGGGAATTAATGGATATACTCATAATCAATCACTCCATAATCAATCACTATAAGTTAATTTAACTATATCATTACGTTAAGCTTATGACTTTAATCGGCGATAAGAAGATTTTTAGAGTCATTTAGAAAAAATGAGTTAAGACCATTGTGCTAATTTCATAAGAGTAATATTTATGTAATATTAAGCGGTTAATGTATGTTTGTAACTATCCCTTGATGTGATTAATAAGCGCACTTTGTGCGCTTTTTTTTGCCCAACGTAAATAATAATATATGACTTTTTGTTTTTATTATTGCTGTGCTTCGTACCGATTACTTAATGTAAAGAAACTGTCACAAAAATTGACAATATTTTTAATATAAATAAATATCAGCCTCGCTTAAAAATTAATTAACCCTTAATAATTAGCAGCATGCTCAACTAAGAAAGATATTTATGATTGGTATGACGGTAATTGGCAAAA
>JBAQME010000241.1:0-2573 GCA_049302535.1 Methylotenera sp.
CCTGCGCCGTCAGCATTTTTTCCATCTTGATTTTGGGCAAATCGTAAAGCGACATCACCTCACGAATCAGCATATTCAAGTCCAGCTTATCAAAGTGTGGCGCCGGTGAACGCGCATATTCACTGAATTCATTCACCATTTTTTTCAACGCGTCCACTTGATTCACGATCGTTTCAGTAGAGCGTTTTAACATTTTCGCATCAACATCATCTAATTTATCATGCAATTTATGCGTTATTCGCTCTGCAGACAATTGAATGGGAGTGAGCGGATTTTTAATTTCATGCGCCAAACGTCTTGCCACCTCACCCCACGCGGCATCCCGCTGCGCCTGCACCATCGCCGTCGCGTCATCAAATACTGCAACATAACCGCCATCCGGCAAACGTGTACCACGCAGGGTAATAATTTGTTTACCTTGTGCTGTTGCCAACTCTACCTGCGTTTGCGCCTCATCCTTCAGCCCATTTTTTTGACTTGGATCTTGCTGGCTATTCAATGCGATTGCCTGAAAAAAATTCGCCAGCCGCGCCTGTTTTGCAATAATTTTATCCGGCGTAAAACCAACATAGCTCTCCAGCGAAACACCCAATATATGCACCGTAGCTTCATTAAAAGTACGCAATTCACCACGCTCATTAAGCGCCAGGACACCTGATGACAAATGCGCCAGTATCGTTTCCAGGTAACCCCTCGCCGCCTCAACCCGTGCACGGTTTCTATCTGCGGCCTTTCTGGCATCACCCAGCTGCTGTGCCATGCTGTTAAACGATTGTACCAATACACCCAATTCATCTTTACCGTGTGCGGGCAACATAATGCTGTAATCACCGCTGGCGATCGCCCTGGTACCTTCGGCCAGCACCGTCAGCGGCGCGGATAATCTGCGGCTTAATACAAAAGCAATCGCCACCGCCGTGAACATAGCCAACATCATCACTAAAGTCAGGGTAAGCGCAAACACCTCTCTCAGCGCTTTACGGCTATAAGATAACTGCTGATAATCCTGGTACACATCTTGTACAGCTTCAGCCGTGGTTGCCAGAGGTTTTGGCACAGGTTGCAATAACTGTAAAATCCGCGTCTCACCCGCCATATCCTGCACATTGACTGGCACTAGCACGCGCAAATACAGGCCCTTACCTGTAATTGGCTCGATGCTGCCATAAATGCGCTGGCGTGCCTGCCTGAGTTGCGTCACACTTGGCAACTCCGGTAAGAAACTACTGGAGTCACTACTCGATACCGCCAGAATTCTGCCTTGTGGTGTCAGCAAGGTAGCATCCTGAATGCCGCTTTTCTCACGCAGATCATTTAACATGGCAAAATGTGTATTGGCCGGCTGGAAAGCAAGACTGGTCGCCATGCTCTCGCCTTTTTCCTTCACATCGGCCAGCATAATATCCAAGGCAGTTCGTCCTAGGTTTAAACCGCCTTCAAGCGCAGATTCAACCCTGACGTTGAACCATGATTCAATTGAGCGCGTTAAAAAATTGACGGACACTACATACACGATTAAACCAGGAATAATTGCCATCAGTGCAAACGAGCCTAATAAGCGCAAGGTAAACCGGCTGCCCATCACACGGGCACGGATATTACGATACAAACTGAAAAGCTGAACGCCAATCAAGACAATGAGCATCGCTGCCAGTGCAATGTTTAACGTCACCAGCAAAGTGTAATATTCACCCGACGCTGCCGTATTGGCACTTGCGTTCGAGAGCAAATACAATAACAGCGCGCCTAAAAATGCACTTGTATAAACGATATATTTCATTTGAATATATTGGGCGACCATTCAAAACGTTGCGAGGTCATTTTCCAATCATTGGACGCCATACCTTCCACCTGTAAAGCTTTAGGCAACTTTTTATGATCCAGCCGCATCAGCAATACCGCCAGATACGGCTCACCTTTTTCTACATCAGATTTTTCAAACACCTTTAAATCCTGAATAATCGACAAATCCTCTATCGCCTCATCCAGGCTGGCATAAGTTCTTTGCTGCTCGTTACGCATAACGATATATTGCCGTGACAGCGCATGATAGCTCACACTTACCTGTTGCACCGTTGTTGCGATTTCATCATTAAACCAGTACTTTCGCGGCACGATCAGTTGAAACTCAATCAAAAAATTAAAGGTAAATCCCTTGAGAATAGCTTTTTCCATTTCGGGGCTAAAATTAATTTCAGCATCGGCATTAAGTAAAACATCATCTTCAAATGTGATTAAATTGGCACTTCTAATATGTAAGCTACCGTCAGCCGCCAGTGCTGAACTTGCGAATAGCAGCAGCCCCAAAACGCATAATAGTCGTTTAATTTTTTTGCAGTAATGCATAAAAAAAGCCGTCATGCGCAGTTGAAGGGATAAGCTGGCCATGTACCTGTGTAATACTTTGCGACAATGGTTGCGATGGCAACGTTAACTGCCTTGCATCAGGATGATGTTGTAAAAATTGATCCACTTGTGCTTGATTTTCTTCACTAAAGACAGAGCATGTCACATAGAGCAATTTACCGCCTTTTGCTAACAATTGCCACAGGTTAGGCAAAATTTTAGCCTGT
>JBAQME010000242.1:0-5484 GCA_049302535.1 Methylotenera sp.
GCGAATGTGTAGTCGCGGTTTTCGTTGTCGAGTAAACGTTTAAGGCTTCTGCCGTCTTTAACGCCTTTTTCCTTGAGTTGGTTAGCAAGCGTGATGGCTTGACCGTTATGGTTCAAGTTCATCAATACAGCCATGTCTTTTTGCTGGCCGCCGATGCCTAGCTGCACGCCATACACCAAGCCGTACAGTACGTGTGCAGCATGCAATTCGCCGTTGACAGTCTTGTCGCGAATCGCCGCCCAACTGGCTTCTTTGCTCGGAGTGATTTTAATGCCGTATTTCTTATCAAAACCCATTTCTGCTGCCACAACGATAGGTGCGCAATCGGTTAATGGGATAAAGCCGATTTTGACCTCGGTGATTTCCGGGGTGTCAGAACCTGCTGCCCAAGCAGAGGTGCGGATACCGTTTGGTACCATATTCATTAATGCCGCTGCACCAAAAACTCCGGTAATGCTTTGTTTGAAAAAGTCACGGCGTGCGTTATCAACAGTCATTATTGGTTCGGTAGTTATTAGTGTTTTGCTGTCTTGATCACTCATTTCTAACTCCTTATAAAATTAAAAAAACTATAAAACCTTGAAAAAATAAATACGGGTAACTAAATCCGGACAATAAAAAAAGGCGTCTTTCCAGCTGAGTGATTCACTCAACCAAAAAGACGCCTTTGTCTTTAATTCCAGTTGCTCGTTTTGAGCGCTTTATACCGCCATTGGCATAAAGTATTTATGTTGAAACTTGTTTTATTTGACCCACCATTGGACTAAATAAAAAGGGCTAAAAACTGTATAAATTACACAATCAATAGTTTTGCTGCATTCATCAACTGATTAGCTAAATCAGCTATTTTCATGTTTCTCTGCATCGCCATGCTACGTAGCATGTTATAAGCTTGCTCTTCATCCAGTCCACGCTGTTTCATTAACAAACCTTTGGCGCGCTCTACCACTTTTCGCTCATTCAATTTTTCATTTGCTTCGTTCAGCTCTGTGCGCAGGAGCTTAAATTCATCAAAGCGCGCAATTGCAGCGTCTATCACAGGCTGTAGCCGTTCGCTTGGTATGCTGCCAACCACATAAGCGCTAACGCCAGCACGTGTCGCTTGTTTAATCTGTTCTTTATTACCGTCATGCGTAAACATCACAATCGGTCGCGGTTCATGCATGGTCATTACGCATATATTTTCTAGCGTATCGCGACTAGGAGAATCCGTATCTATAATCACAATGTCCGGCTGCAGTTCACGGCACGCACTGTCTAAATTGACGGTATCCTTTAAATGCGCGATTACCTCGTAACCAGAATCAAGCAGTGATTGCTTTAACGGTGTGGTGCGCTCCAAATCGTTATCGACAATCATTACTTTTAACATGGCAGTTCTTAAATACTATTTGAATTTAGTATAAGCAATTGCTGTGCCATGCTTAAATGTTTTTTTAACTCATTGAAATTACATCGTAAATTATAAAACCCACTGGAATCAGTGCGCGATCATAAGGCTGCTTGAGTGCACAAAACTAGTGCGAGTGCACTGGCATTTGCACTCATAATGTACGCTGATAGATGATTCGTAATATTTTTAAGCGCTGTTGCCTGCCAGCTGATAACATTCTAACGATTCAGATTCAGATAAATACTTTTTAAACCAATGATAGTAGACCAAACACGTTTCGATCAGGCCATCGCAAGCTTTGATGCTTTGAATAAATTAGACCCTAACCTGGAAGTTTCAGACGGTACAGAGTATTCAAAGGAGCTGCTTTACGCTCAGCGCATGAGCGCAATGCTTAACCGTTATGCTCCAGCTGCATCGGAAGCGCTGCAACTGGCAGCCCGATGTCAGCATATCCAACGCTGGAAGATAGCGCGCGCAAGCTACCCGATGACAAAAGTGGGGTATTACCAGTGGCGGACTGAGTTGAAATCTTTTCATGCTGATATAGCACGTGAAGTGCTTACGCATGTTGGTTACGATGAAGCTACAGTAGTCAGGGTCTGTTCTTTGGTCAGGAAAACAGCGCTATCAACAGATGCAGAAGCACAAGTTTTGGAAGATGTAGTGGTGCTGGTGTTTCTGGAGAGCTATCTTGAACAATTTGTCGCGGCGCATAGCGATTATGACGAGGCGAAGTTCGTTGATATTTTGAATAAGACCTTGAAGAAGACATCGAAAGCAGCGCGCTCCGCAATTTTGAATATGATTGATTTGCCTTCAGGATTAGTGCCGTTAATCAAGGGCCTGGTCGATCAAAAGAATGCCGAAAGCGATTAATTAATTTTAATGACATTAATCGCGCGCGTAACGGCAAAGTAAGAGCCTATCCAGCCAATGCCGACGGCTACACCAATCACTGTTAGAAACAAGTTGGCGTTGAATAAAGTTAAGCTGAAATCGCTATTGTATAGGCGTGAGATTTCCAGCACGGAGTAATTGAAAGTCTGAATCATGCCGGCAATCATTAAAATTGCGAGCGCACTGCCAAACAAACCATAAAAGACACCAGCATAAAGGAAGGGTGTGCGAATAAAACTATTAGTAGCACCGATCAGGTAGCTGACCTCAATCTCGTCCTTTTGTGTGAGTATCTGCATACGTACGGTGTTGCCAATAATTACCAGTAGCACGATAGTGAGTAAGGCAGCGATAAAAAATATCAGTTTTTTACCGATACTTAACAATGTGGCAAGGCGTTTAGCCCATTCGGCATTAAGTATGGCCTGGTCAACGCCGGGAATATTCTGCAGCGTATTTCTAAGTGCCTCCAGGGTTTCAGGGTTTGCAGATTTTGCCTGGATAAAAAATGCATCAGGCAACGGGTTTTTACCAAGTTGATTGATTGCATCGCTGACATCCTGGTTATCTTTAGACTTTGCCTGCAACTGCTGCCAGGCTTCATCCTTGGTGACCAGATGATATTGTTTGATGGCAGGATTTTTTGCTAACAAGGCGTCAATCTCAGCGATCGTATCCGCACTCGCATTCAGTTTGAGAAACAAACTGATTTCCGTTTCATTCTGCATGTGGTCTGTGAGTTTGGATAAATTATCGACACCCAGATAAAACAGACTCGGCAAACACAGGGCTACACCTATGACCAGGCAAATCATGAATGATGACAACAAGTTGCTGCGCATACGTGAAAGCACGAGTTTAATTGCCTGCAAGTGATGATTTAGCCAATTGCTCATGATGAAAATGTTTCTGTTGGTAATGTGTTCTGATTCAAACCAGTTTGATTGAGTGAGCTTTCCGTCAGCTTGCCTTGATTCAGGTGCAGCACTCTATTCTGATTTGCACTCATGCCAAGAGCGTCGTGCGTGGACATGATGACGGTAACTCCGACCTGATTAAACGAGTAGAAAATCGACATAATATCGGCGGCATAACTTGCATCCAGGTTGCCAGTCGGTTCATCGGCAAGGAGTATGGACGGACGGCTTACTACTGCGCGTGCAATGGCTAGGCGCTGTTGCTCTCCGCCAGATAAGGTGATTGGCATAGCCTTTTCTTTATGGAGCAATCCTACTTTATCAAGCGCAGCGCGTACGCGCTTGGCGGCTTCTTGCTCGGCGACACCATTGATTCGCAACGGCAGAATTACATTTTCAAAGCAATTGCGGTCGTACAGCAATTTATGGTCCTGGAAAATGAGCCCGAATCTGCGGCGCAAGAATGGAATTGCCGAAGGTTTGAGTTTGCTGACATTTTGATTGGCAATGAGTACCGTGCCGCTGGTTGGCCGTTCGGTGGCTGCAATGAGTTTAAGCAGCGTGCTTTTGCCGGCGCCGGAGTGACCCGTGATAAAAACAAACTCACCGGCATCAATACTAAAGCTGATGTTTTTTAATATCTCATCGCTACCCGGGTAGCGTTTGGTGACCTGGTCAAATTGAATCATGCTCGTATTGTATCGCTAATTTACTGGTTATTGCTTTTGATGACTTATGAATCAATCATGGCGTCAATGAACTCATGGGCATCAAATGGCCTGAGGTCATCAATCGCTTCGCCAATGCCAATGTAGCGGATGGGGATAGGGCGTGCTTGTGCAATCGCAGCGATCACACCGCCCTTGGCGGTGCCGTCAAGTTTGCTTAATACCAGGCCAGTCACGCCGAGCGCATCATCAAAAATTTTGACTTGATTCACGGCATTCTGCCCGGTGTTGGCGTCTAATACCAGTAACACTTCATGCGGTGCGCCTGGCAGCGCTTTGTCCATCACGCGCTTTACCTTGGCAATTTCATCCATCAAGTGCAGTTGTGTCGGCAGGCGACCGGCAGTATCGGCCAACACAATATCAATATTTTTGGCGCGTGCCGAGTTTATGGCATCAAACATTACGGCGGCCGGGTCTCCGCTCGTTTGAGCTACTACGTGCACATTGTTCCGTTCACCCCATACTTGCAGTTGCTCACGCGCGGCAGCGCGGAAAGTATCACCGGCGGCAATGAGTACGCTTTTGCCTTGTGACTGATAAAATTTGGCAAGCTTGCCTATAGTGGTGGTTTTGCCGGCGCCATTCACGCCTGCCAGCATGATGATAAACGGTTGATGGGTGCTGGTGTCCAGTGGCTTTTGTAGCGGTGAAAGCAAGTCAGAAAGCGCATCTTTCAGCGCTACTTTAAGCTGTGCTGTGTCATCCAGGCTTTGGCGCTTAACACGACTCTTGATGTCATCCAGCAAATGCTGCGTTGCATTTATACCAACGTCTGAAGTCAGTAGAATAGTTTCAAGCTCTTCATAAACCTCGGCATCAATCTTGCCGCCGCCAAAAAGACCAGCCAGTTGATTGCCTAACTGACTGCGCGTTTTGGCCAAACCTTGCTTTAAGCGTTCCGCCCAGCTTTTGCTGACTTCTGCTTCGGGAACTGTTTCAGCAGGGTTGAGTTTGTCCGGTTCTGTACTCGGCCCGGATTTGTCTTTTTTGAAAAAATTGAACATAGAAATTCAGCTGATAAAGTTACGCTATGAGACCTTTGCGCGGATAGGCGAGCGCAGTGTAGACAAGGCAAAAATTGACGAAAAACCGGAGTTTATGCGGTATAAATGAGGATTTTGAGTCAATTTTTAACACCGTATTCACAAGCGCAGTCATTCGTGTAATGGTCTCATCATTTTAGCCTAATTCTATAACACATGACGTGCCAGATTAGGGCTTACTTGTTATTTGATTTACCGTAACTTTCGAGCAGTTCGTATATGCCCATGCCTACCACCATTGCGATAACAAAAATGGTCGCTTTTATACCGCCAACACCAAGCAGCACAAATGCAGGGGCAGGACAAATACCAACCAAGCCCCAGCCTATGCCAAAAGCAAGGCTTCCTAAAACCAGGCGCCTATCTATGATGCGGTTGGTGGGTAATTGAATGGAAAATCCCAGATAACTGAGGTTGCGTTTTTTTGCGATAGTAAATGCGATCAAACCAACGGCTATGGCACCGCCCATGACTAGTCCCAAGGAGGGGTCCCATAAGCC
>JBAQME010000243.1:0-2195 GCA_049302535.1 Methylotenera sp.
CGTCTCGGACATTATCGGCGAGATTGCAGCAGCCTCCAGCGAACAAAGTGCCGGCATTGAACAAGTCAATGACGCGGTGATGAAGATGGACGACATGACCCAACAGAACACGGCACTGGTGGAAGAAGCGGCGGCAGCGGCAGAATCCATGATGGAACAGGCCAATGAACTCATGAATGCGGTCAGCGTGTTCAGGACGGAAGACGAAATCAGTGAAAGACGTGCAGCCTAATGCCAGGTAAAGCCGGGGCGGATGATAGTGATTGCGAAGAGTTTTAATGTTGGTCGAACGTAATGTTTATTTTAATGCTGTTGATAATTAGAAGATGAAGTGAGGGTGAGAATGAAAATGACCGTTGCTAAAAAGATGTTGTTGCTGACTTTTATCTCCATAGTGGGATTGGTCGGCCTGATGGTGTTGAGTCAGCAACAAATGGAGAAGGTGTTTACGGAAACCAATTATGCAAACACGAACATCGCGCCGAGTATGGTTGAGTTGGACAAGGTTCGCTACAAGTTCAACACCTTGCGTATCAGGGTGGCCAACCATACGCTGATCAGCGACGAAGCTGCAATGGCTGAAGTCGAAAATGCCATTACGAAATTACAGGCTGAACTGAGTGCCTTATTCAAGGGGTATGAAACTTATATCGCCGACAGTAAAGAAAAGCAGATGCTGGAAGCGGATAAAGCCGGCTTGGATGAATACTATGCGCGCATGGCCCCGATACTGGCAGCATCCCGTGCAAACGATAAAGCACTGGCACACGAGTTGTATATTGCTATCCGCATCCCTGCCGAGAAAGCAAACGGCGAGATCGCCGCGCACATGGACTATAAAGTTAAACTTGGTCAGCAAAGTGCTCAAAATGCTGTTGTAGCCAAAGCGCGAGCCAATAAACTTTTCATGGCGATTGGTGCGCTTATTTTGCTTGCGACCGCAATCATGGGCTTTATGATCACGCGCAATTTACGTAAGCAGTTAGGTGGCGAGCCGGATGATGTCGCTGCAATTGCCAACAATATTGCCAATGGTGATTTGAATAGCCCGATCACGCTAAACCGCGATGATGCCACAAGTTTAATGGCCTCCATGCGCGTGATGCAGCAGACCCTCAAGCTGGTGATCGATGAACAAAGCGCAATGTCTATCGAGAACAAGAAGGGCAATATCAGTGCAGCCATCAATACTGAAAAGTTCCGTGGCAGTTATAAAACCATGGCAGAAAATGTCAATGTGATGGCCGCCAACCAGGCTGATGTAATGCGCAAGACAACTGAATGTATTGCCGAGTTTGCACAAGGTAATTTCGATGCGCCGCTGGAACGATTCCCCGGCCAGCGTGCATTTATCAATGAAGGCGTAGAACTGTTGCGCAGCAACATTAAAACCTTTATTGCAGAAGTGCAGCATATGTCACAAGAGCATGACGCGGGCGATGTGGATGTCGTGATCGACGAGTCCAATCATAAAGGCGTTTATGCAGAAATGGTACGCGGCGTGAACGCCATGGTTGGCGCTCATGTGCGGGAAAAAGAAGAAATAACGCAATTGATGCGAGCACTGGGTGATGGCGATTTTGCTGCCGAAATCAAGCAATACCCTGGCAAAAAGGCAGAAATCAACAAGAATGTAAGCCGTCTGAAAGACAAGTTAAGCGGCATCGTAAGTTCAGTGAAATGGGTCACTAACGAGCATGCGCAAGGTAACATCGACATGTCCTTGCATGCCCACATGTTCAAAGGTGGTTTTAGTGAACTGGCTGCCGCGGTCAACATCATTGTTGCCGGGCAAATCGAGCTTACCGAGAAAGCCCTGGCATGTGTTAAAGAATTCGGCGAGGGCAATTTTGATGCCCCGCTTGAGAAATTCCCCGGTAAAAAAGCGTTTGTGAACGAGGCTATCGAGCAGGTACGCAGTAACCTGAAGGCGTTGAATAATGACGTACAAATGCTATCGCAAGCGGCGAACGACGGCCGGGTTTCAGTACGTGCAGACGCCAGCCGTCACCAGGGAGACTTCCGCAAGATCGTAGAAGGCGTGAATGAAACACTGGAAATGATCGTAGGCCCGATTGCCACGGTAAAGAGCGCAGTGGAAACCATCAACACCGCAGCCAAGGAAATTGCCCAAGGCAATGCCGACCTCTCACGGCGCACCGAAGAGCAAGCCGCCTCCCTTGAGAAAACGGCAG
>JBAQME010000244.1:0-20227 GCA_049302535.1 Methylotenera sp.
CTATGCGAATCATTCTTTTAGGCGCACCTGGCGCCGGCAAAGGCACACAAGCCACTCACCTACGTGAAAAATTCAATATTCCGCAAATTTCTACTGGTGATATGCTACGTGCAGCGGTTAAAGCCGGCACACCACTCGGTTTGGAAGCCAAAGCCTTTATGGATAGCGGCGGTTTAGTGCCTGATGCCGTGATTATCGGCCTGGTGAGTGAACGCATTAAAGAAGCGGACTGTGCTAACGGCTTTTTATTTGATGGTTTCCCACGCACTATTCCGCAAGCTGAGGCGATGAAAAATGCAGGGGTCGGCATTGATTACGTGGTTGAAATCGACGTGCCGGATGAAGCAATTGTAGAGCGCATGAGCGGCCGCCGCTCACACCCAGCCAGCGGCCGTACTTACCATGTTAAATTCAACCCGCCAAAAGTTGCCGGCAAAGACGACGTAACAGGTGAAGACCTGGTGCAACGAGATGACGATAAAGAAGAAACCGTTAAAAAACGCCTGGAGGTATACCACAGCCAAACCAAACCGCTAGTAAAATACTACGCAGACTGGGCAAATAGCGGCACAGCTGGCGCTCCCAAGCATGTGTTTGTAAACGGCTTGGGCGATATGAATGTAATTCGGGATAATATTTTTGCGGCGCTTGTTTAGCTAAAGTTATGATCTTGATACGTAGCCTTGATATAGCCATAAGTGCAATTGAGGCTACGCTTTCATTTACCAAGTCATACACCTAAAATGGTGTCTACTTTAAGTTAGGGCGCTGAGAGCCATGCCAATCGAAATGTGGATTGCCTTCTACGAACAATCGTTCCCGAACCGCGAGGCCGCGACGTCATTCGTTGAAGAGTTGGAAGCCATCACTGATAGCGCCATCCCGCGGCATCGTGCCAAGATCATGATGCATCAAGCTCAACGGCTTATCTCCCTTGCTGATGACATCATTCAAGTTCGTGAAGGGAGAGAGTCTCTGCAACTATTATTCGTCCTGATCTGCGCTGAGAATATCGCCAAGCTCTTTCACAACTTCGATGACGAAGGCAAATCAAAAGAATTCGTTCGCCAGTTCTTTTCAGAGTTTGTTACTGGGAAAGACCGCACCGCCTTGAAAAGCGGATTTTTCACGCACGACGCTATTCCGCTGAACTTACAGGCCATCGCTGATTGCCTTTACTCTGTCCGCTGCGACGTAGTGCATGAGGGCCAATATTGGGGCTTTCATTTTCATGATGGAGATACGCCGATGCTAAATACAGACCCAGATGTAATAGTTCACATTACATTTGCCGAATTTCGCGCCATCGTAGTACGCGGTTGTGTGCATGCAATCCAAGCGTATGCAGCGCCCTAACACTGCGTTGCAGAAGCAACAGTAGATTAGGTACGCACACCAAGATTTAATCAACAACGCACTTTATATTATTCGTAAATGCTTCTAAAAATTTAGGTCGATTGCACCTCATTGTTTTCATCCCCTGCTGCCGCGCCGAGTAGCGCAGTCTTAATGGGTGTTTTCGGTAATCGGCTGTTTGAGCCCAATTGATTTTGGGCGAGTTTCCGATTGCCGCCCATTAAGGTGAGCAACGCAGGGTATAAGCGGCTTGGGGTAGCCTTTTCTTTGGTTTCTTTCTTTTGGCTATGCAAAAGAAAGAAACTCGCAAGTCGGGCGAGACCGGCATAATCCATAAAATGACGCGCACCTCGCTTAACTGTATAATTCAACAATCTCAAATTAACCATTAAGCCAAGCACATGCAACAGCAATACCCCTTCAAAGACGTTGAACAATCCGCCCAACAATACTGGGAAGCTAACCAAACCTTCGCCGCAACCGAACAATCCGATAAGCCAAAATACTATTGCCTGTCCATGTTCCCCTACCCCAGTGGCCGCCTGCACATGGGGCATGTGCGCAACTACACCATTGGTGACGTATTAAGCCGTTTTCACAAAATGAAGGGGTTTAACGTCATGCAGCCAATGGGTTGGGATGCGTTTGGACTCCCGGCTGAGAATGCTGCAATTAAAAATGAGACGGCACCGGCAGCCTGGACCTACAGCAATATTGAACACATGAAAACCCAGCTCAAACAGCTGGGGCTTGGCGTGGACTGGAACCGCGAAATCGCCACCTGCAAACCGGAATACTATAAATGGGAGCAATGGCTGTTTACCGAACTGTTTAAAAAAGGGTTGATCTACAAAAAAACTTCTACCGTAAACTGGGATCCGGTAGACGGTACCGTGCTGGCCAATGAACAGGTAATAGATGGCCGCGGCTGGCGCAGTGGTGCGCTGGTTGAAAAACGCGACATTCCTCAATACTTCATGAAAATCACCGCCTATGCTGAAGAATTGCTGAATGACCTGGATAAACTCGAAGGCTGGCCTGAGCAAGTTAAAACCATGCAACGCAACTGGATCGGCAAAAGCTACGGCTGCGAAGTCGAGTTTCCTATAGTCGGTCAAACAGGTAACCTCAAGGTGTATACCACCCGCCCGGATACGCTGATGGGTGCGACCTATGTTGCCGTAGCCGCGGAGCATGCCCTCGCCACTCAAGCTGCACAAAACAACAAAGAATTGACTAACTTTATCGCTGAATGTAAACGCGGCAGCGTAGCTGAGGCGGACATTGCCACGGCAGAGAAAAAAGGCATGGCTACCGGATTATTTGTCACACATCCGCTCAATGGCGAGCAGTTGCCGGTATGGGTTGCCAACTACGTACTGGCCAGCTATGGCGAAGGTGCCGTGATGGCCGTACCTGCACATGATGAGCGCGACTTTGAATTTGCTACTAAATACAGCTTACCTATTAAAGCCGTTATCAAGCACGCCGAAATTAACACATTACCAATGACAGAACATGGCGAGCTGTTTGATTCTGGCGATTTCAATGGCCTGGATTTTGATGGCGCGAGTACTGCCATTGCAGCGGCTTTATCCGCTAAAAATTTAGGCAAACGCCGCACCCAGTACCGCCTGCGCGACTGGGGCGTTTCACGCCAGCGTTACTGGGGCTGCCCGATCCCGATTATCCACTGCCCAAGCTGCGGCGAAGTGCCGGTACCGGCTGAGCAATTGCCGGTGGTATTGCCCGAAGATGTTGTGATGGATGGCGTAGGCTCACCGATTAAAAAAGACCCGCACTTTTATGAAACCAACTGCCCTACTTGTGGCGGCAAGGCGACGCGCGAGACGGATACCCTGGATACGTTTTTTGAGTCTTCATGGTATTTTGCCCGTTATGCCAGCTTTGACAGCAAAACCGCGATGGCAGATGAACGCGCCAACTACTGGCTACCGGTTGACCAATATGTAGGCGGCATTGAACATGCGATTCTGCACTTACTGTATGCACGCTTCTTCAACAAGCTGATGCGTGACGTGGGTTTGCTGAAGAACGATGAGCCATTTACCAACCTGCTCACACAGGGCATGGTGTTGAAAGACGGCACCAAAATGAGTAAATCCAAGGGCAACACGGTTGACCCGCAGGAGCTGATTGACACTTATGGTGCCGATACTGCGCGCCTGTTCATGATGTTTGCCGCACCGCCGGAACAAAGCCTGGAATGGGCTGACAGCGGCGTGCAAGGTGCGCATCGCTTTTTACGCAGATTGTGGCAGGCGGTTTACGACCATGTAGAGGGTGGTTCAGTGCCAGCCTACACCACCGGCGAATTAAACGCAGAACTCAAAAACCTGCGTCGCCAGTTACACAGCACTATTGAAAAAGTTGCCGATGACTATGGCCGTCGCCATAGCTTTAACACTGCAATTTCATCAGTCATGGAATTGATGAATACGCTTGCTAAAATTGAAGGCGGTGATGACATCACCAGACAAGTACGCCAGGAAGTTTTGCAAAATGTTGCGCTACTGCTGTCACCTATCGTGCCGCACATCTGCCAGGCACTATGGACAGAATTATGTCCAGACAGCCACATCCTGGATTCAGCCTGGCCGATAGCAGATCAAAGCGCAATGGTGCAAGACAGTATCGAATATATGATCCAAATCAACGGCAAGCTGCGCGGCAGCATGACAGTAGCAAAAACAGAGAGTAAGGACGCCCTGGAAAAACTGGTTTTAAGCCAACCTTGCGTGCAAAAACATATTGAAGGTAACATGACCGTGCGTAAAGTTATTGTCGTGCCCAATAAACTCATTAACGTTGTAGCAGGATAAATCATGAAAAACCCGCACTCACCGGTTGTATTCCGCAGAAATACCGTCATAAGCATGGTCATGTTATTCACATTTTTGCTTTCTGCATGCGGTTTCCAGCTACGGGGGAGCGCTGATCTGGCTTTCAAAAAACTGTATATTCAAGGCAGCACGCTGAGCATCTCAAGAGACCTCAAACGCTCATTTAAAGGCAATGGCGTGCAAGTAGTTGACAATGCCGAGGATGCAGAATTGCTGCTGGAACTGATGGGCGAGAGCAATCAAAAGCGTATTTTATCCTTGAGCGGCGGTGGCTTGGTGCGCGAGTATGAACTTAATTATCTCGTGAGTTTTAGAATGCGTGACCCAGCCAACCCGATATGGGGACCGGTACAGACGGTAAGTACCCGCCGTGATTTTTCTTACGATGATAAGGCTTTACTTGGTAAAGGTGATGAAGAGGCCCGATTAAATGCAGACATGCGCAGCGACGCAATACGAGAGCTTTTACGCCGCTTAACAGCCTTCAAACCTGCTGCATAACTACTCATGCGTTTGGCACAGCCCCAGTTGGAATCACACCTTAAGCAAGGCCTGCAAGCCTTATATGTTCTAGTAGGTGATGAACCCCTGGCACAACGTGAATGTTTGGATGCCATTCGCGCAGCCGCTCGTACACAAGGCTTTGACGAGCGCACCAGTTTAACGGTAGAGCGCAATTTCAACTGGCAGCAGATTCAAAATTTCGGGCAATCGATTTCACTGTTTTCCAATCGTCGACTGCTGGAACTCAGCATTCCCTCCGGCAAGCCTGGCGTTGAGGGTGGCAAGGCATTGCACGCTTTGGCAGCCAAAGCGCTGCCTGACACCACAGTGGTCATTATCTTGCCGGCGCTGGAGCGTGAAGCCAAAAACAGCGCATGGTTCACCGCTTTGGAGGCACAAGCGCAGACCATTACACTCAACGAGGTAGATGCCGCCAATTTACCCAAATGGATCGCTAACAGGCTTTCCCAGCAAGGTCAGCATACCGGCACGCCAACGCTGGAATTTCTGGCGCACCAGGTGGAAGGCAATTTACTGGCCGCCAATCAGGAAGTGCAAAAACTGGGGCTGCTGTACCCAGAAGGCGAACTCTCGGATGCAGCGGTGCGTGAATCGGTACTCAATGTGTCGCGCTACGACGCGTTCCAGCTAGGGGAAGCCGTGCTGCAGGGGGACACGGCACGCACTGTACGGATTTTACAAGGCTTGCAGGATGAAGGTGAAAACGCCGTTGCCGTGATGAATCCACTGATATGGGTATTACGCCCTTTAGTACGGATAAAACAGGCGGAAATGCGTGGTGAAAATATCACGAATGCCATGACAAGCGCGCGCATATATGGCGATAAACAGGCTTTGGTTAAACGGGCACTGGCACGCTTAAGTCTGCGCCAGCTTGAAGCCGCGTTACAAAAGCTTGCAGATATTGATAAAACGGCAAAAGGCGTGCTGCTTGGCGATGCCTGGCTGGAAATCTCCAGGCTTTGCTTTGGACTGGCGCGCGTGCGCGGACGCTGAATAAGTACGCTTCTTAAGAGATTATTAAAAAGCGTATAATCACAAAATTACTTCATTTAATGGCAATAAACCCTGTGAACATTCAACAATACATGCAAAATATTGGCGTTGAAGCACGAAAAGCCTCGCGCTTGATGGCTAGTGCCGATACTAATCAAAAAAATATCGCGCTCAATGCCATTGCAAAGGCGATCCTGCGTGAAAAATCCTCCCTGCTTGCCGCCAACAAGCTGGACATGGATGCCGCACGCGCAAACGGGCTTGATGCCGCCATGCTGGACCGGCTTACACTGACAGAAAAATCCATCAACGGCATGGCAGAAGGTCTTACGCAAATTGCCAGCCTTGCTGATCCAATCGGTGAGATGAGTAATTTCAAATACCGCCCAAGTGGTATTCAAGTTGGACAAATGCGTGTTCCACTCGGCGTCATAGGCATTATCTACGAGGCACGTCCTAACGTAACGGCAGACGCGGCAGGGCTTTGCATTAAATCAGGCAACGCTGCAATATTGCGTGGCGGTTCCGAGGCCATACATTGCAATCAGGCGTTGGCAAAACTGGTGCATGAAGGCCTGGTCGAAGCCGGATTGCCAACAACAGCGGTGCAGGTGGTAGAAACCACAGACCGCGCTGCGGTAGGTGAGCTCATTACCATGAAGCAGTACGTAGACGTAATCATACCTCGTGGCGGAAAGGGTTTGATTGAACGTATTTCCAACGATGCACGCATTCCTGTGATTAAACATCTGGATGGCAACTGCCATGTATATGTAGATGACGATGCTGATTTTGACAAAGCTTTGCGCATTCTGGAAAACAGCAAAACGCAGCGGCTTGGCACCTGTAACACGGCGGAATCATTGTTAGTCGCACGCTCGGTTGCAGCCACTATGCTGCCAAAACTTGCCGACATGCTGATCTCACACGGCGTCGAAATCCGGGGCTGTGCGGAAACTCGCGCATTGGTAAAACAAGCAAAACCAGCCACTGAAGAAGACTATTACACCGAATACCTGGCTGCCGTCATTTCGTGCAAGGTAGTGAGCGGTTTGGATGAAGCGATTGCACACATTAACCAGCACTCGTCCCAGCATACCGAAGCCATCGTGACCGAAAACTACACAAAAGCGCGCAGGTTTTTACGTGAAGTTGATTCCAGCAGCGTAATAGTCAACGCCTCCACACGCTTTGCTGACGGCTTTGAATATGGCTTAGGTGCTGAAATCGGTATTTCTACCGACAAATTGCATGCACGCGGTCCTGTCGGCCTGGAAGGCTTAACCTCGCTAAAATATGTAGTCCTGGGTGACGGACAAGTTCGCGCTTAACAGAAAGCCCCAGACTTGAAAGCGGCCGGCAATCCTTTAACTCGAATACCTGCAATAGGCATTCTTGGCGGTACGTTCAACCCGATCCATTACGGGCATTTACGCATGGCACAGGAACTGGCCGACGCTTTGGACTTTGACGAAGTGCGCTTTATACCTGCGGCGAATCCGCCGCACAAAACTGCGCCGGCCATAAGCGCAGAACACCGTGCGGCCATGGTGCAGCTGGGGATTGCCAACAATGCGGCATTCACTTTTGACGATTGCGAGCTACGCAGAAGCGGCGCCTCCTATATGGTAGATACGCTGCAAGATTTACGTGAGAGACTGGGCGCACAAACCAGCATCACGCTGCTGATGGGCAGTGATGCTTTCACCAAATTCGATAACTGGCATCGTTGGCAGGAAATCATACAACTCTGCCATATTGCGCTGGTGCAGAGACCGCAAATACAGGCGAATAATCACAAGCTGCCAAAAGTGCTTGAGACTTTCCTGCACAACCACTACACCGAAAATGCGGATGACCTGCACACAACACCTGCCGGATATGTCACCATGCGCCAGGTAACGGCTTTGGATATTTCATCTACTGCGATCCGGCATGCACTGCACCACAAGGATTCTGTCCGTTATTTAATGCCGGATAGCGTGATTGATTACATTCGAACGCATCAGCTCTATCAATAATTCAATATCAACAACTCAAAGCAAAGTTTTACGATACTTTACGCTTGCCTCATTAAAAACCGGTATTTAATCTTTATTTTTACGTTATGCTTTTATTTCATATTCGCAGGTCTGCCACAATGAAACACAATTTATCCCGACATTTATCTATTATCGCCTTGTCAGCCTTGATGCTTGCAATAGGCTCGTGCGGTATCAACCCGGTGACCAAAAAGCGGGAGATTCAGCTGGTATCGGAAGCGCAGGAAATCGAGATAGGCACCCAAAACTATTCACCCGCTCGCCAATCCCAGGGTGGAGACTATGTTCTTGATCCAGAACTGACTGCTTATGTACAAAGTGTCGGTGATAAGCTAGCCGCTGTTTCTGACCGCAAACTACCCTATGAATATAAGGTAATCAATGATTCCGTGCCCAATGCCTGGGCTATGCCGGGCGGGAAAATTGCCTTTAACCGTGGCCTGCTATACGAACTCCACAGCGAGGCAGAACTGGCGGCAGTGATGGGACACGAAATGGTGCATGCAGCAGCAAGGCATGGTGCCAAGGGCATGGAGCGCGGCATGCTGTTACAAGGTGCCATGATTGCCGTTGGCATTGGCGCACAAAATACCGATTACGCCAATCTTATTGTTGGCGGGGCACAGGTAGGCGTACAGCTTATCAGCAGCAAATATGGCCGTGATGCAGAGAGTGAATCTGACCTGTACGGCATGCAATACATGAAAAAAGCGGGATATGACCCTACCGCGGCAGTTACCTTGCAGGAAACCTTTGTCCGTTTAAGCGAGGGGCGTGAAAGTAATTTCATACAAGGATTATTCGCGAGCCACCCCCCTTCTCCCGAACGTGTTGCCGCTAATAAAGCAACACTGGCACAAGTAGGAGCCGGCGGCGACTGGGGTAAAGAAATCTATGCGCAAAAAACCGCAAAACTCAGGGCAACCCAGGCGGCCTATAAAGCTTATGATGAGGCGGTAAAAGCCCTGAGTGAGAAAAATATAGATAAAGCCAAAACACTGGTCAATCAGGCAATTGCAGGCGAACCGCGCGAAGCGCGGTTTCAGGAATTGTTAGGTGACATTGCCTTAACCCAGAAAAAACCGCAGGAGGCCCTGGCCTTCTACAGCAAGGCGATTAAACTGCAGCCGGATTACTTCAAACCGCACATACAAAGCGGTATTGCGTTATTTAATATGGGCAAGAAATCCGAGGCAGAACCCTACCTCAAGCGTGCCAATGAGCTACTGCCAACAGCACCGGGGCATGCTTTATTAGGCCAGCTGGCCGAAGAACGCGGTGACATCAACGGCGCATTGCAACATTACCAGGTCGCGGCCAGCTCTAATTCAGACATAGGCAAAGATGCTACTGCACGTCTCGTTCACATTGACTTGCCACGCAATCCTGCCAGATATATTCAGGCAGGCGCATTAGCCGACAATGCGGGTAATTTATATGCCGTGGTGCAGAACGGTACCTCTGTACCGATAGGCCGTGTTCAAGTGCGCGTAGTGAAATATGATGCAAGAACCGGCCGTGCGGTTGCGCAAAGCGGCCCGTTAATCATTAGGGGGCTAGCACCGGGAAAACGCAGTCAGGTTGCGGTGGGTGAGCATGTTAATACCGCCAAAGAAGTGCAGCTTTACAAAGTGATCGTGGAAGCGGCCGAGATCGCCCAATAAAACCGCCCAGTAAAACATAGACGCCAGCCAGCACCTAACTGAAATCAAAGCTGGCTTTGCCCTGCCATGGCACCACGCTCAAGCACGGCGCAGCGATGCGTTGCCGTAAACTGGCGAGGTTTTCTGCAAACATCGGCATATCAGGGTCAATCTGGTTCGCCACCCAGCCTGCCAATGTCAATCCTCTGGATTCGATAGCCTCGACAGTTAATAACGCGTGATTGATGCAGCCCAAACGCATCCCCACTACCAGAACGATAGGCAGATCAAGTTTTACGGCTAAATCAGCAAGAGTCTGCTGTGGATTAATTGGAACCAGGAAACCGCCGGCCCCTTCAACAACCACGACATCCGCCATTCCTGCCAGCAAGCGATAAGCCTGCGCGATGGCATCCAAATCAATATCAACATCGGCTTGTTCCGCGGCAATGTGCGGCGCTACCGCAGGGGCGAAACGATATGGGTTGATTAGATCCAAAGGCGCGCTCAGGGTAGCTGCATTGCTTAAAACCACGACATCTTCATTAACAAGCTGGCCTTGCCAGACACCGTGTCGACTCAATTCACAGCCGGAGGCGACTGGCTTCATACCAATAGTTTTCTTGCCTGCATCTGAAAAATACTGGATTAACGCGCTGGCAATGTAGGTTTTACCTACATTGGTATCTGTGCCAACCACAAAATACGATTGCTTCATGCGCCTTGACTATTTATTTCTTGGTTTAAAAGTGATGGGCGAAACGCCATCTTCAAACTTGGAATTATCCTTAGCGCGCCATGCATGGCCATAAACCACCTCGAACGTCGCCGGCAACTTGCCATCTTGACGGAACTGCTCATAGTGCTGTTCCAGTTTTGCAAAAAACCCACGTCCGAGTAGGCCACGCGCACGGCCATCCGTGGCATTGTGCGCACCTATGCTCTTTAAATCGCGCATCACGCTTTTTACATCGTCATAGGTCAGCGTAAACCGTTCCACATCCAGCACCGGCGCACTGAATCCTGCACGTACCAGTGCATCTCCTATGTCGTGCATGTCAATAAACCTGCTCACACTGGTATATTCATTGCCGCTTGCTGCCCCAGTGGCAATTCTTAATTCACGCAAAGTATCCGGGCCAAACGTGCTGAACATCAGCAAACCTTCAGGCTGCAGCACGCGGTGGAACTCCTGCAATGCAGCGTCCAGATCATTGCACCATTGGATCGCCAGATTCGACCATACCAGACCTGTGCTCGCGCTTGCCAATGGCAGCGCCTCAATATCCGCGCATAACAGATTCTGTTTTACGCCACCCAATAGCGACTTCAGTTGATAGCCCAGCCCTGCATGACCACATGTTTTGCGCGTCTTCTGCAGCATGGGGTAAGCAAAGTCGAGCGATACCACTTGAGACTTTGCGTATCGTTTTTGCAGAGCTTGGCTAGCCAGTCCGGTGCCACAACCCGCATCCAGTATCACTTGTGGGTTGATTTTGACCAGATCCAGCCGGCCCAGCATTTCTTCACGCACTTGCTTTTGCAGTACTGCGGCTGCGTCATAAGTTTCAGCTGCGCGACCAAAAGAAGCACGCGCGCGTGTTTTATCGATACGGTAAATATCATCAATCATCATGAGGTTACTGTGCCGATGGCTCTAAAAACTGCACAAGCGCATCAATAAACTGCTCCTGGTGCGACAAAAAAGGTGCGTGCGATGCGCCCGCCATTACCCGTAAAAAACCTGATGGCAAATTCTGCATCATCCAATGTGCGGCCTGTACCGGCGCCAAGGTATCCCGGTCGCCATGAATAAGCAATATCGGCTTTCTTAAATGTTCAACCTCAGCGCGCAGATCCGTATCCAGCAGGATATTAAGCGCACGGTATAAAGTCTGTGATGTTGGTGCCGGCCGCTCTGCGAATTTGTTACGCAATAACTTCACAGTGCTTCTTGCATCGCTTGAGCCCATGCACTGCAAGGTTAAAAACTGCGTCATGGTTTTGTGATAATTTTCGTTCACATCATCGGCAAAGTTACTGAAAACGTCAGGGTCAATGCCGGCATCCCAGGTATTTTTATACTCGATACTATTCTGATCAAAACTTTTATTCACAAAACATGGTGTAGCGCCTACCAGTACCAGCCTGCGCACCAGGTCAGGATAATCCAGGGCCATGCGCATCGCCACTTGCGCACCCAAGGACCAGCCCACTACGTCCGCATTGGCAGGTAATATTTCTGCAACTTTATCTGCTGCGGTATGCAGGTGAAATGGCTCTATCGGGCGGCTCAATCCCATGCCAGGTAAATCCACCAGATGCAAGGTAAATGATTTACTGAGTTTTTTCACTAACGGCTGCCACACGGCGCCGCTCATGCCCCAGCCGTGGATCAACACCAGGTTCGGCCCTATGCCTATGGTTTCCACATGGATATTATTGGATGTTATGGTCATAACACACTTTCAGCTTGATGAATTGCCGCAACCAGTTGTTTAACATCATCCAGGCTATGCGCGGCCGACAGTGAAATACGCAGCCTTGCCGTGCCAACGGGCACTGTAGGCGGACGTATCGCCGGTACTAAAATACCACAAGTTTGCAAATATTCACTAACAGCCAACGCTTCTAGATTACCGCCTATAATCAACGGCTGGATAGCCGTATCTGAGGCTAACAATTGCCATTTCTTGAGTTCCAGATTTGCCTTCAAATAAGCAATCAAACTATTGAGGTTAGCCCGCAAATCATCACCCTGCTCAATCAAATTGACCGATGCGGATAACGTCGCTGATAACGCAGGTGGCGCAGGGGTTGAATAAACGTAGCTCTTGGCTTTTTGAATTAAATAATCAATCACCACTTGTTCACCAGCGACAAAAGCACCTGCAACACCCGCAGCCTTGCCTAATGTAGCCATCATGATAATCCGGGGCGATTTGATCTTGAAGTGATTCAAGCTGCCCTGCCCATGCTCACCCAGCACGCCAAAACCGTGTGCATCATCCAGATACAGATACGCATCGTACTTCTCACATAGTGCGAGGTATTCCGGGATCGGCGCAATATCACCATCCATGCTGAATACTGCGTCTGCCGCAATCAGTTTGTGCTTGGCGGTGCTGGCTTGCAGTAATTTCTCCAGCGCCTTCACATCGTTATGTGGGAAACGATGCATCTCTGCATATGAAAAATACGCGCCATCATTCAAACAGGCATGGTTTAATTTATCGGCAAATACGGCATCACCGCGACCCATCAGTGCACCAATGACACCGATGTTCGCCATGTAACCGGTAGAAAATAATAAAGCGGCTGGCAAGCCTACAAACTGTGCAAGCTGTTTTTCCAGCGAATCATGATAACGGTGATGTCCAGTGATGAGGTTAGACGCCCCGCTGCCCACGCCTGAATCGCCCGCGGCTTTTTGCATGGTGGCAATCAGGTCAGGGTGGTTCGCCAGCCCCAGATAATCATTACTGCAAAATGAAAGATATGGTTTGTGGTTGGCAACAATATGCTCCGCCTGCGGGGAATCCAGCAGGCGGCGCTGACGCAGCAAGCCATCTATTTTGCGTTGATCGAGTTCTTGTTGAAGTGCGGCTAACATTGAATTCCAGTTAAATATTTCCAGTTAAATTTTATTGATACCGAGTTTGGCAAATAACTGCTTATCACTTTCGGCTTCCGGATTACCGGTTGTTAACAGTTTCTCACCATAAAAAATACTGTTGGCCCCCGCCAGGAAGCATAACGCCTGCACACCTTCGCTCATACTTTGGCGTCCTGCAGACAAACGAACGTAACTATTCGGCATGGTAATACGTGCTGCAGCAATGGTACGCACAAACTCCAAATGATCCAGCTCTTCCGTGCCGTGTAATGGCGTGCCCTCAACTTGCGTGAGTAAATTAATAGGGACACTTTCAGGCGGGCGCTCCATATTGGCCAGCTGCGCCAGCAAACCAGCGCGCTGATTACGCGTTTCACCCATGCCGATAATACCGCCGCTGCATACATGAATGTCCTGGCTACGTACGCGCTCCAGTGTTTCCAGCCTATCCTGATAAGTTCGGGTCGTAATCACTTCACCATAAAACTCAGGTGCAGTATCCAGATTGTGGTTGTAATAATCCAAGCCAGCTTCTTTCAACTGTTCCGCCTGACCTTCTTTCAGCATGCCCAAAGTCGCACAGGTTTCCAGACCCATGGCTTTTACTTCAGCAATCATTTTGAGTACCGGCTCCAAGTCACGCTGTTTTGGTCCACGCCAGGCTGCACCCATACAGAAACGACTCGCACCATTGTCTTTGGCTTCCTGCGCAGCGGCCAATACATCATCCAAAGCCATCAGCGGCTCATTTTCAACGTCAGTATGATAACGCGCAGCTTGCGGGCAATACCCGCAATCCTCAGAACAGCCGCCAGTTTTAATCGACAGCAAAGTGCTGACCTGCACCGCATTAGGGTCAAAATTAGCACGGTGCAACGTTTGCGCCTGATACATTAAATCACTGAAAGGCAACTCAAATAATGCGACAATATCGGCAACACTCCAGCGATTTACGGTTGTTGAGTCACATGATTTGGCCTGATTATCTTTAAGTTTAGCTTTAAGATTATCAGTATTGATGATTGCTTCACTATTTGAAGCTATTGTTGTCGAAGCTGTTGCTGCCGATTCAAGCATTTGCATTTCCTTTTATAGCTTGCGCTAATTTGATAACTTGTTGAGTATTCAGGATTATACCCTGTCAATAAAATACCCTGCAAACTTTAAACAACAGATTAAAATTTAAGCAAATAATGCTAAATTCATTTTTAAAACAAACCTGCGTGTTTGTAGGAAATCTTAATTAATGAAATTTGTGGAGCATAAAGTGATATTCGTATGCCATAAATTGAAATGCCTTACAAATTAAGAATTAATGACTCATTTCAAATAGAATATGCATTAAATATAATTTTCTGAATCGACCTTAACTTTTGCGATGTCTAGCCAACATCTAACTCAGTTAACAAAACAAAGACAACATTGAGATAACACGAATGCCTACAGAAAAAATAAAAGAAATACTCAGTGGAGTAAAGGTTACTTGCGTTCGTGTATCTCACTTTAGGTCTTTAACTAATGTTGAAGTTGAGCTAGATGAGTTAACTGTACTCGTCGGTGCAAATAATGCCGGGAAAACCAGCTTTCTTGATGCCATGTATGCAGCCATTGGAGCCGGGCGTAAATCGCTTGGACAAGACGATATACATCTAGCTACTGGTGAAGCACTTCCTCCTTTAGATCGCAAAGTAATCATCGATATATGTATCCGTCCAGTTAATGGCGAAGGTGTGTATTTAGAGACTTTCCCAGAAGGAAGCTACTGGACAGGTCTATGGGGGCCGGGTATTTCCCAAGATGCTAATTTCAACGAATTCATGGCTTATAGAACCACACTCTCCTGGAGCATTGTAAAAGGAGATTACGTCCTTGAAAGGAAGTTCCTAAAAGAATGGAGACTTTCCAATGAATGGCTTACAGCTGAAACAACAGACAAAAATTTAACAACAGGACAATTAGAGCCTATAGCTCTTCATTACATCGATGCCAAACGAGATCTTGATGATGACCTTCATCATCAAGGATCATTTTGGAGAAGACTAACTGACAATCTGGGGCTGACCGCTGAAGATATTGATAAGATTGAGAGCGCCCTATCTACTCTCAACCAAGAAATAGTTACAAAAAGTGAAGTTCTTAAACATTTAAAGACTAATTTAACGGACATAAGCGCCGTTGTGGCCACGGACAGTGCTGGAATTGAAATTGCTCCAGTAGCTCGCCGGCTTAGAGATTTATCAAAAGGGGTTGATGTAACCTTCGCTACGACTGGTGCGCAAGCCTTCCCTCTAACTCGACACGGAATGGGCACGCGCAGTTTAGCCTCCCTCTTAGTATTTAGAGCATTTGTTTCATGGAGATACGATCTCGCAGTCAAACAAGGAGATCATGTACATTCATTACTTGCTCTTGAAGAGCCTGAGTCTCACTTACACCCTCAAGCACAAAGATCGCTTTTTTCTCACATTAAATCTATTCCTGGACAACGTATCGTTAGTACGCACTCTCCCTATTTTGCTGGACAAGCAAAACTTGAAGAGCTGCGACTTTTCACTAAGCACGGAGGTGTCACAAACGCTACACGCTTGAACCTTTCCTCTTTAAATCCTGATGACATTCGTAAACTTGAACGTAACGTAATTGAGTCTCGTGGAGATTTGCTATTCGCTCGTGCCCTTATATTATTTGAAGGAGAAACTGAGGAACAAGCATTTCCACTATGGGCAGAATCATTTTGGGGAGCGTCAACTCATGAGTTAGGGTTCAACTTTATAGGCGTAGGTGGTCAAGATTACTTCCCTTTTGTTTGGCTTGCCCGCAGCTTTGGCATTCCTTGGTACATCTTTTCTGATGGGGAGGTTAACACTATCAACTCGCTCAAAGGCTCCCTAAAACGGGCCGGTATTGATGATATTGCAACCATTCAAAATGTTCATATTATTCCTAATGACAACGACCTCGAAGCATACTTGATAGAAGAAGGATATGTAGATGCATTCGAAGCGTCGATTATCGCAACGGAAGGCGAGGAAGCGCTTAATCAATACATTGTAGAACTTCATGGAAAACCAGGGAAAAATGTTGGTGGGAAACCTACATCGCGGGATTACGCCGGCGCTGAAGGCCGTGTACGTGCTGCATTAGATAAAATCAGCAGCAAGAAAACTCGTTATGCAAAACCTTTGGCTAACACAATAATTAGTTTAGAAGATCCTGCACGCCGTATCCCTAAAAAAATAGCTGAGCTATTCGAAATTATTTCCAATAACTTTGGGTTATCCAAAAAGCCTGAACCAATTGAGGATGTTAAATAAATGATTAAAGTCCGGCTTTCTGATACACAAAAACGTATTGTTGAACATGAAGAAGGAGCGTTACTCGTTGTTGCCGGTCCTGGCTCTGGAAAAACTCGAGTCCTAACTGAAAGAGTAAGAAATTTACTAACAAACATTCCAGGTCACTTTCGCGTCCTCGCATTAACTTTTACAAATAAAGCCGCTAATGAAATGACTGAACGGCTGAGTGATCTTGGGGAACTCCGACAACGAGCATTTATTAGTACTTTGCATGGATTCTGTCTAGAAGTGCTTGCCGACCGAGGCAAACTCGTTGGAGTCGAATCAACTCCCCAAATTTTCGAACAAATACAAGACCGCAAACAAATTCTAATTCAAGCTATTACTGAAGACCCTCTGTTAACAGCCGAATTAAGTGATCTTGACACTAAAGAGCGAAACCAACGAATTGATCAATGGCTAAAAGGCATTGCGACGCTCAAAGCACATCCTATCAGTTATGCTGACTACACCGAACCCTTACTCGATCATATTTTCGATGGCTATAACGCTGGTCTTCGCGCATGCGGAGCCTACGATTTTGAAGACTTGCTGTTATTAACATATCAACTTTTTACTGACTTTCCGAAGGTGGCGGATTTTTATAGAAGATTATATAAATTCATTTGTATCGACGAGGCTCAAGATTTGAATGAAGCGCAATATGCAGTGCTACGCGCAATGTGTGGAGTTGATTACAAAAACGTACTGATGGTTGGCGATCCCAAGCAGTCAATTTATGGCTTTAATACATCAAGTCCAGAATATATGAACGCATTCAAAAATGATTTCAGCGCAGCTGAAATAAAGCTACAAGAAAATTTTAGGTCATCCAAAGCTGTAGTTAAAGTTGCGCAATCTCTAGACCAACAATACATGGTAGAAACTCAACTTCCTGTTGAAGGAAAAGTATCTCTCTTAATTGGAAGTGATGAAGAGGATGAAGCCAAGCAGGTTGCAGACGCTATTATTGAACTCCAAAGAACTGGCCACCCTGATATTGAGGGCCCAGTTGTACCAAATAGTTGCGCAATCTTAGGTCGGACTCGATTCGTACTACTAAAAGTTGAGAGAGAGCTAAAAAACAGAGGAATCCCATATTTTAAGCGTCTATCTGCCACATATGAGAATGAGTCTAAAGTTGTAGATGAGTTCCAACTCGCATTAAGAGTCATTGCGAATCCAAGAGACACCCTTCATCTTAATGCTTTGGCAAAAAAATGGGGTTGTTTATTCAATACAGAGTTAGCTATTACCTCTGCTATAGATATAGTGAACACTATTTCCCAAGCAGCAGTCATCCATAATGAGCCTAGATGCTTGGCTATATCCAAAGCGATATCACTAACACATTCAAATACGCAGAGGCTTGACCTTATGCCGGGGATAAAGATTCTAGAAGAGTTTGCTGACACGTGCGAAGAAGATGAACGAAGAGCAATTCGTGAAGATTTAACGGTATTACGAGTCGAATGGGATCAATATTTACGCTCTGACAATCCAGCCTCACGCTCAATTGCCGGCTTTATGAGTAGCATGGCTCTTGGCACTACGGGAAAGACCACTAAAGACGGCGTTGCATTATTGACGGTGCATTCATCAAAAGGGCTGGAGTTTGATATTGTTTTTATTGTAGGCATGGCGGATGGAGTCTTCCCTGATTACAGAGCAAAAGGGAAGTCAAAACAACTTGAAGAAGAAAAAAGAAATGCTTTCGTTGCGATAACTCGCTCCAAAAGACTCCTATTCTTCTCATACTCACGTCAGAGAACAATGCCGTGGGGAGATGTTTGGCTCTCATCACCTTCTCCCTATTTACGCACGGCAAGATTGAGTATCTAAAGTCACCATAATCCTTCTACTAAATACTTCTACCCAAAATGGCCAAGGAATATTTGCATCAAAAGGGCTCTCTGGGCTTAACCCAGGTCAATAGGCATTTCCAGCCAAAATATCCACCTTACTCAATCGAATCCTTCGCTTTTGACTCTTCGATTGTCTGCCATTGCATATTACTTGGAACATCAGGGCCACCACGCTTTAGAGGAATAACATGATCAATAATATATCCTTCACAGCGTCCTTTTGACTTACCCGTTGAAGGACATGGATGCTGGCGCTTGAACTCATGTTTTGCTTCTAGGCTTCTCTTAATATGGCCGTTGCCATCCCGTTCACATGTGGTGCAATAGTTAGATTTATAAGCCTCAGCCAGTAGTGGCATCAATAGAAATGGTATTAATAATAACGCTGTGATATTTTTCATTTGATTTCCATTACAAGTCTCAGCGATTCATTTGTTATACCTACGATTTACCACTTATCAATGATCGTTTTACCTATCGGTGCAACAGCAATACCAGCCAATTTGATATGTTGTACTCCGAAAGGAATGCCAATGATCGTGACAAAGCAAATCATAGCTGAAATCAAATGCCCTAGTGCAAGCCAGAAGCCAGCGAAAATAAACCAAATCACATTACCAATAGTCCCTAAGCTACCTGTACCAATATCATCTTTGTCATTGACGTATTTTCGGTTAACAGCTTCTTTGCCAAATGGCATGAAGGCAAACTGACCAATCACGAAACAAGCTTTACCCCATGGAATGCCTATGATTGATAGATAAGCCAGCGCACCAGCGATCCACCAACTGATACCCATCAAGGCTCCGCCTAAAATAAACCAAAGAATATTGCCAATTAAACTCATGATGACCTTTTTATATGTTGTTATTCTGAGCGTGTTAATCACCTATCATTTTAGGTGTTCAACAATGTCTAAGGTTTTATATTTCCCTGATGCCACGATTACCCGATCTATTTGAAAACCGCGTCAGGCAATTCAGAACCTCAATTTCGACTTTGGCCGACTTGCCGCCATAGACGTTATCTTTCAACCAAACCACCTCCTCCTTAATGGCATCATCACCAGTTAAGGTATTATGCCAGCACTTCTTGTCGCCATTCCATCGATAGCCTTTTGCCTTCAGTATATCTTTGGTTTCAAACGGTGAGCCTAGTGCAGAAATAGTATAACTTTTCTGATGCAGTGATAGCAGTAAGGACTTTAAGACCAGTTCTTTTGATTTAGGTAGTTGTTTTTGAAGTATTTCAAGCAATGCAAAACAATCGACTTCGGCTCGATGTGCGTCGTAAAAAAATCCGTATTGATAAGCAATGTAATCGAGTTTGGCTGACCCTACGCCTTCCCCACTCCAGTCGATCTGCGCAAAGGTGCACGCCCAAGGCAGAGACTCAAATATTGGCAATCGTTTTTCAAGGAAGACGCGATCAAACTTAGCGTTGTGCGCAATGACAATACTGACGCCTTCAAGAAAGCGCGCCACGCTATTGTTATCAATTTTCTTACCCATGACCATTTCATCTGTGATGCCATGCACTGCAGTAGATTCTGGTGGAATAGGAAAGCCAGGATCTTCTAGCTCATCAAATGATCCAATAATGTTGTAGGCTAACCCTGTTTCGGGATCAAACTCAAACAGAACCATACCTAGCTCAATAATGGCATCTTGGTCTGGATTAGTGCCCGTAGTTTCGGTATCTACAACCACGCCCTTTAATAATGCTCGGCCATCGTTCTCAGCAAATGCTTTTCGAGAAGAGATGCGCTTAATTACTTTGTAATCAGGATTTTTGTCTAAGAGTGTTACGGCATCGGTAACGGCTGAATCAGCAATCATATTTATCTGGCTTTCAAAAAATAGTATGGCTCTTAGTGCACATGATATGCGATATTAAAAAAATATTTAGTGATTAATTAAAATGTAAGAATTTGGCTTAACACGTTAAATATAGGCTTCTAGCCGAGGCTGTGTAAAGATTAACAT
>JBAQME010000245.1:0-2792 GCA_049302535.1 Methylotenera sp.
CTCATGGGTGAGCGAAAAGCTGTATAACGCCTGTGGGTGCGGTGTTGCGGTTGTGTGTGACATACTTGACTTCTAAGGTCACGTACCAAGTAACTACATAGCTTATTTCGTATAATGTATATTATGTAAAATTAAATAATAACTTCAGTAAGGTGTTAGCCACATTTATTTTTTACTAGGTTATCGATACTAAGTTTGCCTGCCCCACCGAATATCAATGGTAAAAACATAATGATGTATATCAGCGGCAATTTGTAATTACCAAAGCCATCACCCACTTCATCGATAATGCGGTAGCCTGTAACTAGATCACTGAGGTTAGTCCATTGATCTGGCCAATGTACGGAAGCAATTGCAACAATAGTCAATATGATTAAAGAAAATGAAAAAAAGCGTGTCGCTACCCCTAGCACAAGCGCCACAGCACCAAAAAGTTCAAAATAAGTTGCTATGCTCCAGCTGATTTCAGGTGCAAGCAAATTAAACGGGAATGGAAATGTTAAGTCGTTAAACCAATTAGTGCCATGTAGTTTTTCAAACCCGGATTCGCCAAACTCCACTGCAAGGATTAATCGCAAAAATAAAGGTGGAATGCTATTTGCGAAGTCATTTAGATGACTGATAACCTGTTGATAAATCTTTGTACTTGAAACAACTATAAAATTTGTGCGCATCCAAACTCTCCTGAATTTAACTTGATGTTGCTAGTTAGTCGTTTTAACAAGCCTATGCTTACAAGAATTTTGGGGAATTTTAGGATTTTTAAATGAGCGTGTTTTAAGCTTTGGATTTGTTACTTGAAAATTTATAGTAAATTCTGATGCATAGAAGTAACGCTAAAATGGTGCCGTACAGCAAAGGTTCGCGTATATCCTTTTTAACTAGCCACCAGAAATGTACAACACCTAAAATCGCAATTAAATATACGAGCCGATGTAGCCGTTTCCAGCGTTCGCGCAGCAGTTTAATCATTAAATTGTTTGAAGTGATAGCTAACGGCAGCGTTAATAGAAAGGCGCTTGCTCCAACAAGTACATATGGATGTTTGATGATGTCTTTAGTGATGTCCGGCCAGTTAAAACTGTAATCTAGCCAGAGATATGTAGTTATATGTAAGCATGCATAGAAAAACATGAACAAGCCTAACATTCGCCTGAACTGAAGCTGCCAGGCACGCCCTGTTATAAGCCTTATTGGGGTAAGGCTCAATGTAGCCAATAAGATAAACAATGCCCAAAAGCCTGTAGATCGTTCGATAAATTCCACTGGATTTGCTGACAGGTTATCATTAACCGCAAGCCAAATCAGACGTGTGCAAGGGATTAAACACAATAAAAATAAGCCGGCTTTAATCAAAGCTATCTGCTTTTTACCCGGAACTCTGCTTATAAAATGCAACATTTATGCTGTACTAGAAGTTTTTACGCAAATCTAACCCTGTGTACATCTGCCCTACTTGCTCAGTATATCCATTAAACATCTGCGTTTTAATGCGACCTGCAAACAAGCCTGTACCGATGCGCTTTTCGGAAGATTGTGTCCAGCGCGGGTGGTCAACTTGCGGATTAACGTTGGCGTAGAAGCCATATTCAGTTGGGCCGGCTTTCATCCATGTAGTGATCGGCATTTTTTCGGTGAAGCGAATTTTAACAATCGCTTTTGCACCTTTATAACCGTATTTCCACGGCACTACCAAGCGCATAGGGGCGCCATTTTGATTAGGTAAATGCTCTCCATATAAACCAACGGCCATGATTGTCAGCGGATTCATTGCCTCATCCATGCGCAAGCCTTCGATGTACGGCCAATCCAGTATTTGCAGATTAACACCAGGCATTTGCTGCGGATCTGCCAGGGAGATAAATTCAACATACTTGGCATTAGCATTAGGTTCTGCCCATTTAATCAATTGCGCAAGCGGAAAGCCTATCCAGGGAATCACCATAGACCACCCCTCAACGCACCGCATGCGGTAAATACGTTCCTCTAATGGCGCTAGTTTATATATATCTTCAATACTGATGGTTTTGTTCTTTTTAACTTCGCCTTCAATACTTACAGTCCAAGGCTGCGGTTTGAATAATTTGGAATTGACTGCCGGTTCAGGTTTAGCTGTACCAAACTCGTAATAATTATTGTAGGTAGTAACATCCTCGTAGGATGTCAGCTTTTCACCAAAGCCGTACATGGATTTACTATAACCAGGAAGCCTTAATGGGGAGTCTTTCAGTTTTGATGTGGTAGTGCCATTTGTTGTTGCAGCGAGCAATGGATTGCTAAGTAAGCCTGTAGTACCTGCTAACAGGCCAAATCCGGCCTGCTGCAAAAACTTACGCCTATTATCAAACACATCTTTGGGCGTAATTTCCGATGGAATGATGTCAGACTTTGTTTGAATAATCATAGCAGTACCTCACGTATGGAAATTTAGTATGGAAATTTCCATTAACATTAATAAGATTACTTGTTAGTCAAACATCAAGCCATTTCCTTACAACTTTGATTGCATTTAAGTGTAATTACTTGATTAAACCCTGTGTTTCTTTGGCAATTTCATCAGCTAAATCTGCATCATTAGTGTTTTTGGCAATTAATTTAGCCTTCTCGATCAGCGTTTTAGCTGCCTGAAAGTCGCCTGTAGCCGCTTTAACTTGCGCTAACACATAAGAACCCTGGGCTTCGTAGTAGGCACCACCCTGCTCATTTGCAAATTTGATAATTTTATTAAGTGCATTTTCAGCGCTAACGTAGTTCTTTACAGCAGCATAGTAGCGGCCAAGCTCAATGCTGGA
>JBAQME010000246.1:0-5827 GCA_049302535.1 Methylotenera sp.
TCAATCAGTACAGCTAAACGGGGATTGCTTTTGTCAGCACTCATTTTGTCGCATCCAAATATGATTTGAAGCTGAAAGTATATAACACATCCATTGTACTTTGCGGGTGTGTGCTACGGGGTGGAGATTGTGTTTGCCAGGGATGATTGAATGGATACAAGCCTACACCGGGCGATGGATTTTTCGCTCGCCGCGCAGGCTTGTATTTCGGCTGGTTTCCTAGATTCTGTTGACCAGTTCCATTGCTTTGCCGGTATAGCTGGCTGGCGTTAGCGCAAGCAGGGCTTGTTTTGCATCATTTGGAATTTTCAGGCCACTAATGAATGTGTGCAATGAAGTTTTGTTGATGCCGCCTTTGCCGCGGGTAAGTTCTTTAAGCTGCTCATAAGGGTTTTCAATACCATATCGGCGCATTACGGTTTGAATTGGCTCAGCGAGAACTTCCCAGCTGTTATCCAGGTCTTCTGCAAGACGGGCAGGGTTGATTTCAAGCTTGTTCAGGCCGCGCAAACAGGAATCATAGCCGAGTAGGGTATAGCCAAAAGCCACGCCCATATTACGCAACACGGTAGAATCGGTTAAGTCGCGTTGCCAGCGTGAGATAGGCAGTTTTTCCGCCATGTGGCGCAACAGCGCATTGGCTAGACCCAAGTTACCTTCACTGTTTTCAAAGTCAATGGGGTTCACTTTGTGTGGCATGGTGGATGAGCCAACTTCTCCAGCTTTAACTTTCTGCTTGAAGTAACCCACTGAGACGTAACCCCAAATGTCACGGTTAAGGTCAATCAAAATAGTGTTTATGCGCGCCAAGGTGTCATATAGCTCTGCCATGTAATCATGTGGCTCGATTTGTATGGTCATCGGGTTGTAAGTTAATCCTAATGATTCGACAAAATGTTTGGCAAAGCTTTCCCAGTCGAAATGCGGGTAGGCAGACAAATGTGCATTGAAGTTGCCGACAGCACCGTTAATTTTGCCAAGAATCTCATTATTGGTGAGCTGTTTCTGCTGACGCTGCAGGCGATACACCACATTGGCAAGTTCCTTACCCATGGTGGTGGGTGAGGCGGTTTGTCCGTGTGTGCGTGAAAGCATCGGCTGGTTAGCCAGTTGGTGCGCCAGTTCGCTCAGGCGTGCAATCAGGTTGTTCAAAAACGGCAGCATGACGCTGTCACGTGCGATTTTTAGCATGAGGCCATGCGACAGGTTGTTGATGTCTTCTGAAGTACAGGCAAAGTGTATGAATTCACTGGCTTTTTTAATTTCCGGGTTGCCGTCAAATTTTTCTTTAAGCCAGTATTCAAGGGCTTTTACGTCATGGTTGGTACGCGCTTCAATCGCCTTTACCTGTGAGGCATCATCTTCGCTGAAGTTTGCGATTGCAGCATCCAGCTCCTGGATTGTTTCTGCATTAAACGGCGCAATTTCAGCCAGTTCCTTTGCGCCAGCCAGCGCTTTAAGCCACTCAACTTCCACCCATGCGCGGTGCTTGATCAATGCATATTCGCTAAAGTACGGACGTAGACTGTCTAGTTTTGATTGGTAGCGGCCATCCAAAGGGGATAGCGCATTAAGCGTGGTAAGTGGCATAGCTGACTTTCTGCAAAATACTATTTAACAATCCGCTATTTTAACCTATTTATGGCAATGACTATTTATACAAATGATAACTTTGGGAATAAAGCGTAAAATGCGTTTTGACGAATACTTACCCATTTATCGCACATGACGATTATCAAACAAGAAGATTTTATTCAAAGTGTTACCGATGCTTTGCAGTACATTTCGTACTACCATCCGGCGGATTATATTCATGCACTGGCTGAAGCCTATGAGCATGAGGAATCACCAGCGGCAAAAGATGCGATTGCGCAGATTTTAACCAATTCACGCATGTGTGCAGAAGGAAAACGGCCGCTATGCCAGGACACCGGTATCGTCATTGCATTTGTCAAAGTGGGGATGAATGTGCATTTTCAAGGCGATTTATCGTTAGAACAGATGGTGAACGAAGGCGTGAAACGCGCCTATCTATACCCGGAAAATAAGCTGCGAGCTTCAATCGTCAGTGATCCCGCAGGTAAGCGTACTAATACTAAAGACAATACGCCGGCGGTAGTGCATGTGTCGCTGGTGCCGGGGAATAAGGTTGAAGTCAGCATCGGTGCCAAGGGTGGCGGCAGCGAGAATAAAGCCAAGCTCGCCATGCTCAACCCGAATGACAGTATCGTGGATTGGATAGTTGAGACTGTGCCAACCATGGGTGCGGGCTGGTGTCCGCCGGGTATGTTGGGTATCGGCATCGGCGGCAGTGCCGAAAAAGCCATGCTGCTGGCAAAAGAATCGCTGATGGCGCCGATTGATATGCATGAACTTAAAGCGCGCGGTGCGCAGACTAAACTGGAAGAATTGCGCCTTGAGATATTCGAGAAAGTGAATAATCTGGGTATCGGCGCTCAGGGCTTAGGTGGTCTGGCTACCGTGCTGGATGTGAAAATTCTGGATTACCCAACGCATGCGGCTAGCCTGCCGGTGGCGATTATTCCTAACTGTGCAGCAACGCGCCATGTGCATTTTGAGCTGGATGGCAGCGGCGTGGCCACATTGGAAGTGCCAAGTTTAGACGATTGGCCTGATGTCAATTGGTTGCCCAGTGCAGAAGCCTTACGGGTGAATCTGGATACGATTACTAAAGAACAAATCCAGTCTTGGCAGCCGGGGCAAACCTTATTGCTGAGCGGAAAATTACTCACCGGGCGCGACGCAGCGCATAAACGTATAGCGACCATGCTGCAAAAAGGCGAAAAACTGCCTGTAGATTTTACCAATCGATTCATTTATTACGTTGGCCCAGTTGATGCTATTGGCGACGAGGCCGTTGGCCCAGCGGGACCGACAACCGCAACGCGCATGGATGACTTTACCGAAATAATGCTCAGTCAGACCGGATTGCTAGGCATGATAGGCAAAGCCGAGCGCGGAGAAGATGCCATTGCTGCTATCGCCAGGCATCAGTCCGTGTATTTGACGGCAGTGGGCGGTGCGGCTTATCTGGTAAGCAAGGCCATCAAAAAGGCAGAAGTCATTGCCTTTGCTGATTTGGGCATGGAAGCAATCTATGAATTTACCGTGCAGGATATGCCGGTGACAGTTGCGGTTGATAGCCGTGGTAAATCGATACACACGACAGGGCCGGCGGAGTGGAAACAAAAGATCGCGCAGCGAAAATCCATTGAAATTCATTCTGCGACATAGGGTGTGCTGGAATTGCACTTTTTGCGATTGCTTAAGTCGTATCTATGTCGTATCTGTGGGAGTCGTACCAACGAAAGTACCGGTTATGAAAATATTCAAACAAACTAAACTTTTATTTCAGATGTGTATTTGGCTAGCCTTAATTGTCTGGTCAAATGCGGCAAGTGCTGAAGATTTGTTGGGATATTTGACTGATAAAGCCGGGAACTACATTGGCCCGACGGTAGAAGACAACGTAGCACTGATGGATACAGATAAAAACGGCTTTGCCGACGTGTATGAAGTGCGTGCTTTTTTAGAGTCGAAGCACGGCAAAGGCTATGAAAAGGACCTGCTGGATAAATGGGAATCCTCTGCCAAGGGAAAAAGCTGTAGCACCCCGTTTGCCAAAGACCTTTTTACCGATTAAACGATTAGCAACTAAAGTTGAGCAGGCCGAATTCGAGCAGGCAGAATTAAAGTTTAGCTGTGCTGAGTATGGTTTAGGTGCAGAATCAGCCCCAATTAAACTTGGTTACAGTCAAATTTCTTTTCTCAGGTTGGTATAATGTTAACCAATCTTCAATTTAATCTTAGAGATGCACATTATCATGTTAAAAACCTATGCAACTCACGTACAAGAACGTGCAGCCCAACAATTACCACCATTACCATTGTCTGCAGAGCAAGTTGCTCAACTGGTTGAACTAATTAAAAATCCGCCAGCGAGTGAAGAAAAGAACCTGATTGATTTACTGGAAAATCGCATTCCAGCCGGTGTGGACCAGGCTGCTTACGTAAAAGCAGCTTTTTTGTCGGACATCGCAAATGGTAAGGCAACCTCGTCTCTGGTTACTCCTGAAAAAGCGGTGCAATTGTTAGGTACCATGCTCGGCGGCTACAACGTGCAGGCTTTGGTAGCATTGTTGGATACGCCTATGGCGGAACATGCGGTCAAAGCCCTGTCACATACCATTTTGATGTTTGATGCATTTCATGATGTTGATGAAAAAATGAAAGCCGGCAATGCACATGCCAAAAAACTCATCGAGTCATGGGCAAATGCAGAGTGGTTCACCAATGCGCCAGTGCTGGCTGATGAAATCAAAGTTGTGGTATTCAAGGTGGATGGTGAAACCAATACCGATGACCTGAGCCCGGCGCAGGAAGCGTGGAGCCGTCCGGATATTCCTTTGCATGCCAAAGCCATGCTCGTGAGCAAAATGCCGGATGGCCTGCAAGCTATCGAGGCTTTGAAGAAAAAAGGCCTGCCGCTGGCTTATGTGGGTGACGTGGTTGGTACCGGTTCGTCACGTAAATCTGCGATCAATTCCGTGCAATGGCACATGGGTAACGATATTCCTAACATCCCTAACAAGCGCACCGGCGGTGTGATTTTAGGTACCAAGATCGCCCCGATTTTCTTTAATACTGCGGAAGATTCAGGCGCACTGCCGATTCAGTGTGATGTTTCAAAAATGCAGATGGGCGACGTGATTACCATCAAACCTTACGCTGGCCAGGTGCTGAACGACAAAGGTGAAGTGATTGCCACTTTTGAGCTGGCGCCAACCACCATGCCGGATGAAGTGCGTGCCGGTGGCCGTATTCCACTGATTATCGGGCGTGGTTTAACGACTAATGCACGGCATGCGTTAGGTTTGCCGGCTTCTGATTTATTCATTCAGGCGATTGCGCCAAAAGATACCGGTAAGGGTTATACCCTCGCACAAAAAATGGTCGGTAAAGCCTGCGGTGTTACCGGCGTGCGTCCAGGTGCTTATTGTGAGCCAAAAGCAACGACAGTGGGGTCACAGGATACTACCGGCGGCATGACGCGTGATGAACTGAAAGAACTGGCATGTTTGGGCTTTAGCGCTGATCTGGTGATGCAAAGCTTCTGCCATACGGCAGCTTACCCGAAACCTGTTGATATTAAATTGCAGCATACCCTGCCTGAGTTCATGAGCAGCCGCGGTGGCGTAAGTTTGCGCCCGGGTGATGGCGTGATTCACTCATGGCTGAACCGTATGGTGCTACCCGATACGGTAGGTACCGGTGGTGACTCGCATACCCGTTTCCCAATTGGTATTTCATTCCCGGCTGGTTCCGGCCTGGTGGCCTTTGCCGCTGCAATGGGTGTGATGCCCTTGGATATGCCTGAGTCAGTACTGGTACGCTTCAAAGGCCAAATGCAGCCAGGTATCACCTTGCGTGATCTGGTCAATGCGATTCCTTATGCCGCGATACAGGAAGGCACTCTGACTGTAGGCAAGCAAGGTAAAAAGAATGTATTCAACGGCCGTATCCTGGAGATTGAAGGTTTGCCTGATCTAAAAGTGGAGCAGGCTTTTGAGTTCGCGGATGCTTCGGCTGAGCGTTCAGCCAATGGCTGTACGGTAAAACTCAATAAAGAACCGGTGATAGAGTTCTTAAAATCAAATATCGTATTGCTGCAAAATATGATCGATCATGGATATCAGGATGCACGCACCCTGCAGCGCCGCATTGCCAGCATGCAGGCATGGCTGGCAAAACCGGAGTTGCTGGAAGCTGATGCCGATGCTGAATATGCGCATGTGATTGAAATTGA
>JBAQME010000247.1:0-1669 GCA_049302535.1 Methylotenera sp.
GCAATGGCGACAGTGATTGGTGAGAACAGATATTCTTTGATTTTGTCGTGAAAAGCCAAGCCGATTAAAGCTGCAGGCAAGAACGCGATGATCAGATTGAGTGAAAAATTCTGCGCTTTGGTTTGACGGGTAATGTGCTGGGCGGTATCAATCAGTTTGCGCCGGTACTCCCAGCATACGGCCAGAATAGCCGCGAGCTGAATCACGATGTCAAACACTTTGGCTTTATCGTCATTAAAACTGAGCAGGTCGCCCACGATAATAAGATGCCCGGTGCTGCTAATTGGTAAAAATTCGGTAGCGCCTTCTACCAAGCCTTGAATAAAGGCTTTGAATAGCAAAATTAAATCCATATTTTCTTTTTTTTCTGGGGTGATCTATTTAGTTTAAGCTCGATAAAAATGGACATCTAAGCCCATTTTTTAATGAATCTAGATTTATTTAAGCATACCTAACACTGCCGTCAGCAGATTGCCAGAACCGGCATTTACTTCGCCATCAGGTGTCATCTTGTCGATTACCTGCGGCAGATATTCAGCGATTTTGGTGCTGATTTCATCTGGATCCATGCCTAATTTGTCGGCGATATTGGTGATTGTGTTGCTACCCAATACTTGTGTAATCTGTTCGGCAGAAATCGACAGATTTTCACCTTTGCTCACCCAGGAATCTGCCTGCTCAGCAAAACCACCCGTTTTGAATTTTTCCAATACGCCTGCTAGCCCACCATTCTGGTTAAATAAGTCCATGGCAACCTGTACCATGGTGCCTTTGTCTCCACCTAATTTACTTAATACGGCACCTGCTACGCTATCAAATAGTCCCACGGTATTTTCCTTGATTTCAAAAAGTTGAGAATAACTTAAAAACGTTCATCGTTACGTAAATAACGCCATTGACCAACGGGCAGTTTACCTAAGTTTACACTTCCTATACGGATACGTTTTAAACCTACAACATGTAACCCTACCATTTCGCACATGCGGCGAATCTGGCGTTTTTTACCCTCGCGCAATACAAAGCGTAGCTGGTCTTCATTTTGCCAGCTTACTTTAGCGGGTTTTAATTGAACGCCATCTAAACTTAGCCCGAAATTAAGTCGCTTCATGTCAGCATCGCTGAGTTCACCTGTCACCCTTACCAGGTACTCTTTTTCGACCGTGGAATCCTCGCCTATCAGGTGACGCGCCACGCGGCCATCCTGAGTGAGTACTAACATTCCGGTTGAATCAATATCCAGGCGGCCAGCAGGCGCTAAACCATGCAGCATGCCACGATGGAATTGCTTGGGGTTTTTCTGGTGCAGCATAGGGTCTTCAGGCCACTGGTTATCCGGGTGAACAAGCACGATTGCAGGTTCATAACCGTCTTCTGCCTGTCCACTCACATAGCCTACGGGCTTGTGCAGAATAATCGTTACATTCTCGGCCTGGTGCTCATGCGCATAGCTGCTGATGATGATTTCAGCAGCAGGGTCAATACGCGTACCTAATGTTTCGATGATCTCGCCATTGACTTTCACCCAGCCGTTTACGATCCACTCATCTGCCTCGCGGCGTGAGCAAAGTCCACGCTCTGCCATCACTTTTGATAAGCGTGGCTGCTCAGATTGACTTGCGTTGGCTTTAGCGGCAAACACTTCTTTATTCGAGCGGTTTTTATCAAACTC
>JBAQME010000248.1:0-10406 GCA_049302535.1 Methylotenera sp.
CCACCATATGCGGTAACCGGTATTCTTTCTTGAAAGCACTGATATGTCGCTCAGCCATCACGAGCAGCATTACGGCATGCACCTGTGGCCGGGCACGATTGATTTCGTTGAAAAAGAAAACCGATAAATTTTCGCCCGCACGCAGCAGCGGGCCTTCATCAATTTTAGGGCGGCCGTCTTCACCTAGGTAGGTGTGGTAAATCAAATCATTCGGCATTAAATCCACAGTGCCTTCAATGCGCTCATAGGCGCCGCCGATACACCGGGCAATGGATTGCAGTAGAGTGGTTTTGCCGACGCCAACTCCGCCTTCAAGCAACACATGGCCGCGTGCAAAAATGGCAATGTTCATTAGGCGGATAGCCTTGTCCTGCCCCACGATCACCTTTTTCACTTCATTTTCCAGCTTTAATGCGTGGCTACGCCAGTCGGCCAGCTGAATATCTGTGGTTGCAATATGCATAATAATCCTATATAAAATAAAAGTTTAAAGGGTGCAATCTATAACCTCTATTACATTACGTGAAGCCTAATTAAGGTACACTTACCTAATTCGGTCTTGCAAGATTGATATCTTATAAATTGGCTTGGTCAAATGTATTCAATTTATACAATGGATATGGCGCAACCAAGTATTTCTTCTCGCTGAACAACTTATGTAGCTTAGCCAGACGGTAAAATGGAACTCTAGGGTACACATGATGTTCGAGGTGATAATTAAGATTGGCAGTTAAAAGTCCAACTAGTCGATTACTTATTGTGACTGTGTTAAAGCGCAAGTCTTCCCTGCGAGGATCGCCCAGCGGAATATCTGCCATCGGATAATGTTCATAAGTGCGGAAAATTGGACTGATAAAAACGGCCAAAAACAATAGTGGTAATAAAAAACCAAATACAAAGATATCGATTGCGCCGATTTGAACAAAACCAACAACGAGTAATGCATAAGTGCCAAGATTGAAGCACAGCTCATATATTATTACTTGTCTAGTTTCTGGTGATAATATTTTCGTTAATGAAAGATAGGTAAATCGCGGCACAAACAAACACTCGCGCAAAAATGCTTGGATGCGACCCGCGGAATAGAACCATCCGTCTGGATCCTTGCCTTTTTGCCCTAAAAAACCGTGATGGAATCCATGCAATTCAGTGAAAGTCGTAAATGGCATCAAAATAAACCAAGCAAGAAAACGACCTACCCATAGATTCGCATTTAATGATTTATATGCACTACGATGTCCACAATCATGCTGCATACCGGTAAAGATATGTAACATATTTCCAAGCCAAAAACTTATTACTAGCAGAGGCAGTAGGCGACCGCGAAAATAAATAATTCCAATGAAACCAGCTACCCACAAGGCCACATGGAAAGTAAGCCAAACACTAAATATGCGTCCGTTAGGTGTTGTCATATTAACCAGGTTTTGTCTCTGTTCGGGTGGTAAACTCAAGGCATCCCGAGAAATTTGACGTCCAATTTGTGGATTATTGTTATGGTCCAAGTCATTTGCCATGATGCTAACCTCTGTTCGAATCAGACATAATCCACTGCCATATGCAGCCCATACCCCTGATCTTAATTAATAAAAAATGTGCAGAAGACCGCAAATTTCGCCTTCATTACATATCCGTAACTAACGATTACTAAGGAAACAGCGCAGCATTCCGTTACATTCCAGTAAGAAATGGTGTCTCGACGTGAACATTTGCGCTATTCATACTACCTATATCAAGATTAGTGTTACCTGGTTATTCCTATTGTCACTAACCGTTTTGCATGCTCTTGACGTACTTCGTCTAGCAATAGGCGAACCTGTTCTTCTTCTGAAAGGTCGGCCATTTTTTTACCAGGGAAAATTACGATATCCCCCATCAAACTCTTATGCGCATCAGCTGCTGCTTGATACAAGCCAACATAATGAAGAATAACAGCCTCAAATACACCGATCAGCAACTTCTCGAAATCGCCCAATAGAATATTAATCCGATTCCGCAATGTCACGTCACTAGCAATCAAGTTACGAATATAAGCTTCACCGTATGACACATGATGTACTTCATCCGCAAACGCCCCTTGAACAATCTGACTTAAACCTGGGTCCAACTTCGACCAATACTTGATTTCATAACGATAAACTGGGTAAGCCATGCCTTCGAGAATAATGTTATGAGCAATTAGAGCGGCAACATAATCTTCCTTATCAACCTGTTCCTTAATTAAATCGTAAAACTGTTGCATTGCATTAGTTGTCACGCGCTTCATCAAACCATTGCGTTCGTCAGGCTCAACACCAAAATCAGCGAGTCGACGTGTGAACACCTCAAAATGGCGCGCTTCATCAAATGCTTGAGTTGCCAGGAAAACGCGGCTAGCCTCATCTGGAGCCATTGACACCATGCGCGAAATATTATCAACAGAAATTTTTTCAGCGGTCAAAAAAGTAGCAATATCGATCTTGTAAATCTGATTTATGAGGGGGTCTTCCCATACTAATTCACTAGGAGGTGCCACATTGTCACGGTATCCATAAGTAGTATCACGCAAAGTGCGCCATGCAGTTCGTTCAAGCCAGTTTTGAATACCAAAAGTACCATTATCCCAATCGCCTGTAGTGAAATGTGGCCGATCTCGATCTAAAGTTGTCATTATTAAGTTTCCCTTTGTGGTTATAATTAAAGAACATGTGTTAATTACGGTGCCGTGGAGACTTTCACACTCGGCTTTATGCTATTTCTATTTGTAAAAATTGCGAGTAGGACCAATATTCCAATAGTTGCGAACACAATTGTGACTTGAAATAAATTATTGCCTTGGTACAACAGCGTAAGTAACAACATAGCCATTAACAGTAAAGTAAAAAACTCTATCAATTGCACGAAACGCATAGTGCCAGTGCGTAGTTGAGGATTTGGAGAGTTTGGTCGATGTAGCTTCAAACTGGCAGACAGCAGGCCGCTATAACATATGCATATAGTTACAGCCGCCACGCTTCCGAGCAAATAGATATTCCCCATGCTGAATGCCACTAATGCAGAGCATAAAGACATAATCGTAGTCGTTGCAATTGCATAAACAGGCGCGCCGCTGAAGCGTGCAGTGGTGCTAAATATGCGTGGAAGAAAACCTTCTCTGGCTAAGCTATACATCAAACGCGAAGCACCTAATACACCAGCGTTAAATGAGGTCAATATCGCACATGTACTGACAGCCAACATTGTCCAAATACCAACCACGCCCCACAGCTTGCTGGCCAGCAGCATTTGCGGACTATCATCTGAGACCAATTCAGAATGGCTTAAATTAGTGATTACCACCATGGAAAATGCAAGGTAAACGCATCCAAGTAAAAGAACTGAAGCCAGCAATACCAATGGCAGTTGGCTTGCAGCACTACGTGTCCCCGGCTGAGAACTTGTGACCCATTCAAATCCAACGAATAAAAAAAATGCGCTGACTATCGTAGTCGAAAGCGCAGCGAACTGTTCTGGTGTGGTGTTATGGAATGCGGCCACTTTAAGGCCACTATGAGCCAAACCATAAAAGGACAATCCAAAGACACCACACAGCATCAGTAGAACCATCAATAGTTGAGCGTTTTTACTGAACTCATAACCAAATACATTCATCACTATCACGACCAAGAATATGCTAACAATGATGACTCTTCCATCAATCACAGGAAATACGTGCTGCACGATTGTCGCGTAAATGTTACTTTCTATTCCTGCAATTAAAGCTAGCAAAAATAAGTAAAGAAATACGAAAAATAGTGATGTCGTATTGCCAAATGCAGCCTTAATATATGTCCTGATCCCAAGCGCTGATGGAAATCTCTTCGCCATACGCCCAATCGCATGCGCTACAACCATTGCAATTAATATACTAATCATGATGGCTGGTATCACTAAAGCCCCAGAAGCACGTACCATGCCCGTGACCATCGCAAAGCAGCTTGTTGCGAACGCCATGCCAACACCAATAGACAAACTTTGTAAAAACTGTAGTCTCCGCATCACGTTTATGCTCCCCACAACGTAAGTGCTATGACATCAAGTTTGATCTGGTCTTTCTGGTTACCATAGACCTCCAGCAAGCCGTCTGTATAAGCACCCAACGGACTCAATGTTCCAGAAAATATTTCATGTAAAATTTCATAATCGGCGCGCATTAACAATGCGTCATCACTAGGTTCCGTTGAAACCAGCAATATCTGTCGAATTAATGAGTTTTCAATTTGAATCTCATATGTGTATCCGGTATCGCGTTCTTGAATATAGAATTCCGGATGCCAGCCATTAAGTGTTGAGCGCATACTAGGCAAGCTATTTATTTGCTTAGTAAATTCTTCAAGAACCAGAGTCAAATCGTTTTGATTTTCTCGTTGCGTCAAATAACGTTCATTCATCATGCTGTCGCACCTATAATGACGTTACTTAACTGAGAAGGAATGCCATCCCCTGAAAAACGAAAATCTGTAATTTCAATCTGCGAAGTATCGATTTGAATGTCGCCTATTAATATCTCGAATTTAAATCCGTGATGCAACGACTTATCATATATATCCAAGGCTTCTGCATATTCTATGGTGTTACCAATGCTGTAACTACGCTGAGCCCCATCCATCGCCAGCACTATTGTTTCTGATAAACAGGCCAAATTGTAACCACGCGGATAACTCAAAGCATTTTGGGCGCCGAAAGAAATGTGTTCTGGTAACTTCAGAATTCCACCTTCATACACAAAAACATCGGCACGTTCAGCTTGCACACTCCCTAAAACATCTAGAGGCCGCGCCACATCACATACAATACTATCAGGGGAAAACAGATGCGGATCAATAAACGACTCTCCAGCCGCAGAGGCAGACAACACGATATCCGCTTTGCCCAGGTCGCTCTCCAGACTGTTTGAAATCATAATGGGCGGTGTGGTTATACCAGTACGTGCCAAGCGCTCTTCTATCTCAAGTTTGAAGCGCAGGAAATCGTCTGCCGGTATGGTTTCTAACAATAGCGTTAATTCAACTGGCCCAACGTTATCTAGCAACAGTTCTGGTAAGCCAGCATCAACCTGTTTCAACGCAACTTTGGATGCCGTGCGGTAGATTTCACCAGCAATCAGTTGCAAATTTCCTAAGGCATTAGGGTTTTTAGGATTACCGAATAAAATCATACTTTTGGAATAACGACCAAGATGCAGTGACGCGAGACGGCCAACTGAACCTGCCGCACCAATCACCGCTACTGTTTCAGCTGAAAGATCTTTGCCCCGCAAAGCCGCCACTGCACGTAAACTTTCTGCACTGGCAATTGCTGTCAAACTATTTCCAGTAGTGAGATTTAAATCTTGATCAAGCACATCTTTTCCACCACGAGAAATAACTGATGTATATGCACCAAGACCAGTAATATTGACGTTTAATTCTCTAGAAATTTTGAGATAGGCTTCTAAAAGACTTTTCTTCTCTTTTTTACTTAAACTAATCATCTGCTTTGGTATTAACGGGCAAGCAATCAGCCATCCTTCAACGTAGCCGCCAGCTTTAGAACGCATTGCTGGTAAATGGTAGGCCACTGCTGGATCATACATGCGAGAACTCCATGAATGCATCCACTCCAAACATGATGTTTTTTGAGCCTGATCAAGATGAACAAAATCTGGAGGCAGGGAATTGAAAAGCGAAACATCATCTGTCGGATGAACCAAAAAAGCAAATGTCCCCCGTCTCTCTTCCGAAGCACGCGGTAATTGATAATTTGGTTCATGAATCACTGGGTTTCTTGGAATCTTTTTAATTGTTGGCCCAGTGAATGTCCCATCCGTCACAAAACTCAATAAAGTTGAAAAATCCTCTGCAGTGATTAATCGGCCAGCCTCATCCAGTGCTTTCAGCAAACAATCAATCTCAAATTTTTCAATGGTAAGCGAAGGTTCTAGCCGTAAAGTGGAATTTTGATTAAATACTGGCGCTGTAACTATCCGATGTTCCTTGAATAAATAACCAGCCAGCAGCGGGACTGAGTATCCGTTCATACTAGCAATTGCTAAGAAGTAGCTACTTTCTCCATGCCACGGCGCCAAGACGATTGCCTGCATTAAACCGCTTCCGTTTCTTTGAACAAATGCCTTTGGATATTTGGACACAATCTGATCCAATCCTTGCTGCAGATATTCGCCCATTTCCTTCGCATGACAAACTAACTTACGGTCATTTGCCAGCAGCATGTCTAATGTTTTACATCCAATTGAACAGGTGAAATGACTATTGGCAAAAGTTGAACTGTGATAGAAACCAAAATCCTCACTCCAAACATCTTTAGTACAAAGCATTGCTCCTAGCGGCACAATACCACCGCCCAACGCCTTCGATAACAAGATGATATCTGGCGAAAGTCCAGGCTCACCATCTGCAGCAAACAATTTTCCCGTGCGACCCAATCCAGTTTGAACTTCATCGAGCACGAAAAGGGTGCCATACCGCCTACATATTTCTGCCGCAGCTAATAAATACCCAGGTGATGGCACACGCATCCCACCCTCTCCTTGTACGGGTTCTACCAAGAATGCGGCCACATCGCAAGACTTCAATCGTGCCTCTAGTGCATCCAGATCATTGAATGGAATACGCTCAAAACAAGTGGTGTCAATTAGAAATGGGTCGCGATATGCGGGATTATCGGTAGCCGATAAAGCACCCAATGTTTTTCCATGAAACCCTCGAATAGTACTCAAAATTATTTGTCGCTTAGTACTTACACGTGCCAGTTTTATGCTGGCTTCAGTTGCCTCGGCACCACTGTTGACAAAGGTTACATAGCGCATATTTCCCGGTGCCAATTGCACCAGCTTAGCAGCAAGATCTTCAGCAGATGGAGATATTAGCGGCTGCACAAAAGAAGGTTGATACTCGCTGCCATGGAGATTAATCGCCTCCCACAATTCTGCGGGATTGTGTCCGAATGGAACTGCCCCATATTGAGCCAAAAAATCCAAATATGCATTGCCTGCCTCATCAAAATAATAATGACCGCGCGCTTTGGTTATTTTCGTATTAAAACCAATATGTTTAAGTAAAAACAGGCGATCTGGATTCAGCGCACTAAAACCTTCAATAGATAGCAGATCATTTTTCATTTAAATACCTCAAGTTATTAAGTTTTAGCGATGCATCTGCTTAATATTAGCTAGCGCATTTTCACTTCAACGAACAGAAACTAAAATCGATTTACCCTACTTCTATACAAACTAATCAATACTGGATTGTTGTTCCACTTCAATCCAACATGCGAATATAGGATGCCCATCAATAATCATTGGTGGTCCAGCCCGATGTGCATTAAAGCCAGCCCGACGTAGTAACCGCTCAACTCCTATTGGCGATACTGTAATTATTCGTTTTGCACCATGCCGAGCTGCACATGCAATCGTCTCCCGAAGTAACTGAATTGCTACAGGTGAAGAAAATTGTCCTAGTGCTGAAGATGTTTGGTTAGTAAAATCCACCGCAGCAAAACGTGAAAGCTCCCATATGTCAGAAGATGATGGGGGCAATAAACCATTCAATAGTTGTGGGAACACATCTCCCAGGAGATAAGGGTGAATAGTTGGAAGTAACCTAGAACAGCCGGTAATCTGTCCATTCTCATCTTCTGCTACAACGTATACAGTATCTTGGCGATCAAACTGATCGCGCTCCTCACCATTTTGAGAAAAAAGCTCCCAACCCAGATGTTCGACAAATACCTGATGTCGATAACGAGAAACTTTAGGAAACAAACCTTTTGGAAGTAGTTCCGGTACGCCTGAATAAACTCTCATACACCATCTCCAAACCACGTTGTAATGGAGGTGTATTAGGCTATATTCGGGATTTTTGATTAACTGTCAACTTTGACATTGACATAATTAATTGATATAAAAATTTCTTATATGACTATGATTTTATTAATAAATTTTCATCTTTGTTAATTTTTTATTTACTATAAAAATACGTATTTTTACTATTGCCAAAAAGAAAATTAGTTATATTGATACAATTTGCTACTGTAATTAGGTCACCATTGGGAAATTGGTTAATACTTGCTTCCTATAAACCGCTCATGACTTGAGTTGGGTAGATGGCGCTGATGTAGACTACTCCATATGAACTAGTTGTATAAGGATGCCAATCTCCCAATAAGGGGGCAGACATTTACCCCTCATATAATGTGATCAAGTTGGCCGACCCACTAAAATGTTCACCACAACTATAGTGAAAACTATTTGATATTCGTCGTTTAAAGCCTACTAACTATACCTTAAAGCAATATACCTGGTGACCTCTTCCTGCCATTTGAAATTGGCAATCAACGTCTCTAATAGCTCTAAGCTTTTGATGTACCCCAAGTCTTGCAGGGTGATGCTATCAATAACCATAATATTGCTGCGAGGAGTCTCGATCCGCCTGCAAACGGGGCTCCCTTGCAACGTGTCGAGCCCCCAATCCCATCCTATGGTGATAACTGGCATTGTGGTACTAACCCACTCCGTATAACCAGATACGCTTGCAAGGCTTGCCCCTTCCTGGAAAATGTCTGAGTTATCAAGATCAATACCTGACAACAAATGCACAAGCGGGATAGACGATAATGTTTCCAGAGTCAGACGAATGTAACCATCCGCAGATAAATTAACTTTAGACGTAAAATTACACTGAAATTTCTGCATATTAGATTGATTGTGCACGCCATGGCCTATAGCTTTCATTTAAGCAAAGATTAACATATTTGAATTACAACGTAATATTGTTAAACATAACAGGTTAGAGCATCATGAATGCTATTTTCACCCTTGTGATTCAAGTCGACTCATGCGCTTCTACAGAAAATTTTTGTAAAACCATAAAACCGCCTTAATGCTAAGCCCCTCAAACAAATCCTATTCAAAAACCTGTAAATATCTGCGACACCCTAGCATTGGGACGACGAATCCATCTAATTTTAACGGGAGGTTTGCCAGAGATTCAAATATAAAGAGAATTATGTAAGTTAATGTAATTCTTCAATTTAGGCTATTATTACCATTGCTAGTGGCAAAGGATAATAAAATGATATCTTGGCAGGAAGATTTGCTCCATAGTTTATATGCTGTTGAATGCGAACATAAATTATTTGACTTGATTACTTCACTAGCGACTGACCTTGGATTCGAGCACTGTGCTTATGGTATGCGCATGCCACTCCCCTTAACTCAGCCAAAGACTGCGATGTTCAGTAATTATCCACTTGCATGGCAAAGAATATATCATGAACAGAATTACCTTGCTGTTGACCCAACAGTACATCATGGCATGCGTTCATTGTTGCCAGTCACTTGGTCTGAGGAACTTTTTTCACCAGCTCTTGAACTATGGGAAGAGGCTCGTTCATTCGGATTAGAGGTTGGATGGGCTCAATCAAGTCGAGATGTAAACGGTGTAGGAGGTTTGTTAACGCTAGCTCGCTCCAGCGAATCGCTTACTATTGCTGAACTTCAAGTTAAAGAGCTTAAGATGATGTGGCTCGGCCAAGCTGCACACATGGCGATGTCACAACTCCTAACTCCAAAAATGTTACCCAATATTGATGTGCAGCTAACCGATCGTGAAATCGAGGTACTAAAATGGACGGGAGATGGTAAGACATCAAGTGAAATCTCAGACATCCTGAATATTTCAGAACGCACCGTCAATTTTCATATAGGAAATGCCATAAACAAACTAAATACACCTAACAAAACAGCAGCAGTAATACAAGCAGCATTGCTTGGAATGCTGAAATGACAATTGATATAGTTACCTGTATTTTGTGATTATTTTTGATTAGCCATGCTTAGGCAAAGATGCCCGCGTAGCCCATACAAAAATTGATATTTAGGATTGATCCCTAGAAAAAGGGCAAGTCGCCTCAATGTATCAAGTATAAATTGTTATAAATCAATGCTTTGAATTGTTATTGCCTCTCATTATTTACAATTAAATACCTCCAGAATTTGCAAGTTTATTATGCATTTACGTATAAGTTATATATCGCTCTAAATCTCGCAAATTAAGCTGACTTCTTGAAAGATCTTGTGCTTTCCTTTCAGCAATCAACCGCTTGACCTTGCCTGTAATTCAGCAGCTTATTTTGGCGGATGTAAGAGACCCCATTAATTGCCTACCTATGGCACCAGATGCAATTCTTAGAATTTCATTCCAGAGATGCATTTATGAAGGCCGCCTTAAGTCATTTGATACTGGCTCAATTTATACCAAAGTGAACGCTCGCTAATCTCGAGGAGCTTGGCGGCCTTGCTCTTGTTACCATGAGTGGCCACCAAAGCTTCAGCTATCAAACGCCGCTCTAGAGCCTCTACGGCGCCGGGCAAGGCAAGCGCGTTGCCA
>JBAQME010000249.1:0-5173 GCA_049302535.1 Methylotenera sp.
AGGCCAGCACCGCTTGCAGCAAGGTAGCAAGCAGGATTGGATAGCCCAACTCCAGCAACGAGAGGCCGCCGCGAGCGCGAAGGCTAAGTATTTCCGGTAATGCCTGCCAGCGGAAGAAGTGAAAAAAATAGGGCCTGTCGTCAGTAGGCGGCCTGATATCAAACTTGTAGCGCTCAATGAAGTCCTGCTGTTGTTTATCCGTCAGCGCCTGAATACCGTCGTAAAAGTAAGGCTGGTCGAGGACGTTGTAATGATTGCTTTCCTCGCGCGCCAGACCTTGCAGCCACTCCACATCGAACGAACGCGCTTCGGAAAAGGCGCGTATTTCGGCGATGTCGCCGGGAGTGAATTCACCGTTCTTCACCAGCAGCGTACCGGTCTGCCAGCCGCGAATCAGCGCCAGCCGTTTTCCCGGCAAGGTGACTCCCTCTAGCTTCAATGCAGTGATTGCGGTGGCGGTAAGCTTGAGCAGGTCGCGAGGCGGCAGCGTAATCCAGCGCGTCAATGCCAATATCCCGCCCGGTTTAAGATGCCGCAGATAGGATTGCAAGCCTTCCACCGTGTAAAGGTAGCTCTCACTCAAGCCATAGAGTCCGCTCGACGTAGCACCAAAAGCATCCATCAGTTCCACCTGAATGAGGTCGTAGCGCACATTGCTCGCCTCGACAAAACTGCGCGCTTCGGCAACATGGATTGCCACCTCCGGGCGCTGGTACAGATTGCCGCTGAAATCGGCAAAGCGGTTACGCACCAGATCAACCATGCGCGCATCGATATCTACAGCATCAATCTGTGATGCATGGTGAACCAGAGCCTGCAGTACGCCGGACCCGGCCCCAGCGCCCAGTACCAGCACATGCGGCTGTCGCAGCAGATGGTAAGGCAGCGCCGATGTGGTCTGGTCGAGATAGCCTAACGGTTCCAGCCGCCCGTCAAAGTGCGTCAGCGCGGAAAGCGCATCGCCATCGGTAAATACGCCAAGCTGTGGGGGCGGTTCCTGTGTTGAATTGAGGCTTAGTCCGGGAGCTTGACGGAATGGAACCAATGGGCTTTCGACCACGGTTAGCAGTCCCAGCGGGCTGGAGCGTTCTGCCACCACACGCGTACCCGGCACCTGCAACGTCTGGCTCAGACTCTTATAAGGGGAAATGCGCAGCTGCGTCCAAGTGGATGGCAGGGTCGTTGTTATGGCTAGTGCCATGATGGCGAGTAGCGGCAGCACCAGGTGCGGACGCAGATTGAAGTGCCACACGGCGAGCGCCGCTCCAGCCAACCCCAGTAAGCTGACCGTGCGCAGTGCCTCCATTGGCGGCAGCAGGAACAGTAACAGCACGGCCAGCAGGCAGCCGCCGCTGGCCCCGAGCAGGTCGAAGCTGTAGATACGATGCGAAACCGTACCATGCCGCGCGAAGGTAAGGCCAATGCAACTGGCGGAGAACAGGAAAGGTACCGAGAGTAGCAAATAGAGCAACAGCAGGTAAAACGGTTGCCGCGCATCCCAGAATATTTCCAGCGGGTTGAATGGCAGCTGCTGTGCGAGCAGGAAAACACCCATTGCACTGATGCCGAATGCAGCTGCACATAACGCAAACACCATACCGTATCTTGGCAAGAGGCGCTCGCGCATCAGCGTCAGCAATGTTCCGCTGATGCCGTAACCCAGCATCGCCAGGCTGATCATCATATAAGCGAAGTGATGCCATTGGATGATGGAAAAGAGGCGCGTCAGCAGTATTTCGTAGGCAAGTGCCCCCGCCGAAACCAGCACGAGTGCTGCAAGTGGCGGGCCGTTTCGATCTAGCATCGGTCAGTGCCCGCCTGCCAGCGGCACAAATTGCACCGGTAATAGTTCGCGTGTATGCACGCGGCCATCCAAATCCTTTTCCACCAGCACCAGGTGCTGTGGCATAAAACTGCTGCCAAGCGGAATCAGCATACGTCCGCCATGCTTCAGCTGTTGTATCAATGGGGATGGCACATGACTTGCAACAGCGGTCACAATGATGGCGTCGTACGGCGCATGCTGTTCCCATCCATAGTAGCCGTCTCCAGACTTTACCTCTATGTTGGCATAACCATTGGTCTTGAGCGTTTCGGTAGCGCGTGCAGCGAGCGGTTCGATAATTTCAATGGTATAGACCTCTTTCACCAGCTCAGCCAGAATCGCCGCCTGATAACCGGAACCGGTGCCAACTTCGAGCACTTTTGTGTTCTTGCCCGAACCCTTGTCCACCTGCAGCAGTTCAGTCATATAGGCGACCAGAAAAGGCTGCGAGATGGTCTGGCCGTAGCCTATCGGCAGCGGCCGGTTGCGGTAGGCGTAGCGCACAACCTCGGGCGGCACGAAACGATGGCGCGGCACCCTGCCTATCGCCGCCATGACTTTATTCGAAAACGCTCCCTGGCCGGTTTCCGATTGCGTTTCTTTTGCCAGCGCGTTGATTTCCGCCACCAATGCCTGGCGTTCGACGGCAAATCCATCCGGCTCGACAGCCCAGGCAGATGGCCGGAGAATCATGGTGCAGACAATAGCAAGTATCCTTAACATGTGTTCTCCTTTAGCGAGCTTGGTAAACCTCCCACTCCCTAGCCATTCAAAGGTCGCCAAGCTTGGCTTGGTTCTTATAGCGGGTTTGTGCAAGCCGTGCCTGTGTTATTCGTACGAGCTTTAGGTTAATTTTCAGTTCAAAGCCGGGATAGCGGCGAGTACAGAACAATTTCAATCATGCAAATAGCAGAAAATAATTATTCCACCCTCCCCCATCCACGAGGCACACTATTCATAGCGCAGGAATCCTTCTGCCATCTCACTGGCGCCATAGCGTTCGATCAGCGCGTCAATCTCTGCCAGCAGGGAATCATCCTCCTCGTCGTCCAATACCCCATCGCCGACCAGACGGGCCAGGAGACCAGTGGTCATGGCCTGCCGCACAGCGATCAGCGTCGGCGGGGTTTCCCTATTATCGTCATTCACCACAGCCTCGATCACCCGTGAAAGCGCTTCGCTGGCACTGGTCAGGGCAAAATCAAGTGCCAATGCATCTTCTCCATATTCTTCGATAAGAGCGTCCAGTTCATCCATAACAGACTCGGCGACATCGAAATGGTGTATGCGCTCCGCCTCGTTAAACGGGCCGGGCAGCAAATTAACCATGAAAGTGCGTACCTGAGCCAGAGTGATGGGCTGCTCGGCATCCGGGTCGTTCACACGGCTTTCGATGAGAGCGGATAATTGAGAACTGGTGCGGGCAGCAACATTGATAGGGTTACGAATCATGGCAATCCCCTTGATATTCAACAATACAAGCAATAACGCCGTCGCAAAACGACATCGCATGAAACAGAATGCTTCACCTGTTTTTATTCTATACCTATTGCCGGGATGTTCAAGCCAATCGATACCAGTTTCCCGGTTGTGGAATGACAAAATAAGTTTATGCAAACACCGTCAATCCTATAGGCGGGGAAATAAAACAATTAAATGCTTGGTGAAAATGATGTCAGAAAACGATATTAACCACCCGGCCGCCCCTAAAGAGGGGACATAAATTTAACTTGGAAATTAATTGACATTGATTTACAAAGAAATTACTGGCAGAGGCGGGATTAGAAACAGCCTTAGTCCATGCACAGAAAGGCTTTCAGATAGCAGCATTCAAAACGTAATATAAATGCGATCTAAATCCATTAAAATTGAAGTGCGCCTATTTCTAGCTTACTATTATATTCTGCAAGATCAAATGACTCGATCTTGCAGTAATTTATAAATGGTAATGATCTATAAGTTCCATTTAAAGTTATCTAAACAAAAAATAACCAAAAAGAATTGGATATGAAAATCTGGAGTTACCGATGCTATATAGATGACAGAGGAAAGAATCCAGTAGGTGAATGGATTAAAAAATTATCTAAAAAAGCACAAGCAAATCTAATTAGATCCCTTGAGATTTTGTCCTGCCTAGAAATTACTGATTGGCACAAACCAAATCCTGCAAGTTTGACAGAAAATCACATTTATGTGATAAGATTCAAAGATGAAAATAGAACGCAATGGCGAATCTATGGTCATCATGATACAAGCAGAAAAATATTTGTATTAAGTTATTATGGATATGAAAAAGGAAATACCTATGAACCAGCTATTAAGCAATGCGTCAGTGTCAGTTCAACCCGCATGGCAGAGTGTAGCTCAGACTGGGATAACAGGACTTGTTCCTGCCTTTCAACCGGTAATATCAGCTCAATCATTTCCAGCAATTGCTGAGCGCAAGGAATGGTTAGATGAAGAATTTAGAGAAGCGTACATGGAAGCTTCTGTAGAACAGAACATTGCTTGGCAAATAAAATTTAACAGAGAAAAAAGAAATCTAAGCCAAAAAAATCTTGCACAAATAATTGGCACACAACAATCAGCAATATCAAGAATTGAAGATCCTAGCTATGGGGCACTTAACTTAAGATCTATAGTTAAAATTGCACATGCTTTTAAATGTGCAATTTCTATTAAATTAATATCATATTCAGATCTTGCTGAAGAATCTAAAGGGTTTTCAAAACAATCATTAATTGTTAAATCTTTTGAAGAAGAAATAACATTAATAAAAGGAGATAAAAATGAAAGTTGATTTACCTGCAGAGCAAATCCAAATGCTGCTAAATACACCTCACCAAATATACTTAATTAATAATGTTCTAAAGTCAAACATTGGTGCATTTAAATCTGAAATTACTTTTGGAAATATTAATCCAGCAGGTGTGGCGGTAACTGCAGTCTCAATAAATATAACAACACAAGATCTATACTGTATTGCAAAAGAAATAGTAACAACAATTGAATCAAAAGTGGATGAGTTTAAAGAAGAGCATAGCAAGTTTATAGCTGAGATTAGCTAAAAAATTTAACCAGCCTAGCGCTGGTTTTTTATTTCTTAAAAATTCGATTCCGCACACAACATCAGCTGGTACTAAATGTGAAAAATGCTGTCAAAAAAGCTGGAGTAATTTGATAGCCTTTAAATGGTAAGTTGCTGATTTTAATAAAAACTTTGGCGGAAGAGGCGGGATTCGAACCCGCGTTAGGCTATTAGCCTAAACACGCTTTCCAGGCGTGCGACTTAAACCACTCATCCACCCTTCCGTGAGGGGCGAATTATAGTGCATATTATTGCAAAAA
>JBAQME010000250.1:0-4345 GCA_049302535.1 Methylotenera sp.
TGGTTTGTACTCAAAATGTGATGTTCAAATCTGCTTTACGGCAGAGTTTCTATCAATGCCTCGATACGCTCACTGGCTTTGTCCATATTAGCTTTTAAAGCTACGGTACCAGATTCCATCACACCCAAATCAAGACGTAGTTGGGCATTTTCATTGCGTAATTCGTTACACAGTGAAATCAAGTGTGATAATTTCTGTTCCAGCACTTTTAAGTCTGCATCCATACGATCACTATAATTGAAAAAATTGATTATAGTCAATACGTAACGTGGATTTTTCAAAGTATTACAATACATTACAAAAAAAATTAAAAAAATAGTTCGAATCATTTAAAAAATAAAAGTTATAATTCGCCTGTTGATAGGTGCTGAGTTTGTTTTCTACAAACAAGGTGAAACTGGGAAATAGGTGCGTTTTTATATCTTAAAAACAATGCCTATGCTGCCCCCGCAACGGTAAGTGAGTCTGATTTATTCGTATGGATTTGCAATATGCCACTGGGTTAGAAATAACTTGGGAAGGCGCAAATCCTTGGGTTAAAAACCTGAAACTCACAAGCCCGGAGACCGGCCTCGCAACAAAAAGTTGGAAATACCGCGGGGTGACGGTGTGTCAAAGCGAGCGACTATGTCGTGCATTTTTCGTTTAGATTCTGTTCTCCTCAGTATTTCCTTTTTTCAAATTACATGCGGGGTCGCATGTAACACAAGGAAGCTGTATGAACAAAAAACTTATTGTGAGCCTCATTGGCATCACATTTACCACGCCTGCTTTAACTGCTGAAAATATAAACCTGGATGATGTAGTTGTCACCGCTTCCCGCGTTCAACAATCACGCGCAAGTGTAGTAGCTGATGTTACCGTGATTGACCGGGAAACCATTGAACGCGCAGGCGCCAACTCACTCACCGATATATTACGTTCGCAACCCGGCGTGCAGATAGTCACTAGCGGCGGCGCCGGAACGGCAAGTAGCGTATTTTTACGCGGGGCTAACAGTGACCACGTTGTGGTACTGGTGGATGGTTTACGTATTAACTCAGCCACTCTCGGCACCACTGCTTTTGAAAGCATTCCACTTTCTCAAATTGAAAAAATTGAAATTTTACGTGGGCCGGCATCCAGTCTTTATGGCTCTGATGCGATTGGCGGCGTAATCCAGATTTTCACGCGTAAAGGCGATTCAGAAAAACCCTTGGCTCATGCAGCGGTTGGGCTAGGTAGCTATGACACAAAAACCGCTGAGGCTGGCATTAGCGGCGGTTATGGTAATTTACGATATGGCGTCAATTTAAGCAGCTTTGATACCGATAGCTTTTCTGCCAAACGCATTCGTAACAACGCTTTTGATAAAGATAATGACGGTTACCGTAATTTAAGTGCATCAGCCTTTTTAGACCTGACATTAAAGCAAGGCCACACCTTAGGCCTGCAGTTCTTTGAAAGCAAAGCCCATAGTAACTTTGATAGTGGTTATGATAATTATGGCAACCAAATCCTGCAAAGCTATGCGCTTACCAGCAAAAATCAATTTACAGATTTTTGGCACAGTACATTCAAAATTGGCACGGGCATAGATGATTCCGATAGTCACGCAAAACCTAACACAATAAAAACCAGCTCGAGCTACAACCCGACAGGCGTGAGCAAATACCGCACGGAACAACAGCAACTCTCTTGGCAAAATGACCTTAGCTTGCCATTAGGCACGCTGACACTGGCTTATGATCGCCTTGAGCAAAACGTAGATAGTAAAAGCAACGTTAAATCTGAATTCAAAAAAGAGCGCAATAACGATAGTTTTCTGGCGAGCTATTTACTTGACCGTGGCAACCACTCGTTACAGCTTTCATTACGAGAAGACCGCAACACGCAGTTTGGCAACTACACTACAGGCGGCGCAGGCTATGGCTATCGCATCACGCCGGAGTGGCGCATCATCGCGAACTATGGCAATGCCTTTAAAGCGCCTACATTTAATCAGCTATATTTTCCCAATTTTGGTAATCCAAACTTGAACCCGGAAAAATCTGAAAATGTAGAAGCCACTGTTAGTTATGAAATTGCTAAATTAAATGCACGCGTTACAGTGTTTGATAACAGAATTAGAGACTTGATTGAATTTTCTGGTCCACCTAGCGGTTTTGACCCGATCAACGTTGCCAAAGCGGAGATTATTGGTACAACATTTGCTGGCGATTGGAACATTACCGATAGCTTGTTATTGAACGGCAACTTTACTGTTCAATCACCACGTAACGAAAAAACCGATGAGTTGCTGATTCGCCGTGGCAACCGCTATGGAACGGTGGGGTTATTACATACTTTAGGTGATTTTCAATGGGGCACTGAAATAACGGGAGCGTCGACTCGCTACAACGATGCCGCCAACACTAAAGTCATGCAAGGTTATGCACTGGTGAATTTAACGGCTAACTATCGCCTTAACCCTGAATGGAAATTGGAAGCGCGTGCAAACAATATATTCGACAAAAACTATGTGCTTGCTTATACAGGAAATGCGGCAAATTCCGTGCAATACAACACCGCTGGAAGCAATCTGTTTGTGGGCTTAAGATACCAAATGAAACCGTAACAACAGCGTTCTATCGCAATGCAGGGGTGGGTGCAAACCCACCCTTATGAAACGCATTTAAGTTAGAATACTACCCAGACATTTTATGAACTAATCCGGAGGTCACCCCTGCCATGTTAACTCTTTCAAAAACCAACCAACTAGTCATAGGTATAGTGCTCGCGGCGCTAATCATTGCGACACGCGGCCATCACTTTGCCTCTATTAACAGCTTACCCAGCGCATCACTCGCGGTGTTTTTCCTGGCTGGCTTATATTTACGACCAGCCTGGGTATTCCCGGCATTGCTTGCCCTGTGTGCGGGTTTGGATTACGCAGCCATCACGGTCGGCGGCGTCAGCAGCTTTTGTGTCACACCTGCTTATGGCTTCTTATTACCGGCTTATGGCGTACTGTGGCTAGCCGGCCGCTGGTTTGCCAAACGTTACAGCTTCAGCGCCAGCGCACTTTTACCACTAGCGGGTAGCGTAACCATTGCCGCTACGGTGAGTGAAGTGTTCTCCAGCGGCGGCTTTTATTTCTTTGGCGGCCGTTATGCTGACCCTACACTAGCGGTATTTGGCGAACGCCTGATGAAATATTTTCCACATCAACTGGAAAATCTCGGTTTCTGGCTGGGCATCGCACTTGTAGTACACGTGGTATTTGCTTTTGCCAGCGGCGCAAATCGCGCCAAAGCCAAATTGCATTGATTATTAAGTTTTGAACGATAGCGACAAAAACATCCGCCACCTTGCGCGCATGCAGCGCAAAAAGGCGGTGGTTGATGCAAAGATAGAGTCCGCTAAAACTTCAAAAGGCCTGATACTGATTCACACTGGCATCGGTAAAGGTAAATCCACTGCCGCTTTTGGCCTGCTTGCCCGTGCACTTGGCCACGGCATGAACGCAGCTGTAGTACAATTTGTTAAAAGCCGCTCGGACTCAGGTGAAGAGGCATTTTTCCGCAATGCGCAAAATTTAAGCTGGCATGTGATGGGCGATGGTTTTACCTGGGAAACCCAGAACCCGGAACAGGATTTGGCTACTGCGCGCAAGGCATGGGAATTGGTCTGCGGCTATCTTCGTGATGAAACTGTTAACCTGGTGATTCTTGATGAGTTCACCTACGCACTGAAATATGGCTGGCTCACGATTGAAGAAGTTGCAACAGCACTCAAAAACCGCCCGCCGATGCAACATGTAGTGATTACCGGGCGCGCCGCACCACCCGCCCTCATTGAATTAGCTGACACTGTCAGTGAAGCCAATTTGGTTAAACATGCATTTCAAGCCGGGGTGCAAGCCATGCCCGGCATTGAGTGGTAACCAATTTTCAGAGTTAAGTATCCTGCATGAATCCCATTAACTGCCCCGCCGTTCTAGTTTCCGCGCCATCCTCCGGGCAAGGAAAAACACTGATTACCGCCGCACTTGCCCGTGCCTGGCGCAACCGCGGGCTACGTGTACAAGCATTCAAGTGCGGACCTGATTTTCTTGACCCCATGGTGCTAGAGACTGCCACCGGCCGCCCAGTCTATAACCTCGACTTTACCATGTGCGGCGAAGCCGACTGCGAAGCCCAGCTTTATCGTGCTGCGCAAGAATCCGATCTCATCATCGTCGAGGGCGTGATGGGTTTATATGACGGCACGCCTTCCAGCGCGGACATCGCGCTGCGCTTTGGCCTGCCGGTAATACTCACCATCGATGCAGGCGGCATGGCACAAACCTTTGGCGCGCTTGCTGCAGGCTTATTGGGTTATAAAC
>JBAQME010000251.1:0-3055 GCA_049302535.1 Methylotenera sp.
GGCGGATCTGCTCACGATTTCCATGAAATAGTTGGGTATCTGTTGATACCGGGAAATTCTGGCCTGCCCATGCAAAACATACCATGCCCACGGGTTTTGCCTCGGTTCCGCCATCAGGCCCTGCAATGCCGGTGATGCTACCGGCAATCTGCGAGGCGCTATTCTTTAATGCGCCCAATGCCATTTCACTTGCTGTTTGTTCACTCACGGCGCCAAATTTATCCAGTGTTTCGCTTGATACCCCGAGCATGTCTATTTTTGCGGCATTGCTGTAAGTGACGAACCCGCGGTCAAACCACTCTGAACTACCTGCAACACTGGTAATGGCTTGTGCCGTCATGCCGCCAGTGCATGATTCTGCCATGGCCAGCATAAGGCCACGCGCTTTTAGTGCCGAACCTAATTCGGATGCTAAAGTTGTGAGAGTTGTATTTGAGAGCTCAGCCATTCCAATACCTTCAAACTGATTATCGCGTAAATTGCGGCGAGTAAATCATCCAGCATCACACCCAAACCGCCTTTAATTTTTGCATCGCACTGGCGTATTGGCGCCGGTTTCAAAATGTCAAACAGGCGGAATAACAAGAATGCGACAAACCACCACTGCCATTGATTAGGCGTGACAGTAAGTACTAACATCATGGCGACAATCTCGTCCCAGACGATAGCGCCATGATCGGATACGCCCAGTGCCTTGCCGGTTCTTTCGCAGAAAGAAATACCAATCAAAAACAAGGCAGAAATGATGATAAGCTGCACATAAAACCCAAGGCCTGCAATCAGCCAGAATAATGGGAATCCGATTAAAGTGCCAAAGGTGCCGGGTGCTTTTTTTGCCAGGCCGGAGCCAAACCCAAGCGCGCAGAAATGGGCCGGGTGTGAAAACAATAATTTGAAACTGGGTTGAATTTGGTTAGCCAAAATGATCAAAACCTTTTTTTGATATATCCAGCAGCTGCTGTTTATAAGTCACTTTGATGCCTGTGTCCTTTGTTGTTTCACCTATCAGGCTTAGTGGCAAGTTTAATTGCTGACTTAACTGCTGAATAGTAGCGCGTTGGGATTTTGGCGCAGTAAATGCCAGTTCATAGTCATCGCCTCCCGCAAGAATACATTGCTGAATCATGGGGTCATCAAGGTGTGAATGCAGAAAGTCGTGGCAGGATATATTATCCAGCGTGATAGCTGCGCCCAGGTTAGATGTATCCAGTATGTGTCCTAAATCTGCCAGCAAACCGTCGGAAACATCAATGCAGCTATTGGCTTTGCCGCGTAATGCCAAGCCCAGTGATGTTCGCGGCATCGGGGTGTGCAGTGCTTGCAGGCAATGTTTGGCGGTTTCATTATCAAGCATGATTTTGCCTTGCAAATGCGCCAATCCCAGTGCTGCGCTTCCCAATGTGCCAGACACCCAAACGTCATCGTCAATTTTGGCGCCATCACGCCGCAGCGCTTTATTGGTTGGTACTTCGCCCATGATTTGCACACTGATATTGAGCGGTCCGCGCGTGGTGTCGCCGCCAATGAGATCTACTTTAAATTTATCAGCGCAGGCAAAGAGTCCACGGGAGAATTCTGCAAGCCAGGCTTCGTTGATTTCCGGAAGTGCAATCGCAAGCGTGGCCCATTTTGGGTTTGCGCCCATGGCTGCCATATCGGAGACATTCACCGCTAATGATTTCCAGCCGATGTCATAAGGTGAGGTATCCAGATAAAAGTGAGTGCCCGCTACCAGCATATCGACTGAAATAACTAGCTGATGCCCATCGCTTACACGTAATAGCGCTGCGTCATCCCCCACGCCTAGATCTGCACTTGGTGTAGGGCGAGTGAAGTATTTAGCAATTAAGTTAAATTCCGGCGACATGATTGAATAGTTAGCCTTTTGTGGCAGATTTTGGTCTGAATGCCTTTACAATCGCTTCGTTCGTCTCAATGTAAGGCATTGGTTTTTCCTGTGTTCCGAGTAAATCCAGACAGTAAGGTACTGCAGCAAAAATGCCATGTATCAAAGTCTTGCCGGCCTCGTCTTTTAGGCCTTCCAGCGTCTGGGCGATGGCTTTGGGCTGCCCCGGTAGGTTGATAATCAGGCACTGCTTCCGAATCACGGCAACTTGCCTCGACAGGATTGCAGTAGGCACAAAATTCAAGCTGATCTGGCGCATTTGCTCGCCAAATCCAGGCATTTCCTTGTCGGCAATTGCCAGTGTCGCTTCCGGGGTGACATCACGCAGTGCGGGGCCTGTGCCGCCAGTAGTGAGAATAAGATGGCAACCCTGGAAATCCACTAAATCTTTCAAGGTGGCTTCAATCTCGTCCTGTTCGTCCGCAATCAGCCGGGTTTCGAGGGTAAAGTGGCTGATAAGCGCCTGTTTCAGCCATTCTTGCAGGCCAGGAATGCCCTTGTCTTCATAAACGCCACTGCTTGCACGGTCGCTGATTGAAACTAAACCAATTTTAATGAATTGTTTTGCCATTATTCTGTCATTAGTACTGAGTCAAGGCTGAATCATACCATTACCTGTCATAAAGGATTTCCTCATGCGCAATCACCAGCAGTATTTGACTAAAACATCGGTTATCTCAAAAGTAACAGCCAATCATAATTGGCTAATGAAATGGATATATGTAAGTTTTATAGGCTTAAGTTTGACCTTGTTTGCCTTAATTAATCTTGCGCAAGCTGATGAAGTTAATCCTTATGCCAAAAATTATAAAGGGCAGAACACCGGCAATTTAAAGTCACAGAACCCTAATCCTGATACAAAAATTTTTGTGAGTAACCATAAGGAGGAAGATAACATCAGTATGCTGGAGAATGGTTATGACCTGATAGGTACCTCAGGTTTTAGTGCCACAGAGGCATCCCCGGGATTGGCGTTGCAGCATGCAAAAGCGATTAAGGCGGATACAGTGCTGGTTTACAAAAAATATGAGTCTGCGGCAACGGCCAGTTCCAAGCTGCAATTGATTAAAGAGGCTGCTAAAAAAGGCGGTGAGATTGACCCCAATGATCTGGAAGAGGGGCCTACACAATATCAATACTTTGCGAGCT
>JBAQME010000252.1:0-4079 GCA_049302535.1 Methylotenera sp.
GCTCCGATAGTCCATGTTGGCAACGCGCGCCATTCGCCTCGTAATTTCAGTTGATGTTTAGGAATGCCCGGAATGTTGTCACCTGGTCTTACGGTGATTACATTATTGCCACTCGCGTCAACATGCGTGGATGAGTTAACATCGTTAACGATATCAAAAGTACTCTCATAAGTCGCCTTAATATAGCTATAGCCAGTTGACCAGCGGAAATCACCTGCTTCGCCGCTAAGACCTAAATCCAAGCCCTGACGACGTGTTTTTCCAACATTGTTAAAGTAACCTGCACCTGCTGTATTTGATGCAATAAACTGCAAATCATCAAAATTGGTAGCTCGGTACAAGGAAACATTCCACTTACTGGAGTCGCCAACTTTACCGCGGAAGCCACCTTCAAACGTTTTAGTTACCACTTGTTTTAGTGGTGGGTCACCCGCCATTGCATTAGGCAAATTACAAGGTACAGCAGGGTCGGCACAGCCAAGTTCAATAATTGAAGGTGCACGGTTACCTTCGTTATAACCTGCATAGGCATTTAGCTCAGGGACAAAACTATAGGTTAAGCCTACCGCAGGATTAAAACGATGATAGGTATCGGAACCCGTCAATGACCCTGTGCCAGGACCACCCACTGGAATCAGCTTATCTTTGTTATCCACATAGGTATTGTTATAGCGACCGGAAGCAGTTAATGCCAGTTTTGACGATACATTGTAAGTATCTGTCGCAAACAGACTCCAAGTGCGACTGCGCCCATGGAGTAGCGTGTCTGTATTTTCAGTGTCTAATACACCGCCAATGCCACGAGACGCACTAAATGTACTGAACAACTGTGCAGTCTGATCAAACTTGATGCGTGCCAGGTCAGCGCTTGCCCCCACAATCATCTGGTTCTTGTCGGTAGCCCATGTAAGTTGCGCACCCAAACCATAGCTATTTTGTTTTACATTAGTGCGGTTAATCACGCCTTCGTTAAGATCTACGACGCCATCCCAATTACCATTCAAGTCACCATTGAATGTGTTGGTACGGTTACGCCTGTAATAAGCATTAGTCGTGAGCAAAAACTCATCAGAAAGCCAATGACTTACTTTGGCATTGATGAAAGCAAGTTTATTTTTAGTGTTATCCGGCTTGGTATAAATTGATTTATATCCAAAAGTCTTTAATAAACTTTGCGCTTGATAACCATTGCCGGTTAAATCAGTATCAGCTCCGGTAAAACTCACATCCACGTCAGTTTTCTCATTGCTCCAGCCCAGCTTGCCAAAGCCTTGTAATACATCTGATGGTGAAGCATCGCGCCAGCCTTGTTCTTTAAATTGATTGCCCGCAAAGAAATAGCTTACGCCATTAGCTAACTTGCCGCCGTACTCACCCTCAACTGCCCAGCGTCCCCATGAACCACCCGAAACCTGTATACCGCCGCCAGGGTGGGATTCACCACTTTTTGTTTGTACTGAAAGTGCACCGCCCAAGGTATTTAAACCAAATAAAGGGTTGGATCCAGGCATCAATGTAATGCTGGAAATAGCATTGCTTGGGATAAGATCCCAATTGACCGTATCGCCAAACGCCTCGTTAACACGTACACCATCCTGGTATACAGATATCCCCTGCGGCGTACCAACCAATGGTGAGGCCGTAAATCCCCTGAAATTCACATCAGCTTGATATGGGTTGTTTTGGGCTTCATTAATATTCACACCCGCCATATTTTGATTTAAATAATCAGCGATACTTAAACCATGTTGATCTTGAATGTCCTTACCTTTGGCGGTTTGCACATTAGAAGGAATTTGATTAATAGGCACGCCAAGTGCGGAGAGAGGCGTTGTACCCACCACCTCAACAGCTCCGAGTTCCAAAGCTTCTGCCTTATTTTCCGCATATGCTAGATTTGGCATAGCGTAAGCTGCCAATATCGCCGCCAAAATTATTTTAGGTTGTAATGTTTTCTGCATGATGTTCCTTTAATTTTTTATTTTAAGAGCGTTATCTCCCGCCATTAAAATAGCAAAAAACATTCCTGACATTAGATACTTTAATAAAGTTATTTTAATCAAAGACTAAGCGTAGATTATATTTTTTCCTTTAGAGATTGTATCTTAAAAATTGGTTGTTTACAGCCAATATGGTGGTTGTTTATAACCACCATGATTTTAGATACTGTTGAGCAGCTGCCGCGGCGGGACATTCAGGAACCTACGCAGGCCTAACCATGCGGCAAAAGGTATGGCGGTTGTTGCAGTTAACATGGCCGTCATTGCTAAAGCCAGGTTAAATTGAAACGGTATATCCAGAATGTTTGCGCTGAGGTAATAGGCAAGAGCATTTGCTGAAACTGTAGCCACTAGCGCTGCAATCAGCCCGATACAAGCAAACTCGGTGAAATAGGCAATACTCACCTGCCGACGTGACGCGCCGAATACCCGCATCAATGTGGCCTCGGCGATGCGTTCTTCCCTTGTCGCTACAAGTGCTGCATACAGCACGGCAATACCCGTAACCAGACTGAAAGCAAACACATACTCAATGGCATTGCTCATTTTTTGCATAATGCCACGCACTTGCTGCATCAGCGCGGCAACATCTATGATGGTGAAATTAGGGTATTGTTTAACAAGCCGATTCAGCGCCAGATCCGCACCTACAGGTAAGTGAAAACTGCTGATGTAATTTGCCGCATATTGCTCCAGTATGCCTGGCGGCGTCACCGCAAAAAAATTAGCGCGCATCGTATCCCAATTCACTTTTCTAAGACTGGTTACGGTCAGCGTTAGCGGGTTGCCCGCGATATCAAAAGTAAGTTTGTCGCCTAGATGAATATCTAAAGTTTCAGCCAAACCCTGCTCAAGTGAAATATATGGCTTGCCATGTTCCTGCTGCGTCCACCAATGCCCTGACACTAACCGGTTATCGCTCTGCATGTCCGCAGCCCAGGATAAATTGAACTCGCGCTCGGCTAATCGTCTTGCACGTTCATCTTTCCACTGCGCGGTATTGACAGGTTGATCATTTTTTTTGACTAAACGTCCCCGCACCATAGGGAAAATCGTCGTATCTTTTATTTTTTGCCGGATAAAAAATTGATTCACCCCGTCAATCTGTGCCGGCTGGATATTGATGACAAACCGATTGGGCGCATCTTCAGGCAATGAGGCTTGCCAATTCCGGATCAAATCGCCGCGGATCAGCGCCAATAACATCAGCACCATCAGCCCCATGCTAAAGCCAATTGTTTGCACGGTTGATAAAGCGAGCCTGGTTTTAAGACCTTGCACGCCTAGAGCAATGGTTGAAAGTATTTTATTTTGCGGTGTTAGCTCAATTAAAAGTTTTGCCAAATTCACCAGCCCATACGCACAACCCAAAACGATTATACAGAGTGCAAGCATCGCCAAGATTGTGGCAAGTGCGATTTTAATATCCTGCGCCTGCCAAAAAATCATGGCGCACATCACCAAAGCCGCTGGCAGATATTTCGCTTGTGTAGATATCGGCTGCGTCAATGTTTCACGCCTCAGGATATTCATGGCAGAGAGTTTGCGCATTTGCCAGGCATGCGGCAACACAACGGCAATCATCATCGCCAGGCTGGCAGCAATACCTACAACAACTGGAAATACTGACACCGGCGGCAATGCCTCAAGAAACAAGCTACCGGCCAATTCAGCTAATCCTAATTGTGCAAAATAGCCGATTACCACACCCAGCACTGCACTAAAAAATGCAATCAATAGCGTTTGAATGGCCAGCACTTGCAGCACCGTCTTTTGCAGGGCGCCAAAGCAACGCATGAGTGCAAACATATCCAAGCTTTGTTTGACGTAAGGCAGGCTTGATAGCAGCATAGCAACCATAGCCAGAATGACGCTGACCATAGCAGATAAACCTAAAAACTGTTCAGCCTTATCCAATGCCAATTTAATTTCAGGACGTGCATTGCGTAAGTCCTCAATCCTTTCGCCGCGCCCTAATTCCTGCTTCATCTGCGCATGAAAGTTCTGGATCCTTTTAGGTTCGCCTGCCAACAAAAGCTGGTATTTGACTCGACTGCCATATTGAATCAACTTGGTCGC
>JBAQME010000253.1:0-1941 GCA_049302535.1 Methylotenera sp.
ATTTGAGGCGGCACTGGTAGAACCTTTGGCAACAGCAGAGGCGGATATCGCTGACTTTACGCCCAGGCTAGTGCGCTTGAAACAGCCGCAGCTGCCTGCCGTTCTGCAGACAGAACAGCCGGTTACCACAGGCAATAAGCAAAATAACAAGCCAGTCAGCGGCAGTGTGAGTATAGAGGCTAATATTGGTACATTGGCACATCGATACATGGAAATTATTGCGCAGCAGGGGCTGGCGGCATGGCCATCGTCGCGCATCGCTTTGCTATTGCCTGCAATGCGTCATTGGCTGCGGCAGCAGGGACATGCAGGGGATGCGGCATTAGAGGCGGCAGCGATTGTAGAGCGCTTGCTGGTGACCTCTTTGAGCAGTGAAGATGGGCAGTGGGCACTCAAAGCCAGGGATGCTGCCGAGGTCGAACTCGCCATGACCAATGTGCTGGGTGATGCAGTTAAAAACCATATTGTTGACCGCACATTTATTGAGGGCAATATCCGCTGGATCATTGACTATAAAACTGTCGAACTGCCTATGGATGCCTCGCAGGATATGCTGAAATCTACGGCAGAAAACTACCGTACACAGTTGGAAACTTACGCATCACTGTTTGAAAACGAAGGGCTTCAGGTGAAATGCGCTATCTTTTTTATGCACATCGGCAAGCTCGTGCAGTTGCAGTGACCATTGAAAACTCCATTAGCCAGCAACACCGGCAGCACAATGATTTACAAAGTAAATCATTGTGCTAAATATCATAGTAAATAGGCATTATCGTAAATATGTTCTCACTACATGTTTTATAAGTATCCAGATTGCAGGAATTGACGGGATGATGACCAGCGCTAAAGCAACCAGGGAAAAGTGAGTTTTAACCCATGGCTGATCACCAACCAGAAATCCTAGCGCAGTCAATCCACATACCCAAAGCAGTGCACCGACAACATTGTACAAAGCGAACTTTGGGTAAGACATCTGGGCAACCCCCGCTACAAACGGTGCGAAAGTCCGGATAAACGGCATGAATCGGGCAACGACTATTGTTATTGGGCCATGTTTTTCATAAAAATCATGGGTCTTATTAAATGCATCCTTGTTAAACCAACGCGAGTTTTCCCACGAGAAGACTTTTGGGCCAATCCGCCTGCCAATTGAATAGTTCAGCATATCCCCTGCAATTGCCGCAACAGACAATAAAACCATTAGAACGGGTAAGCTCATGCCGCCAATTGCCGCAATTGCTCCTGCAACAAACAGCAGGGAATCTCCCGGCAAGAAAGGCATTACAACTAAACCCGTTTCTACAAAAATAATGGCGAACATCAGCGCGTAAATCCATCCGCCCCATGAAGCCGCCAAAATTTCCAGATGTTTATCCAGGTGTAAAAACAGATCGATAATATTTTGCAAATCCATAAGTAAACTATGTTTCCATCAAGTAAATAAATCAGAGCCAGGCAGCATCCGTACTCAAAGTATCTTAACCATAAAAATCACAGCAGATGCAGGTTGAATGGACTTTTGACTCCCAGCCCTGAATTATAGCTTATCGCCATTACCGGAGTTAGAAATAAGGTGATGCTGCCGAAGCGGCTTGCCAGCCATGATGGTGTTGTCATTCACACTTGCCTTGGTGATTGGGCACAGTACACGTTTTTTACTTGGTGTAATGAGGGCGTTGTTAGCCTGTTCCTGGAGTGGTGTGTGCTATTGAACTTATTGGTCCTGCTGGTCTTGCTCCCAGTGGAACTTGTGCATAATGCGGTGCACTACGGGCGCCAAGACGAGGCCTACTACGATCAGGAATACCAGGCCTGCATACAGCGCATAAATACCGGCAAATAATTTGCCCCCATCCGTTACTGGTGCATCTACAGGGCCCATTCCACCCAGCAGCATTGCGGCATTCAAAAATGCACTACGCCATGAGAGTTGTTCATAGT
>JBAQME010000254.1:0-3146 GCA_049302535.1 Methylotenera sp.
TCGGCATCATGGGGACCTTAAGCGATACCGATAAATACTATCTGGCGCGGAATTTTCTTGCATTCTTTAACCGTGATTATCGCGATGTTGCACAAGCACATATTGATTCAGGCTGGGTTCCGGCAGATACGAAACGTGAGGAACTTGAAACCGCAGTGCGCGCTATCTGCGAACCGATTTTTAACAAACCGCTGAAGGATATTTCCTTTGCGCGAACATTATTGAGCTTGTTTCAAATGGCACGCCGCTTTGGTGTCATCATTCAGCCACAGCTCATTATGCTGCAGAAAACCCTGCTCAACATTGAAGGCCTGGGGCGTGATTTAGACCCCAACCTGGATTTATGGAAAAGCGCCCAACCGTTTCTGACCCGCTGGATGAGCGAGCAAATCGGCTGGCGTGCCATTTTAAAAACCGTGAAAAAAGAATTGCCGCATATTGCACAAGTATTGCCGCAGATGCCAAGGCTGGCGCATCAGTTTTTAACGCAAACCAATCAGGCGGAACTGGATTTGCCCTTGCACGCATCCATAGATCAATTGATTAAAGCGCAGCAACTTCAGGCCACTTGGCAAAAACGATTAGTAATAGCAATTGTCTCACTCGCACTGATAGAGATTCTATTGGTAGCAAGTACTTATTTTATCCACTAAAACGCGAAGGAATTCACGATGAAAACCAAACTTAGCTCTATGTTATGCCTAGTTTTGATTAGCCTTACCTCTACAGCTTTTGCGGCAAGCGCCACGCCTGCCGGCCTATGGAAAAGCATCGATGACAACACCGGGAAACCGCGCTCACTGATTAGAATTACAGAAAATCACGGTGAGTATAGCGCCGTGGTTGAAAAAGGTTTATTACCTACCGATACCGGAGACGGGGTCTGTGACAAGTGTACCGATGAGCGCAAAGGCCAACGCATTATCGGCATGACGATTGTGAAAGGCATTAAGCTAAAGGGTGATAGCTACGAAGGTGGGGAGATTCTTGATCCTGATAACGGCAAAACCTACCGCTGCAAAATGAAGCTTGATAGTACCGGCAAAAAGCTTGAAGTACGTGGCTTTATCGGCATTTCGTTATTCGGTCGCTCACAAATTTGGACACGTGAAGAATAAACTGTAGGAAAACCGGTAATGCTGATTTGGTTTGTTGTCATCTATTTAGCCATTTCCATTAGCATTGGCCTTATTGCGGCAATGCGCGTTAAAAGTGCTAAAGACTACGTGGTAGCAGGTCGCCACCTGCCCTTACCCGTCGTCATGGCAACAGTGTTTGCAACCTGGTTCGGTGCCGAGGCTGTTTTTGGCGTTTCCGCAACCTTTGTAACAGAAGGCTTAAATGGCGTAGCGGCTGATCCATTCGGCTCCAGCATGTGCCTGATTATTGCCGGTTTTTTCTTTTCTACCCAACTATACAAACTGAACATACTGACTTTGGGCGACTTCTACCGTATGCGCTATAACCGCACGGTAGAAGTACTGACCACCGTCGCTATCGTCATTTCATATTTAGGCTGGGTTGCGGCACAAATCAAGGCCTTGGGTTTGATCTTCAACATGATCACCGACGGTGCAGTGAGTCAAGAGACAGGCATGATGCTAGGCACGGCTATTGTGCTTACTTACACAACTTTAGGTGGCATGCTGTCCATTGCCGTACTGGATTTTGTGCAAATGATTGTCGTGATCGGCGGCTTGCTCTACATTGGCAGCATTGTCTCTGGCATGACCGGTGGCATAGCGCCGGTGATTGAGCACGCACGCGCTGCCGGCAAGCTGGATTTTTTTCCAAAGGGCGCAGACATTTGGGTGTGGATTACCTTCATGGGTGGCTGGGTAACGATGATGCTGGGTTCCATCCCCCAACAAGACGTATTTCAGCGGGTCACCTCGGCTAAAAGTGCAAAAATCGCACTATGGGGTTCAATTTTAGGCGCTTCTGTATACTTCTGCTTTACGTTCGTACCGATGTTTATTGCCTACGCCGCCACCCTGATAGACCCTGTCTTCTTCGGCAAACTGGTCGTGGAAGATTCGCAAAGAGTATTGCCCACACTTGTGTTGCAGCACACCCCTATTTTTGCGCAAGCCATATTTTTCGGTGCGGTGCTATCCGCAATCATGAGCTGTTCATCTGCGACCTTGCTTGCGCCTTCAGTCTCATTTGCAGAAAACATCGTTCGCGGCTACATACCGCACCTCAGCGACAAAGGGTTTTTACGGGTCATGCGTATTTGCCTGGTTAGCTTTGGCGCATGCGTCTTGTTCTACGCACTCAACTCCGAGCGTTCAATTTTTGGCATGGTGGAATCTGCCTACAAAATTACGCTGGCAGGGGCTTTTGTACCGCTGATCTTTGGTGCGTTCTGGAAAAAAGCAACCTCCCAAGGTGCATTAGCCGCTATCATTGGCGGCATTAGCGCCTGGGTGCTGGTTGAGGTATTGGTTGGCGATGCAAGCCTGATACCGCCGCAATTGATTGGCCTGGGCGTAAGTGTCGTAGCAATGGTTTTAGGATCTTTATTGCCACAGAAGATTGGCGGCACCCTACCTGAGCATCCCAGCTTTTTACATGCGCATGCTGCACGGCAACAGCCGCCACTAAGTTAGCCTGCACTTGCATTATTAACCAGTTACAAACGCTGGCACTTGGCGCAATAGAATGTTGAGCGCTGCCCCTGCCGCATTGTCGCTATCGGCGCACCGCACACGCGGCAAGGCTGCCCCGTACGTCCGTACACAAAATATTGCTGCTGGAAATAGCCCGGGTTGCCATCTGCGCCAAAAAAATCACGCAAGCTACTGCCACCGGCTGCCAGTGCATCTGTTAGCGTACTTTTAATTTCGCCCACCAGACGATCACATTCAGCCAAGGTCAGATTCTTAGCGGACTTTTCAGGGTGAATACACGCACGGAATAGCGACTCACTCGCATAGATATTACCTACACCAACCACCAGGTGACTATCCATAATCGTGGTTTTGATTGCTGCAGTGCGAGTACGCATGTGCTGATGTAAATATTGCCCTGTGAATACATCATCCAGCGGTTCCGGGCCTAGCACCTTTAGCAACATATGCTCCTCGGGATTTTCCCCCGCCCACAGCACTGCACCAAAACGCCGCGGATCGCGCAAACGCAAC
>JBAQME010000255.1:0-9637 GCA_049302535.1 Methylotenera sp.
GGATTTTTTTCTAATTGTGAAATAGTCACTGCGGCAAATCTTTCTTTTTTAAATATTGATACTAATTGATCAGACGTAAGGTAAACGGATAACGGTAATTTTCACCTTTACTGGTAGATATGGCGGCGATAATGCATAAAACAACATTAAAGACCCAAATAATTGCCAAAAGTAAAAAACCAACCAGAATAAAAATCAAAACACCTGCAACAAATTGTGCTAACAGCACGGTGATTTGAAAATTCAAGGCTTCTTTTGCCTGCGCCGCGATATATTCACTATCATCTTTTTTTAACAGCCACACTATTAACGCAGGAACAAATGAAAATAATATGCCACCCAAATGCGTGATGGTGGCAATGTTTTTATCGTCGTTGCTAGGTACGGTTACATCGCTGGTCATAGTGGCACCTTTAGGTTGTTTTGATTGTTGATTAGTTTAATAGAGACCTTTGCACGAATGACTGCGCTTGTGAATACGGCGTTAAAAAATGGCTCAAAATCCTCATTTATACCGAATAAACTCCGGTTTCTCGTCAATTTTTTTCTTGTCTTCACTGCGCTCGCCTATCCGTGCAAAGGTCTCTAATAATTGGTTACTTCGAAAACCGGAAATTCCTGACATACCACCTGCTTAATTGAGATTAAATTTACTGACTACAAGTTCAATTTTCTCAATATCGGTTAAACCCAATACCTTACGTGCCTGAGTATTCAGCTCACTCAATTGGCTATGTAAAACTTGCTGCTTGATACTCAATATATGCGAAGGATGCATGGAGAACTGGCGCAGTCCCATGCCAATAAGGAGCTTGGTAAGTTTTACATCACCAGCCATTTCGCCGCATACCGAAACCGACTTGCCTAATTTAGCCCCCGCTTTAATCGTCATGGAAATCAATTTCAATACTGACGGATGCAATGGGTTATACAAATGTGCCACTGCGTCATCGGTACGGTCTATCGCCAGGGTATATTGGATTAAATCGTTGGTACCAATCGATAAAAAATCCAATTCATCGGCAAAAGCTTCTGCATTAATGGCTGCTGCGGGAATTTCTATCATGCCGCCCAGCTCGATATTTTCATCGAATGAAATTTGCTCTTTACGTAAACTCGATTTAGCTCGCTCAAGCAATAATTTAGTCTGCCGCAACTCTGCCAAGGTGCAAAGCATGGGAATCAAAATTTTAATTTTTCCAAAATGCGATGCCCGCAACAAAGCACGTAATTGCGTATGGAAAATCTGCGGCTCGGATAAACATAAACGAATTGCACGTAGACCCAGAGCCGGATTAGCGCAATTCACCACGGTTTCAGGGTTCATTTGCTTATCGGCACCCAAATCCAACGTACGGATAGTGACAGGCGCGCCTTTCATGGCTTTTGCCACTGCCTTATAAGCGATAAACTGCTCTTCTTCATCCGGCATATCGCGTCGATTCATGAACAGGAATTCTGTTCTATACAAGCCAATGCCGCTGGCACCCGATGCCTTGACTGCCGCCACGTCTTCGGGGACTTCAATATTGGCATGCAGCTCTATCGCTGTCCCATCTATCGTTACTGCTTTGGTAGTTTTAATGCGCTGAAGCTTTTGTTGTTCCAGCTCCCATTGCTCTTGACGCAGCTTGTATTCCGCCAGGATTTCTTTGGACGGATTAACAATGACAACACCCAAATCACCATCAACAATGATGAGCTCGCCATCATTGATTAAATCTCGCGCATGCTGCAAGGCGACAATGGATGGAATGTTAAGACTGCGCGCCAGAATTGCGGTATGCGAGGTTGCACCGCCTACATCTGTAATAAAGGCTGCAAACTGATGCTGCTTGAATTGAATCGCGTCCGCCGGTGAAACATCATGCGCCACCAGAATAAGTTTGCGTTCCTGATGCAGCACGCTGGCTTGCTGCTCGGTAGTTTGGTGGCCAAGCAGCACTTTAATAATACGTTCAACGACTTGAATTACATCCTGCTTGCGTTCACGCAGGTACTCATCTTCAATCTGCTCAAATTGATCAACAATGTCATCCATTTGCAGCTTAATCGCCCACTCGGCATTACATTGTTCATTTTTTATGACATCTTTAGGAATTTCAGATAAAGACTTATCATCCAACATCATCAGATGTGTTGTGATAAATGCAGTTAACTCTGCCGGTGCATTTTTACGCAAACTTCCTTTAATTTGCAATAAATCATGCTTTACTGTTGCGATTGCGTTGCTAAAACGTCTTATTTCATCATCAATTAAATGTTTAGGCAGCTGGTAATGCACCACTTCCAACAATGCATTGGAAACAAGATGCGCTTGCCCAATGGCAATGCCACTGGAAACCCCTACGCCATGAATACTAAAGCTGGTCATTCGCCCTCGCCAAAGTAATCTTCAATCAGTGCTGTTAATGCATCAATTGCCGCAACTTCATCGGCTCCATTTGCCTCCAGGGTGACAATCGCGCCTTTTGCAGCCGCCAGCATCATCACACCCATGATACTTTTGGCATTCACGCGGCGGCCATTACGCTCAATCCAGATCTCACTGGCGAACTTACTGGCTGTTTGCGTAAGTTTGGTTGAAGCGCGGGCATGCAAGCCTAATTTATTGATGATTTCTAATTGTTTGCTAATCATAGGATCTAAAACCTGTCATTTAATGGAGCTTGCTCATATCGTTCACAGTTTTCGCGATTAAAAGCCACCACCCCTTCGCGACCACCGCTTACCGCTTTTTCAACCAACGTCAATAATGGTTCATGACGATAAGTCATGGCTCGAACTAACATCGGCAGGTTCACACCGGCCACACCTTCAACCAGACCCGGCTGCAATATTCTAGCAACGATATTGCATGGTGTAGCACCATACATATCTGACAGCACCAATACACCTTCACCACTGTTAACCTGGGCAACCAAATCCATCGCCTTGGGTATTATGCTGTTAGGGTCATCCTGGCTATTCACCGCCAATGATGCCAATTGCCCGGGTACTTTCCCTAACACATGGGTTGCACACTCCACCAGGCTTTCGCCTAGCGCACCATGCGTGATAATTAAAATGCCAATCATTCTTTAAAACACCCAATCTGATTACTTTAAATTATTTAAGCTCTCTGTGCCGTGTCAGTACTTTTTGCTGCGATTTAAAATACTGGCTTAACTGCTCAACAAAATACACCGAGCGATGCTGGCCGCCAGTGCAGCCGATAGCAACCGTCAAGTAGCCACGGTTATCCATCACAAAACAAGGCAACCATTTTTCCACATAAATTCGAATGTCATTCAGCATGTCATGCACTGTGGCATGGTCTTCCAAAAACGCCCTGACTTTTTCATCCTGGCCTGTAAGATCACGCAAAAGCGGATCGTAATGCGGGTTAGGCAGGCAGCGTACATCAAACACAAAATCCGCGTCTAGCGGTATGCCGTGCTTGAATCCAAATGATGTGAACAGTAGCGTGAGCCCGGCATGCTCACTTGAAACCACTTCCTTCACCCAGCCGCGCAAAGTGTTGGCACTAAGGTGGCTAGTATCAATAACATGCCCCAAACTGCCAAGATTGCCTAACAAATCCCGTTCAAAGGCAATGCTTTCGGCAAGGGTAGTTGTATCCTTGCTCAGCGGATGTTTACGCCTTGTTTCACTGAACCTCTTCACCAGGGTTTCAACATTTGACTCCAAAAACAACACGCGCGTATCAACATTCTGCGATTTAAGCTGCTCAATATGTGCCGGCAGAGTCTCGATTGCAGCACTGCGGCTATCGATACTGATTGCCACGTGATCATGATTCGCCGTATTCAGGTGCTCAGATATGTTTGGCAACATCGTAGCGGGTAAATTGTCGATGCAATAATAGCCGCTATCCTCAAGTGCCCGTAATGCGATACTTTTTCCTGAGCCTGAAAGGCCCGTAACAATAATCAATTGCTTCATTTTGATAAGTTCAGAGCTATTTGTGTTTTTTCATCTCACGCTGCTGCCGCTGCGTGAATTGCCTGGTTGCATTGATACCACGCAATAATAACATGTGGTTGCGAATAGCAACTTCCACCAATACGGCAATATTGCGGCCAGCCGCAATCGGGATTCGCACCTTGGGCACCTTCACGCCCAGCACTTCCTCATGCTGCGTTTTGATATTCAGCCGATCCAATAGTTGCGGCGCCTGCTTATCCGCCATCTCCAGCTGGATAATCAAGTCAAGCGGCTTGGTCGGTTTGACCGAGTTATCCCCGAACAGCGCACGAATATTTAAAATTCCTAAACCACGCACTTCTAAAAAATCCTGTAATAATGCAGGACAGCGACCTTCAACACGTTCGGGCGAAATACGGAAAAAATCCACTATATCATCAGCAACCAGTCGGTGCCCACGTGAAATAAGCTCCAATGCCAGCTCACTTTTACCAATGGCAGCCTCACCTTTAATTAATGCTCCAAAACCCTGAACTTCCATGAAAACACCATGCAAACTCACGGATTCTGCAACGGCCTGCGCCAGAAAGTGACTCAGGATATCCATCAGTTCAGGGCTACGCAACGGAGAAGTGAATAACGGTGCGGCATGGGCATTAGCAGCAGCGATCAGCGAATCAGGGGCTTTTTCACCATTGGCTACAATCACGGCGGCCAAGTCCGTTGAATATAAATTTTCAATCGCACGCGCGGCATCAACGGATTGCAGGCTGCGCAAATAATCCATTTCAGCACAACCCAGAACTTGCACGCGATTCGGATGCACGAAATTAAGATGGCCAATGAGTGCCAAGGAAGGTTTTGTAACAGTTTCGCTAGTGAGGGTATTTGACCCGCCGGCAAGCCCGGCAATCCAATTCAGTTTGAGCTTACGGCGGGTTTGTTTGAATAGCTCAGCGACGTTTATTTGAGCCATAAATGATAATGAAAAATATTATTTAAAATGCGTTTTATTCGGCGTTCTGGTGCTTAACTGCCCCATTCGCCTTATGGTGATCAGCGTTTCTTTCCTTGTGCTTCACCACTTGACGGTCAAGTTTGTCAGTCAGCATGTCAATCGCACTGTACATATTCTCATCCTGACATTCTGCGTGTAAATCATTACCAGGAACATGCAGTGTAGCTTCTACCTTTTGAGCGAGCTTTTCAACACTCATGGTCACTTTGACATCGATCACATGGTCAAAGTGATTACTAATTCTAGCCAGTTTGCTTGTGATGTAATCGCGCAAAGCTGGGGTTATTTCTAAATGATGACCAGTTAATTGTAAATTCATGACTTGCTCCTTTTGAAAATATTCTTCAAGTTTGAACTGATTTACCATAATTCTGAACTTGTCGAACAATTTCAGTTTACTACTTTAGTTTGAGTCTGTGGCATTGAAATAGAGAATTTTTTCATTCTTAATCAAGGCTTCTGATTTAGATCAAGACTTCTGATTTAGAGCGATTTTCTTAAACTGGCAGGTGCGATATTCAATGATTCACGATATTTTGCGATAGTACGGCGTGCCACCACAATGCCTTGTTTTGCCAGCAAATCGGTAATTTGATTATCTGAATAAGGTTTTTTTGGGTTCTCTTGCTCTACCAATTGTTTAATGAGTGCGCGAATCGCTGTTGCCGAGCAAGTGCCGCCACTATCGGTTGAGACCGAACTGCCAAAAAAGTATTTAAGCTCGAAGATGCCGCGAGGCGTAAGCATGTATTTATTGGTGGTCACACGCGAAATAGTCGATTCATGCAAATCCAGCTCATCGGCAATCTCACGCAACACCAACGGCTTCATCGCAACCTCACCATATTCCAGAAAGTTGCGTTGGCGATCAACAATTGCTTGCGATACGCGCAAAATTGTAGAAAAACGCTGCTGGATATTTTTAATCATCCACTTGGCTTCCTGCATTTGACTTTGCAGGTATTGGCTGGAACTATCGCGATTTCGTTTTAAAATTCCTGCATACAGTTGATTGATTTTAAGCTTGGGAATGACACTATCATTCAAGCTGGCAATCCATATCCCTTTAACTTTTTTCACAATAACTTCGTGCTGGATATAATGCTCGGAGCCTATCAGGCTGAAAGCAGCACCAGGTCTAGGATTCAAGCTGGTAATCAACTGCTGTACCTGTTTGAGTGTAGACTCATCACAACCCAGTTCCTTACGTAACTTGGCAAAATCGCGCGCACCCAGCAGTGGCAAATATTGTCCTGCAACCATGTTGGTCAAAGCTAAATGCGGCGTATCTTTTGGCAGCGTCTCCAGCTGCAATAGCAAGCACTCACTTAAACTGCGTGCGCCAACACCGGCGGGATCCAGATGCTGAATATGACGCAATGCAGTTTGCAGCTCCAATGCATCAATTTCAAGTTCCGGCGGCATCTGTTCAGCAATTTCTTCCAGTGACTGTTCTAAATACCCGTCTTCGTTGATGCTATCCACCAGCAACAGGGTGAGTGTCTGGTCGCGCTCTGATAATGGCATCAGCTTTAGCTGCGAAAGCAGATGTTCCCGTAAACTTATCTGTAGCGTTTCCTGTTGTTTGAAATCACTGTCATCATCTGCAGGCGCCGTATTTTCATCCCAGCGGCTACCGTTTGAAAACTCATCAAATTCATCATCAAACTCAGCTGAAAACGTATCGGAAAAATCCGTGCTACTTGGTTCAAAATCTGAAGATTCAGCGAGCTGGCTTGCTTCTGCCGGGCTTGACTCAGCCGCATTCGATTGAAAATCCTGGCTAAGGAATTCGGAATCAAAATTATCAGAATCTTGTTTTGCTGCACTGTCTTGAACAGGCGCATCAAGACTACCAGAGCCATTTAATGAGGCATCTTCGGCATCATTGTCTACGGCATTCCCATATTCATCTTCACTGTCATCGCCCCGTTCCAACAATGGGTTGGTTTGCATCAACACATCAATTTCCTGGTTAAGCTCCAAGGTTGAAAGCTGCAATAACCGAATCGCTTGCTGAAGCTGCGGTGTCAGCGAGAGATTTTGTGAAAACTTGAGATGTAAACCTTGCTTCATAGACGGAATTCTTTACCCAAATAAACTTCCCTTACACTTTCGTTTGCCACGATCTCGCTAGGAATACCAGAAGCGAACACGTGTCCTTGATTGACAATATAAGCACGATCGCAAATGCCCAGCGTTTCACGTACGTTATGGTCGGTAATCAATACACCAATATTACGTGAACTCAGGAAACGAATAATTTGCTGAATGTCGATGACGGCGATTGGGTCAATGCCTGCAAAAGGCTCATCCAATAAAACAAAACTGGGGTCCGATGCCAGGCAACGTGCAATTTCAACACGGCGCCGCTCACCGCCTGACAGGCTCACTGCAGCACTATCGCGAATATGCGTAATATGCAGTTCCTCAAGCAGAACCTCTAGTTTTTCATCCATTTCCTGCTCGGAAATTTCCTGCAACTGCAATATCGCCATAATATTTTCAGATACAGTCAGTTTACGGAAAATTGACGGCTCTTGCGGCAGGTAGGACAAGCCCATTCTTGCACGCAAATGGATAGGCATGCGGCTTAAATCTGCACCGTCCAGTAAGATTCTGCCTTCATCCAAAGGGACTAACCCCACCATCATGTAAAAACTGGTTGTTTTACCCGCGCCATTTGGCCCCAGTAAGCCAATCACTTCACCGCTTTTTATCGTCAAGGATATGTCCTGCACCACAGTGCGGGCTTTATACGATTTACGCAGATTTTCTACAACGAGTTCACTCATCACATGGTCTCTATTTTATTTCGGCTGGCTGCTGACTTCTAAACTGCGGCTAAAACGCATATTCTTCGGAACTGGCGCACCTTCATTGCTGGTTGCAGGATTAGGTTTAACCGCACCGGCAGGCTCAGCAGGCTTAGTAGGTGCGGGGGTCACAGGTACTTTTTTGTTTTTAGGCTGAATAATTGCGCGCACACGTCCACTTGGTGTTGCAGGCGTAGCCGATTGCGGGCCGCCGCCAATCACTTCGGCATATTCAGCATTAGCGTCATACATAATATAGTCGCCATGCACGATATCCTCACCGCGTTTTACCCAGGCTTTGGTATAAAGTTGCACCTTGTCCATGCGGCCATCATACTCAATACGCTGCGCGCTACCCTGCATGTATTCACTTTTGCCTTCCATCTTTTGTTTAAACGTGGTTGGGTTACCCAGTGATGTACTATGCTGGAATCCTTCTGTATCTTCATGCACAATCAGTTTATCCGCATGAATCACCAGCGTACCCTGAGTTAAGATAACATTGCCGGTATAGATGCTTATTTGTTTGGAATCATCGACTTTCACTGTATCGGCTTCTAAATCGATAGGTTTGTCACGATCAGCTGCTTCAGCCAGGACGCGGTTTGAAAAGCCCAGCAATGACAAGCTCAATATAATGACACTTATCATCAAATCAGGTTTTACGGTGAGGGGTTGCTTATTCATAGCGTCTCCGAATGCGCGCATTATTGGTATTGGATTTTTCTTGCTTAGGCTTGTCTTGCTCAACGTTTACCTGCTTAGGCGTTTGTGTTTTCTTGCCAGTTGCCGCTTGCCCGGCATCAACTTTAGCCTTGCTGTCAATTTTAGTGCCAACAGACTCAGTTGTGCTAGTTGCAGTGACAGGTTTTTCATAATGCGCACGCACCCTATGCAATAAAGTCACTGTACGTATTTTCTTTTCATAAATCATCCCGGTGGCGTAAATCACTGTTTTAGGCGCCTGGCGGATGACAACCGGACTCTCTGTAGTGACGAGTTCCTGATTGGGGTGAATATTCAGGTAATCCGTATCCACCGTCATTTCACCTTTGCCTTCGAATGCCTGGCGGGTAACCTTAACATTATCAAACAGCTGCACTTCTTCACCATTACTGGATACATAGCCACGCAAGCCCTCTACCTGCGTATAGGGCTTGCCTACTGCAAACTGCGTATAGCGTGGTCTCTGCAGTACTGTAGAATCATCGTCCGGGAAGTGCCGCATTTCTATTGCGGCTAATTTATAGCGCAAATCCCCATTAATATCAGTTTGCGTAGTGACAAAATTGCTCATTATATAATCGGGGTCATGGCGGCTACTGCCATCCAGTTTAGGCGCTTGCGGCTGCACTGTCTTGTTAATCCACAATGTCAACAAAGCAAGCAACATAAGCAACACCAGAGGAAAAACAATCGCTGATCGCGCACCAATCTGCATACTTAAGTACTCATTTCCTGCAAGGCAATCGTGATGTTTTCACAAAAGATAACATATTGAATTGCCTTAATTTGCAATACTGGCTTGGGTTAAAAACTGCGCCATCTGCGCATCAAACGTGCCCTGCGCCTGCATGATCAACTCGCATACCTCTCGCACCGCGCCACGCCCACCCGCTTTATACGTCACATAATGCGCGTATTTCAGCAGCAATGCCGGGGAATCAGGCACTGCAATGGCCAAGCCACATTGCAGCATAGGCGGCAGATCCACCACATCATCACCCATAAAGGCACATTGCCCAGCTTGCAATCCACTGGATTGCACCAAATCATGGAATGCCTGCAACTTATCTTCTACGCCTTGATAAAAATGGGCGACCCCTGTACTTTCCGCACGCTTTTTAACCACATTGGAGGTGCGACCGGTAATAAT
>JBAQME010000256.1:0-1517 GCA_049302535.1 Methylotenera sp.
ACCCAGTCGCGTCTCAATAATTTTACTAAAAAAGTAACACACAACTATTTGTGTAATCTGCGGGTGCCTGCAGTTTGTTTATAAACATCAAGTGGTATGATGCAAGTGAAACATGATTTCTACAAGATGCGCCAGTATGCTTGGGTTTGGAGCTACCCAATGGGGTGATCAGCTACAGATTGGATCCAGAAGATGACTGTTACTCACAAGAATTTGGAAACGGACGACACAGTTTACAAAACACTGTTGGAATCGACGAAAGCCATTCCGTGGAAAATAGACTGGAATACACTGAAATTCGCATATATCGGACCGCAGATAGAACGTTTGCTTGGTTGGCCACCTTCGAGTTGGGTATCTGTGGAGGACTGGGCATCAAGAATGCATCCCGAAGACAGGACGTGGGTTGTGGATTTCTGTGTCGCGCAGTCGAAGGCCGGCACCGACCATGAGGCTGATTATCGCGCCCTCAACAAGGATGGGGATTATGTGTGGATTCGCGATGTGGTGCATGTTGTTCGCAACGAGCACGGCGAGGTCGATTCGCTGATCGGATTCATGTTCGATATCAGCGAGCGAAAAACAACTGAAGAAAAATTGATTCTTCTCCAGAAAGAGCTGGAAGAGCTTTCATTTAAAGACGGCTTAACTGGCATATCCAATCGACGCATGTTTGATTCCATTCTGGAAGCAGAGTGGGCCAATGCGTTGTGCAATCACAAACCGCTTTCATTAATCATGCTGGATATTGATTACTTCAAGCAATATAACGACCACTATGGGCATATTCGGGGCGATGATTGTTTAAAACGTGTAGGACAGGTTCTGAGTTCTGCCGCTATTCGGTCCCGGGATTTCCTTGCCCGCTTCGGCGGGGAGGAGTTTGTATTGGTTCTGCCCGAGACCGATGCCGAGTCTGCCAAAAAGGTGGCTGAACGATGTCGCAGCCTGATTTTTCAAGAGCAAATTCCGCATGAAAAATCCCAGGTCAGTCAGTTTCTGACAGTCAGTCTCGGCGTTGGCACAATTATTCCAACTCGTCTTGATGAGCCGATAAAGTTTATTGAAGAGGTTGACAGGCGGCTTTATCAAGCAAAGCAAAAGGGCCGGAACTGTATCGTGCAAGGTAATTAGAAACGTTCTGTTGTTGCCATTTGCATAAATATATAAATGGTCCGTATGGTTAGCATGGCGAACAAACCGGTTAACTTCCGTGTTCATTGGATAAACGTCATTTAGTTTAGATAGATCAAAAACCGATACTGCCGGCCTTGGTATGATGTCCGGTGATATGCACAAATTGGCAAGCAAGCACTTGCTGACTTGGTCAACCAATATTACATTAACAGCCAAATTGCAGTAAAACTTTTATGACTTGCCCCCTGCTAAACCGGACCCGGCTCGTGACATAAGCAGTACAAAATAGGAGAAGATTACCGTATGAATACCCTGAAAAGCCGAATCCTCGTTCCCTTCGCTTCCGATGGTACATGCTTCAATCCATCGCTGCGTTGCCC
>JBAQME010000257.1:0-2973 GCA_049302535.1 Methylotenera sp.
TATTTGACGCCATGGATAGCGTTAGCTTTATTCGGGTTAAACGGTTATCGCTTGTGTAATTGGCATACCCCGGCCTTATGGCGCGTTCCTTTGCTGTGGAGTCTGTATCTGTCGTCGTGGATAATTAATTCAGGCTTTCTGTTCTATGGATTGCAAACGCAGCTCACCATCCCTTCCATTTTAATTTTGCATCTCTTTACTATTGGCGGCATTGGATTAATGACTGTCGCCATGATGTCGCGGGTGGCGTTGGGGCATACCGGGCGCGATATAAAAAATTCCTCGCCCTGGCTGAAGCTGGCTTTTGCCGCTATCGGTGCAAGTGCCCTATTCCGCATTTTTGTGCCGATGCTTGCGATGGAAAACTACACAAACTGGATGATGATTGCTGCAACTTTCTGGATTGCTGGATTTTCTGTGTTTTTGGTAGTTTACGCGCCAATCTTATATAAACCCCGGCTGGATGGTACGTTTGGCTAGGCTGTATGTTTGAAAAAGTTACACTTTTTCATTTAGCCATTTTTCTAACACGACTACGATATAAGCCTGCTCTGCCAGCGTAAGTTCGCGTCCTTGCGGGATGCGGTGCCACTTTTGCAGGCAGCCGCGGCAGCAGCAGGCGGTAGCATGCTGGGCTACAAAGACCGGGTGACCCCGCATCGGCGTCTGTTTGCCATCGTTAGCAATCACCGCTGGCGTCAGGCGGCTTTTGATAAAGTCTTCAGCATGGTCCAGCACCGTTGATAAACCTTTTTGCCGCAGATAAGCCAAATCTTTATCGCGCAGTTTAAAACCCGACCTGAATGGTGATTTAGCCAAAGCAGCAAAGAGTTCATCTATATCACGCATAGTTTTATATCGCGCATGGTCTTAATGCAGTTGATGCAGCTCTAATTTGCGAAGTTTGGGTGCCAGCTTGCCGGTGATGCCGACCACAGATAAGGTCATGATGCCGCCAAAGATCACCGAAGGTATCAGCCCCATTAGCCTGGCAGCGGTTCCCGATTCAAAAGAGCCCAATTCATTGGATGAGCCGATAAATATACCGTTAATGGCAGCAACCCTGCCGCGCATGGCGTCAGGCGTGGCGAGCTGCATGATGGTTTGGCGCAGTACCACTGAAACACCATCACAGATACCTGAAAGTAATAATAAAACTGCCGCCATCCAGAAACTGGTGCTTAAACCAAAGCCGATGATGCATAAACCAAATCCCGCCACTGCGCTCAATAGCCAGCGTCCGGCATGCAGATTAATAGGGTGGCGGGTAATCCAGATGCCGGCTGCAATAGCGCCGGCTGCCGGCGCAGCACGTAACATCCCCAGGCTTTCTGGCCCCATACGGTAAACATCGTGAATGAACGCGGGCAACATCGCCACCGCACCGCCAAATAGTATTGCAAACATATCAAGCGACATGGCACCGAGTACGATTTGGTTGCTAAACACAAAACTTAAACCCTGCTTGATGCTGGTAAAGACTGGAATGCTTGCAACCTTCTTAGGCTCGTCAACTTTAAGGGAAAGCATGGCGAATGCTGCGCCAAAACAAAGCATGCTGGCAACGCCATAAGCAGCAGTTTTGCTGGCAAACCCGACCAAAAAACCGCCAATTGCCGGGCCAAGCACCAAGCCTGTCTGGAAGGCTGTCGTGCCTATACCTGCAGCACGGGCAAATTGCGCGCGCGGTAATATGATTGCAAATAAAGTGTTGTAACTTGGTGCAATAAAAGCACGGGCAAGGCCAGTAAAGGCGATTGAGCCGTAAATCCACAGTGTGGCATTGCCGCCTAACCAGCCTAAAGACAGTGCGGTGAGTGTAAACGCATTGATAAACAGTAACGCGGCGGCTAATACACCAAACAGCCGGCGTGAATAAAAATGATCGACTGCATGCCCGGCTAACAGTGCAGATGCGAAGTAAGGAATTACTTCGGCCAGGCCTACCAAGCCAAGCGAAAGTGTGTCATGCGTGATTTCGTAAATATGCCAGCCGACGACGACGGCCATGATCTGGTAAGACAATGATATTTGGATACGAAACGCTAAAAGTTTAACAAAGGCGTAATTGTGATATTTGAATATGTCCATAGGCTATATTATAAGTGCAAACCCGGTGCGTAACTGAGTGTGCAGTGTAGATGCGGAGTGGTAAAATACGAAGCATTAGTGCAGTGAATAAGGTAGTAAGCAAGGCGCAGGGTTTTTGCTCTGGCTTTGCCGATGAGTCGTCATTGACCTAGTGTGACTCTGCCGATATAGATTAGGCGCACTAATTTTTTGATATGAATTACTTGGCTTTTTGCCATGAATTATTTAGGTACCCGCCATAAATACCAACTGGCAATAGTGCGGTAAGGGCTCCAGGTTTTACCAATTTCAGCCATTTCTTTGCGTTTGGGTGCGGTATCCAGTTTTTTGAGCCGACGGTAGCCATCCGTGATGCCAAAGTCATCGGCAGGCAGTATGTCCATGCGTTCCAGGGTAAATATCAACATCATTTCCACTGTCCATTGGCCAATTCCCTTGAGCGTTATGAGATGTTCAATAAGCGCTTCATCGCTCATGGTGTCGGCAATTTGACGTGTAGGCACCAAGCCATTGATAACGCCATTGGCAATGCCTTTTAGCGTTTCGATTTTCCTGCCAGAAAAACCGGCAGCACGCAGGTCATCAAATTCAGCGGCAATAAGCTGCAATGGTGCAGGGAATGCGCCAAAGTGGCGGATAAACTTGCCTAAGATGGCATCCCCCGCTTTAGTGCTGAGTTGCTGGTAAGCTACGGCACGAACCAAGGCTTCATATGGCTCGCGCTCAGGTTTTGCTTCAAATTTAGACTCCCCCACCGTGGCAATAAGTGTTGCCCAATCATTGTCGATGGCGCTTAAAAACCGGGTCGCTTGCCGATGTTGTGCACTGTTCATTGTTTGATTATAAACAAATGCTTTTAAAACTAAAGTGAGAACTCAAAAG
>JBAQME010000258.1:0-3288 GCA_049302535.1 Methylotenera sp.
ACACCAAACCTTTGCCCGGTACGGTATACGCAAGATAATGCCATCTGCGCAGCCTGTGTGGCGTTCCAGGTATCTACTGGTTCCAGACAGTTGTCACACTGGTTGCAGTTGCCATCATGCTGCTCGCCAAAGTAGCGCAATATGGTCTGGTGGCGGCAGCCGGTAGATTCGCAGAAGCCCAGCAGGGCATCCAGCTTTTTTCTTTCAACCTGTTTGCGTTCTTCCGGTGCATCGCCTGAATCCAGCATCTGGCGCATGCTCACTACATCGCCCAAGCCATAGGTCATCCATGCGTTGGCTGGTAGGCCATCCCGCCCGGCACGGCCGGTTTCCTGGTAATAGCTTTCCATGCTTTTAGGTAAATCAAGGTGTGCAACAAAGCGTACATTGGGTTTATCTATGCCCATGCCAAATGCAATGGTCGCTACGATGATAATGCCTTCTTCACGCAGGAATCGCCTCTGGTTCGCATTACGTATGTTTGCATCCAGCCCCGCATGGTAGGGCAGGGCATTCCAGCCGCGTGATTTCAGCCACTCGGCGGTTTCCTCCACTTTGCGCCGTGACAGGCAGTAGATGATGCCGGCATCATTGGCATGCTCGGCTTCAAGGAACGCTTCCAGTTGCTGGCGGGCGTTGTTTTTCTGTGTGATGCGATAACGGATATTGGGGCGGTCAAAGCTGGAAACAAACTGGCGCGCATTTTCCAGGTTAAGCCTTTCCACTATTTCGGCACGGGTGGGCGTATCAGCGGTAGCGGTTAATGCGATACGCGGCACATGTGGGAAGCGTTCGTGCAGTACCGTAAGCTTGCGATACTCCGGGCGGAAGTCGTGGCCCCATTGTGATACGCAGTGCGCTTCGTCAATGGCAAATAGCGCAATACCAATGCTGTTGTTAAGCTGTTCCAGCAATGATAAAAAATTACCTGTCAATAAGCGCTCAGGCGCTACATAGAGTATTTTTAAATCGTCTTGCATCAACCTTGCGGTAATTGCATTTGCCTGCTGCGCATCAAGGCTGGAGTTCAGGAATGCCGCTGATACGCCTAATTGCTGCAGTGTATCAACCTGGTCTTGCATCAGCGCTATAAGCGGTGAGACGATAATGGCTACTCCATTACGGAGTAATGCCGGCAGTTGGTAACACAGCGATTTCCCACCGCCGGTTGGCATTAGTACCAGCGCATCGCCACCTGAAACTATATGATCAACAATAGCCTGTTGCTCACCTCGAAATGAGGAGTAGCCAAAAACTTCTTGCAGGCATTGTTGTGCGGATGAATAGTGCATGTGTACTGTATTTTCCGCTAGTTGCAGTTGCGTGAGTTCAATGTTAATTCGGCACCATGTTTATCATGGTGCCGAATCTAATTAAAACGATGATTGAAAGTTCTGGCTTATTCAACACCTTGGCTGAGCAGGTAGTCTTCATAGTTGCCGGTAAAGTCTACAATGCCATCGGCCTTGATTTCCAGAATACGGGTAGCGATTGAGCTTACGAATTCACGGTCATGGCTGACAAAGAATAAAGTACCTTTGTATTTGTCCAGCGCGGTATTTAATGCCTCAATAGACTCCATATCCATGTGGTTGGTCGGTTCATCCATCAGCAGCACATTGGTACGCGCCAGCATGAGTTTGCCGTAAAGCATGCGGCCTTTTTCACCACCGGACAATACTTTGACGGATTTTTTAGTGTCGTCACCTGAGAACAGCAAGCGGCCCAGCATACTGCGCACCACCTGATCATCATCACCGGCTTGGGTGAATTTTGACATCCATTCAAACAAATCTTCACCTTGCTCAAACTCATATTCATGGTCTTGTGCAAAGTAGCCGATTTTTGCCTTTTCCGCCCATTTTACTTCACCATGATTAGGTTGCAGGTCACCCGCCAGGCAACGTAAGAAAGTAGTTTTACCAATACCGTTTTCACCGATGATAGCGACTTTTTCGCCTGCCTCAAACATCATATCAACATCGTTGAACAGGGGGTGATCAAAACCATGGCTCAGTTTTTTCAACTCAACTGCATTGCGGTGCAGTTTTTCGCGTTCATCATATTCAAAACGAATAAACGGATACTGGCGTGAAGATGGTTTGAATTCCTCGATCTTGATTTTGTCGATCTGTTTAGCGCGACTGGTTGCCTGCTTAGCTTTAGAAGCGTTAGCTGAGAAGCGGCGCACGAAATCTTGCAAGTCGGCGATTTGCTGTTTGGCTTTAGCGGTATCTTTAGCCTGCTGCGCGCGTGCTGCGGTACTGGCTTCCATGTAGTCGTCATAGTTGCCCGGGTAAACCGTGAGCTTGCCGTAATCCATGTCGCAGGTATGCGTACAGACCTGATTTAAAAAGTGCCTGTCATGCGAAATGATGATCATGGTACAACTGCGATTGTTGAGTACGTCTTCTAGCCAGCGGATGGTGTTGATGTCCAGGTTGTTGGTTGGCTCATCTAGCAGCAGGATGTCCGGGTTAGCAAACAGTGCCTGTACCAGCAATACGCGTAGTTTCCAGCCTGGCGCCACTGCGCTCATCGGGCCATTGTGCTGCTCGGTAGGGATACCAACACCCAATAGTAATTCGCCAGCGCGCGCTTCAGCAGTGTAACCGTCATATTCTGCAAACACAGCTTCCAGTTCAGCTGCGCGCATGTAGTCATCTTCAGTGGCTTCCAGATTGGCGTAGATCGCATTTTTTTCTACATTCGCTTTCCACATTTGTTCGTGGCCCATCATGACAACGTCCAGTACACGCTGGTCTTCGTAAGCAAACTGATCCTGGCGCAGAAATGCCATGCGCTCGTGGTTGTCTAGCGAAATATTACCTGCGCTAGGCTCCAATACGCCTGCCAGAATTTTCATGTAGGTAGATTTACCACAACCGTTGGCACCGATTAAACCATAGCGATTACCGTCGCCAAATTTGACGGAAATATTTTCAAACAGCGGCTTGGCGCCAAACTGCATGGTGATATTGTTAGAAATTAACAAAATTTAAGACCTTAAAATAAAATTACAAATAAAACAGATTACAAAAATAACGGTTGTCAGAACTTGTTGTAGATAACGACTTCGTCCATTTTTAATTGACCGCCGCGAGGCTGGGCCTCTTTTAATGCTTTGCCCACAACAACAAACATCACTGGCGTGTGGTCATCCGGCAAGTTCAATAATTTGGCTACGGCATCAAAATCAAAGCCATCCATCGGGCAGGTGTCATAGCCCATTTCTTTGGCAGCGAGCATGATGGTCATTGCTGCCATGCCGCAGGAGCGCATCGCTTC
>JBAQME010000259.1:0-2846 GCA_049302535.1 Methylotenera sp.
ATTGTGGGAAAAAATCACACAATATTATTAATGAATATTTTTACAATTGGAAATCCGCGTACCGCAGCTCGATTCTGACCACTGCTACCGATCTCGCCTAAACTGTTTGCGTTTCTTTGCTTATCAGATATGTACATCAGATAGTGCGCTATTCATACTTAATTGCTATTATTTGGGTTAGTTAATTCAGGTTTATTCTAATGAGTACATACAGTGAAATTCAGCCAGACGATTTAGTCGCCATGATGTCAGCCCACCCGCTGTTATTAGTAGATGTGCGCAATGATGACGAAGTGGCACGTGGCATGATTCAAGGTGCTGTACACATCCCGTTAGCCATGCTGCCGGTTCAATATGAGACATTAACCAAAGCAGAAAATATTGTATTTTATTGCCACAGTGGTGTGCGCTCGGCACATGCAGCGGCCTTTGCGGCCAGCAAGGGCTGTAAACATGTATATAACTTGGCTGGTGGCGCTTTGGCTTGGGCTAGAGCGGGTTATGCCTTTGTACCCAAAGACAGCACGCCAAAAAAAATGAAGGGGAAATAATTAATGGAATTTGATAAAGAAGTTGATGCCAGCGGCCTGAATTGCCCTTTGCCTATTTTGCGCTGCAAAAAAGGTTTGAGTGACATGGGCGCGGCACAAGTATTAAAAATCATTGCCACCGACCCCGGCTCAGTAAAAGATTTTAATGCGTTTTGTGTGCAGACTGGACACGAGCTTTTGCAATTAGATCAAAGTGAGACATCATTCACTTTTTATATCAAAAAACGTGCTGACTAACTTAAGCTTGATTAGCAACAAAATTTATTCAAATAAAAAAGGTGCTCTAGAGCACCTTTTTTATTTACAACTTATTTCACTTTTTATCTAAACGTATTTTATCCGGATTCAAGCTTATTTCAACTTGAGCAGCTGATTTTGCAATTTCTCCAAACTTGCACTAAATTCAGCAACCCGCGCTTTTTCCTGTTCAACCACTGCTGCTGGCGCACGTGCTACAAAGCTTTCGTTATTGAGTTTTGCATTTGCCTTGTTGATTTCATTTTCCAGGCGTGCAATCTCTTTACCCAAACGCTCTTTCTCTGCCGCAACGTCAATTTCCACTTTCAGCATGAGCCTAAAGTCGTCTACCAACATCACAGGCGCATCAGCTTCCGGTAATTCAGCCACAATCGCAACTTCCTCCAGCTTGGCCAGCGCTTTTAAATAAGGCGCATAACCGGCTAACTTACCAGCATCACCCGCCGCAATTAATGGCACACGTGCGGCTGGTGAAATGCTCATCTCACCACGCAGGCTACGGCAGGCATCCACCGCCTGTTTCAACAGCGCTACCCAAGCTTCAGCAGCTTCATCAATTTTGTTCGGCTGCGCTTTTGGATAGGCTTCCAGCATAATACTGGGGCCATTGCGGCCGCTCATCGGGCCTATCGTCTGCCAGATTTCTTCAGTGATAAACGGCATGATCGGGTGTGCCAACCGTAAAATTGTTTCTAAAACTCTAAGCAAAGTACGGCGGGTCGCGCGCTTTTCAGCATCACTACCGTTTTGAATTTGCACTTTTGCCAGCTCTAGATACCAGTCACAGTATTCATCCCACACAAATTCATAAACAGCTTTTACCGCCAGATCAAAACGGTAATCTGTAAATGCACGCTCAACTTCAGCTTCAGTACGCTGCAATGTACTTACAATCCAGCGGTCCGCTTGAGAAAAACTCAAATAACCATCAGGCTGTGTTTTGCAATCTTCCAAGCCGTTGTCCTGGCCTTCCGTGTTCATCAGCACAAAGCGGGTGGCGTTCCACAATTTATTACAGAAATTGCGATAGCCATCACAACGCTGCAGATCAAACTTGATGTCACGCCCTGGCGAAGCTAATGCTGCAAACGTGAAACGCAGTGCATCGGTACCATAAGCAGCGATGCCTTCAGGAAACTCCTTGCGTGTGCGTTTTTCAATCTGCTCGGCCTGTTTCGGGTTCATCAAACCGGTAGTACGTTTTTTGATTAAATCATCTAAACCAATGCCATCGATCAAATCAATCGGGTCCAGCACGTTGCCCTTGGATTTGCTCATCTTCTGGCCTTCAGCATCGCGAATCAGCCCATGCACATACACATGCTTGAACGGGATTTTGCCGGTAATGTGCGTGGTCATCATCACCATACGCGCCACCCAGAAGAAGATGATGTCGAAACCGGTGACCAATACGCTCGATGGCAGGTATTGCTGCAAGGCCAAATTGGCAGCATCTTTCGCTTCATCGCCAGTCCAACCTAGCGTAGAGAATGGCCATAACGCAGATGAATACCAGGTGTCGAGCACATCGTTGTCACGTGTTAAATCACCTGAGTAGCCGTCTTTGGCCGCCAAGGCTTTAGCCTCAGTCTCGTCATGCGCCACATACACCTGGCCATTGTCGCCATACCATGCCGGGATTTGATGCCCCCACCACAACTGGCGTGAAATACACCAATCCTGAATGTTATTCAGCCATTGGTTGTAGGTATTCACCCAATTTTCAGGGTAAAACTTGATTTCGCCACTCGCGACCACATCCAATGCTTTTTGCGTGATGGACTTGCCATCCGCCGCCGGTTTGCTCATGGCTACAAACCATTGGTCAGTAAGCATCGGCTCAATTACCACACCGGTACGGTCACCGCGCGGCACTTTAAGTTTATGTTTATCCACTTTAACCAGGTAACCCTGCGCTTCAAGATCAGCCACCACTTGTTTACGCGCCGCAAAGCGCTCCAGACCTTGATACTGCTTAGGCGCGGCTTCGTTCACAAAGCCTTGCAGGTTCAAAATGCCAATTATCGGCAATTTATG
>JBAQME010000260.1:0-2176 GCA_049302535.1 Methylotenera sp.
ATTTAAATTATGGGTATGATTACGTGGTTGTAAAACTTATAACTATTATATATTAGGCATTAATTCAAGGAGATAGCATGAAAGCTTTATTATTAACAATCGCTGCTGCTGGTTCTATGTTGGTTGCGGCTCAAGCAAATGCAGCGGATGCTGCTGCGGCTCAGGCTTTGGCGCAAAAAAGCGGCTGTTTAGCTTGCCACAGTATCGATAAAAAAGTATTAGGCCCAGCTTACAAAGATGTTGCAGCTAAATACAAAGGCGACAAAACTGCTGAAGCTAAATTGATCGAAAAAGTGAAAAAAGGCGGTAGCGGCACATGGGGTCCTATGCCTATGCCAGCAAACAGCCCACAGGTTAAAGATGCTGACATCAAGACAGTCGTACAATGGATATTGTCACTGTAATCCACAGTACAGCTCAGAAGATGTAAATTAAAAGCCAGCTCAAAAAGCTGGCTTTTTTATTTTATTACTTATTTAGTTTTTTTATGGGCTATATTCAGTTTGCTATGATGCATGGAATAAGCAAAGTAAAAGACAATGCCAGCTATTATCCATAGGATAAATCTAATCCAGGTGCTGGCTGGCAAGAAGGTCATCAAAGCACCACATGAAACTATACCTAACACTGGTATTAAAGGGTTCCATGGATTCTTAAACGGGCGATGAAGTTCTGGCTGGCGAATGCGCAATACGATGACACCGACGCAAACCATAACAAAACTGGCCAAAGTGCCAATATTCACGGTTTCTGCCAATTCGCCTAAAGGCACAAAACCTGCAACTAGCGATACAACAAAACCGCACATTAAAATGATACGTGTAGGCGTTTTGCGGTCGGGGTTAACTTTTGAAAAAACAGATGAAATCAGGCCGTCACGACTCATGGAAAAAAGAATACGGGTTAGACCGTAAAGCAGTACCAGCAGTACGGTAATGAGCCCTGCAAGTACCCCAGTGGCAACTAGTGTTGACGACCATGTGTGCCCAATTTTGGTTAAGGCGAATGCAACTGGTGATGATACGTTGAGCTCTGTATAAGATACGATACCGGTAAGTAAACCCGACACAACAATATAGATTAAAGTGCAAAAAGTGAGGGAAACGAGTAATCCTATTGGCAAATCACGTTGTGGATTTTTTGCTTCTTCTGCAGCGGTAGAAACTGCATCAAAGCCAAAATAGGCAAAGAACACTAAAGAGGCACCTGCTAATACACCAACGTTTTTACCATTCTCCAGGGTGCTAAACCAGCCAAAAGGCATGAATGGCTGCCAGTTATCTGTGTTGAGGTGTGCAGAGGCTAAAACGATAAAAATGGCGATGGTTGAAAGCTTAACAAGCACAATAATATTATTAAAGCGTGCACTTTCTTTAACGCCGATAATCAACAAAATCGTGAGTGTCCAAATAATTGCAAATGCAGGTAGATTGATGACGCCGCCCATGACAGGAGCTTTGGTAAGCGCGTCAGGTAAATGTACATTAAAATTGGTAAGGGTGTTGATAAAATAACCTGACCAGCCATTGGCCACGGCAGCGGCACCAACGCCGTACTCTAAAAGTAAAATCCATCCCATGACCCATGCGATAAACTCGCCAAATGCCACATAGCTATAACCGTAGGCGCTACCAGAGCCACCGATTGAGGCGGCTAACTCTGCATAAGCAAGTGCCGCAAACCCGGACGCGACCCCGGCAATAATGAAGGACAGCACAACTGCCGGACCGGCTTGTGTTGCGGCAGCTATGCCGGTTAATACAAAAATACCGGTGCCAATTGCACACCCTATACCCAAGAGCGCCAAGTCAAACGCTGAGAGGCACTTTTTTAGGCCGCTGTCGGAGTGGGCGGTAATCGCCTTGGTGCGCAGGAGCTGCTTGAGCATATGTGTGTCCCTTTGAGTGCTTCTTTAAGATATTGGTGGTTAAAAATAAAGGTGGATTAAACGATTAACCAATCGTAAACATTAAGATAATGCCGGTCAATGAAAACTCATCATATCGTTTTCGGTTTAGCTTTTGAACATGGCCTAGCTATTAAACATAGCCTTGAGTGCCGCGATCATGTAGCCATGGTCAAGGACGCCTGCACTTTCCCTAATACTGTGCATTGCCCACATCGGGGAACCTACGTCAACACTGGGTACACCTAAACCGGATGCCACGATTGGGCC
>JBAQME010000261.1:0-1834 GCA_049302535.1 Methylotenera sp.
TCTGTTATTGCTGCCTAGTCCGCGTGTTGTAGCAAATGATATTACCGTGGGTAAGCAGCAAGAGGTTAAAGTGGCGCAGGTGTCACTGATCCCGTCTTTAAGTACTTTATTTTCCAGGACTAGAGTAATTGACTTGAAGGTCAGCAAACCGGTTATCAAGCAGGCTGCAATGGAGATTCTATCTGCTTTAACCGGTAAAAAGCCGGATACCAGTAGTGAAGCTGTCGCTATTAACATTAAACATATCAAAATTGATGAACTGCAGCTAGACTGGCCGGACACTAAGTTTCCTGTTGTTAACCTGGAGGCTAATCTTACAACAACCAATACTTTAGAGTCTGCAAAGTTAGAGACTGTTGATGGTGTACTCAAGGCGGACATCACGCTGAAAGGTGAAGGGCATTTAATATTAGTAAACGCCACCAAATGGACGCTGCCTGTAGGCCTGCCGGTACTGATTGATAAGGCCACGCTTGAAATGCATTTAAAGGGTAGTCAATTAGAGATCCCCCGTATTGATGCTGCACTTTATGGCGGTAAATTAACGGGTAATGCGACTGTGTCCTGGGAAAAAAATTGGCGTGCAATTGGCAAATTGAAGGTGGACAATTTATCTGTTAAAGAGCCGAGTAGCTTAATGCGTAAGTCGGTTAATTTAAGCGGCCGCTTATTCGGTAATGGTAACTTTTCCAGTACGGCCAAAGCTGCTGCTGGCTTAGCAGATAACCTGCGTGCTGATATTAAATTTAACGTGAATAATGGCGTGTTGCACGGTTTGGATCTGGTGAAAGTGGCAAGCTTGCTTACCAAGCAAACTAGTAGTGGCGGCGAAACGCAGTTTGATGAATTTTCAGGGTTGCTTAATGTCACAGGCAAGCAGTACAACCTGCGTGATCTTAAAGTAAGTTCTGGTTTATTGGCTGCAACCGGGCAGGTAAAAATCAAGCCCAATAAAGAATTAGATGGTATTGCCGAAGTTAAACTGAAACAAAGTGCAAATCTGGTGGCTATTCCTCTGGAGGTGTCCGGTACCGTCAGTCACCCTGTAGTGCTTCCTTCCAAGGCTGCTTTGGCCGGGGCGGTAGCAGGCACTGCAATATTGGGTCCTGGGGTTGGCACCAGCCTTGGCGCCAAAGCGGGCGGAGCAGTAGATAAAATTAAGGGCTTATTTCAAAGTAAATAAACCGTGAAATAAGCCCTTATGAAATTGAACTGATTGAGCGTTAGTTTATTTGAGTGCCCGCTCAATACGGTCAAGCGCGTTACGAAGGTTATCCATTGAGGTCGCAAAGGAAATGCGGAAGTAACCCTCTGCACCGAACGCTGAGCCTGGCACCACGGCAACATCAAATTCTTCAAGCAGGTATTCGGCTAACGCCATATCCGTGGCAGCTTTGATTTTGCCTGCCTTAAACAGCGTATCAATTGCACCACGTGCATCAGGGAATGCATAGAATGCACCGCCAGCCATTAAACAGCTTAAACCGGGCATCGCATTAAAGCGGTTTACAACGTAGGTATGACGTTCTTTAAAAGCAGTGACCATTGGTACGATGCAGTCTTGCGAACCTTCCAAGGCTGCCTGTGCAGCTACTTGGGAGATCGAAGTTGCATTGCTGGTGGATTGAGATTGTAAAATCTCCATCGCTTTAATGATGTAAGCAGGGCCGGCTGCGTAGCCAATGCGCCAGCCGGTCATGGAATATGCTTTAGAAACGCCATTGAGCACAATGCAGCGGTCTTTTAGCGCAGGCGTGGCGTTCAGGATATTGTAGAACTTGTTACCCGTGAGGTTGACGTGTTCATACATGTCATCGGTAGCAACCAATACGTG
>JBAQME010000262.1:0-10371 GCA_049302535.1 Methylotenera sp.
TGCGTACCTTGAGCAGCAATCGCGAGCAGGCGCAGGCACTGGATGTGTTTACCAAAATTCTGCAGCAGCCGGATTTTCCCGAGAATGTCCTGGCTCGCGAAAAGGCACGCATCATTTCAGGTTTGCAGGAAGCTGCCACCCAGCCCGAGAGTATTTCAAGTAAAGCATTCATGTCGGCACTTTATGGCGCTCACCCTTACAGCCTGGACGAAAGTGGTGAAGTTGATACGGTAGGTAAAATTAAACGTGAAGACTTGCAGGGTTTTTACAATCAATATTACGGCGCCAAAGGCGCGGTGGTTGCCATTATTGGTGACCTGACCCGTGAGCAAGCCAATCAGATTGCCGAAACCATTAGCAATGGTTTACCTAAAGCTGATGCAGCAGCGCCAATTCCGGCAGTGGCCGTGCCAGATCAGCCCAAAGAGCAACGTATTGCCCATCCGGCATCGCAATCCCATATTTTATTGGGCTACCCTGGCATAAAACGCGGCGCCCCGGATTTTTTGCCATTGTATGTGGGTAATTACGTGTTGGGCGGCGGCGGTTTTGTGTCGCGTTTAACAGAAGAGGTGCGTGAAAAACGAGGTTTAGCCTACAGCGTATATAGCTACTTTATGCCGATGGCTGAGTTAGGGCCATTCCAGATCGGCTTGCAAACCAAAAAAGATCAAGCTGAAGCTGCACTGAAACTGGTGAGGGAAGTTTTGGATAATTTTATTAAAAATGGTGTCACTGAAGCGGAGCTGAAAGCCGCTAAAGCTAACATTATTGGTGGTTTCCCGATGCGCATTGATAGTAACAGCAAAATTTTAGAATACCTGGCTGTGATTGGTTTTTATAAATTGCCGCTTAATTATCTGGATGAATACAATAAAAACGTAGAAAAGATCACAACAGCGCAGATCAAAGAGGCATTTAATCGTCATCTCAGACCTGAGAATTTTGTAACGATCGTAGTGGGCGACCCTAACGCTAAATAGTTTTTGTTATGGATATAAGTGTTGCGATGTGTGGGATGACATGGCAATCTATGCGTTTTATGGCTTTTGAATGAGACGACAGCTTGCCTCGCAACACACGCAGTGATAAAAAACAAAACACGGTACGTATTAACTCAGGCGAGTGGCGCAGCCGGTTGATCAAGTTTCCTGATGCTGAAGGTCTGCGCCCGACGCCTGAACGTGTGCGCCAGACCGTATTTAACTGGTTGGGCCAGGATTTAACCGGGTTAAGTTGTCTGGATTTGTTTGCGGGCACCGGGGTGATGGGGTTTGAAGCGCTGTCACGCAATGCAAAAATGGTTGTGCTGGTAGAAAAAACGCCAGCAGTTTATAAAGCGATTCTGGATAATAAATCTACGCTTAACGCTGATGCTGCGCTGGTATTGAATGGTGATGCCTTGGGCTTTTTAGAACAGAATCGGCAATTGTTTGATGTGATTTTTCTTGATCCGCCATACAACCAGGGCTGGCTAGATAAAGTGCTCCCCTTGCTCCCCGCACACCTGGGCAAAGATGGCGTCGTATATGCAGAGGCGGAGTATGCAATCAAACCAGGTGATACTTGGCAGGTCTTAAAACAAAGCAAAGCAGGTAATGTTTTTTATCATCTGTTAAAATTGCATCATGGATGAAATTAAAAAACGTATAGCTGTTTACCCCGGCACTTTTGATCCCATTACCCTGGGGCATGAAGACCTCGTGCATCGCGCCGCGCATCTGTTTGATGAGGTGATCGTGGCGGTTGCCGGCAGTACCAATAAAGCTACCCTGTTTAGTTTGCCGGAGCGGGTGCAGCTTGCTCAAAACGTTTTTGCGGATTATGGCAACGTAAAAGTGGTGGGCTTTAGCGGTTTATTGATGCAGTTCGTGCAGGACCAGCATGCGCAAGTGGTAGTTCGTGGATTGCGTGCAGCTTCGGACTTTGAGTATGAGTTTCAATTGGCAGGCATGAACCGCAAGCTTTATCCTAAGCTCGAAACCCTGTTTTTAACGCCTTCCGAGCAATATATGTTTGTGTCATCCAGCTTGGTGCGCGAAGTCGCAAAACTGGGCGGGCATGTAGACCAGTTTGTCTCGCAGTCAGTTGAGAATGCGATTAAAAATAAATTAAAAGTGTGATTTTTCGTTTCAGAATTTCATTTAATGAGATGAAGCGCAAGGAGCCGCGGAGCGAGCGACGCAGGCATATCGATTGTATAGACTAGGAGTGAGCGAGCACGCGACACAGCGATTCGCTCATAAAATGAAATTATGGCTTTGATGATTACCGATGAATGTATAAATTGCGACGTTTGCGAGCCGGCATGTCCAAATGGCGCAATTTTTCAGGGTGAAGAGATTTATGAAATCAACCCGGATTTATGCACGGAATGTGTAGGGCATTACGACAAGCCGCAGTGCCAGCAGGTTTGCCCGATTGACTGCATACCGTTCAATCCGGAAGTGGTTGAAACCAAAGAACAGTTGCTTAATAAGTATTACCAGTTAACGGCTGCTAAATAATAGCTAAGGACACTTAAAATGCGCATGCTACACACGATGCTTCGCGTTGGAAATCTTGAACGTTCAGTCAAGTTCTATACTGAAATCCTGGGTATGAAATTACTACGGCAGCATGATTTCCCGGAAGGAAAATTCACTCTGGCATTTGTAGGTTATGGTGCCGAGAGCGATCATACCGTTTTAGAGCTTACCTATAATTACGGGGTTGAAAGTTATGATATGGGCAAGGCTTATGGCCATATCGCGATTGAAGTGGATGATGCCTATAAGGCCTGTGATGCAGTAAGGAACGCCGGTGGCAAAGTCGTACGCGAGGCTGGCCCGATGATGCACGGCACTACAGTGATTGCATTTATCGAAGATCCTGACGGCTATAAAGTTGAGTTTATTCAGGCAGGTACCTTTTAACTTTTTTTTAATCTTATGAATTGGTTTTTATACCTGCTGGAATGCAGCAACGGCGCCTACTATGCAGGGATTACCAATGATTTGGAATCTCGCTTTGCTACGCATTTGTCAGGCAAGGGTGCAAAGTACACGCGTGCTAATCCGCCCATTAAGATCATCGCGTCAAAGTCATATCCAGACCGTTCTGCTGCCAGTGTTGCAGAAGCGAAGTTAAAGCAACTACCTAGGCACAAGAAGCTTATTTTCTTCAATGAGCAACATGATGAATAAGGAAGCATTAAAGGCTGCAGTACAAGCTGCACTGGAAGGCGATTGGGATACCTCACACAAAATTGCGCAAGATTACAGCGACACCGTGGCTAATTGGTTACATGCGGTTTTACACAAAATTGAAGGCGACGTGTGGAACAGCAATTATTGGTATGCGCGCACGGCCGGCAAAAAATATGAGGATTTTGCGAATGCCGAAGATGAGCTGATAGCAATACAGAATACTTTAAAGTAAAGCAACTTGTGGTGCGGGGATTGATTATTCACAAAACAACAAAATGTAACCGTTAATAATAAAAAAGGCTCGCATTGCGAGCCTTTTTTATTACATCAAGAACACTAATTATCCAAAGAAGTCTTTGGCTTTATCTACCCAGCTTTTATTTTTTGGACTGTGTTTGCCAGCGTCTGCCTGCGTGCTTTCTTCAAACTCACGCAACAGCTCTTTTTGACGTGTAGTAAGCTTTACCGGTGTTTCCACTACTACATGCACCATCAGGTCGCCATGCTCGCTTGAGCGTAATGGCTTGATGCCTTTGCCACGTAATCTGAACACATTGCCCGTTTGTGTTTCAGCTGGAATTTTCATCCTGGCGGAGCCACCCAGTGTCGGCACTTCAATCTCGCCACCTAGTGCGGCGGTACTGAAGCTGATCGGCATCTCGCAGTGTAAATTGCCACCATCACGCTGGAAAATCTCATGTGATTTCAAATGAACGACTACGTATAAATCACCCGTTGGTCCGCCATTGACACCGGCTTCACCTTCACCTGTAAGGCGAATGCGGTCGCCCTCATCCACACCGGCAGGAATTTTGACTGATAGTGTTTTGTTTTGCTTAGTGCGGCCAGCACCGTGGCAGCTAGGGCATTTGTCTTCATCTTTAATGATTTTGCCGCTACCGTGACACTTGGGACAAGTTTGCTGCACGGAGAAAAAGCCTTGTTGCATACGCACTTGGCCATGTCCACCGCAAGTAGTACAGGTGACAGGAGATTTTCCTGATTTTGTACCAGTACCTTTACATGGCTCACATGCCGCCTGTACGGGGATGCGGATTTTGGTTTCAGTGCCTTTGGCCGCATCTTCCAGCGAAATTTCCATGTTGTAGCGCAAGTCTGCACCGCGATACACATTGCTGCGCTGGCCACGAGCACCACCACCAAAAATATCACCGAAAATATCGCCGAATGCGTCCCCAAACCCGGCACCGCCAAAACCTCCGGCACCTGCACCCATGCTGGGGTCTACGCCGGCGTGGCCATATTGGTCATAAGCCGCGCGTTTTTGATCGTCGGAGAGCATTTCATAGGCTTCTTTTGCCTCTTTGAACTGTTCTTCGGCTTTTGGATTGTCAGGGTTACGGTCAGGGTGATACTTCATCGCAAGTTTGCGATAAGCTTTTTTAATCTCTTCTTCAGAGGCGTCCTTATTTACGCCAAGGACTTCATAGTAATCTTTTTTGCTTGCCATATTTATTTAAGTCTAACAGCTTGAGTTTTAAAGGTTAGTTTAAAGACTAAAGGCTGAGTGCAGGTTACCCCGAGCTCAGCCTTGTGCCTCTATTGCATTAATTAGTCTTTCTTCACTTCTTCAAACTCGGCATCAACTACATCGCCGTCCACGGTCTTTTCACCTTGTGGCTGAGCGCTTTCAGTGTTAGCTTCTGCTTGTTGTGCAGCGTAAACTTTTTCCCCCAGTTTTTGTGAAGCTGTAGTCAGTGCTTCTGTCTTCGCTTCAATCGCTGCTTTGTCGTCAGATTTCAGCGCTTCTTCAACGTCTTTGATTGCGGCTTCAATCGCCTCTTTTTCAGCGGCATCCAGCTTGTCGCCATGCTCGGTAAGTGATTTCTTCACAGAGTGCACCATGCCGTCGGCTGCATTGCGTGCATCAACCAGTTCGCGCAATTTGCGGTCTTCGTCGGCATATTTGACAGCATCTTCTTCCATCTTCTTGATTTCTTCTTCAGAAAGACCAGAGTTTGCCTTGATGGTGATCTTGTTTTCTTTGCCGGTAGCCTTGTCTTTTGCAGACACATGCAAAATACCGTTAGCGTCGATGTCAAAAGTCACTTCAATCTGCGGCATGCCGCGTGGAGCCGGTGGAATGTCGCTCAAGTTGAATTGACCAAGTGATTTGTTGGCAGAAGCCATTTCACGCTCACCTTGCAGCACTTGAATAGTCACGGCATTCTGGTTGTCATCGGCAGTTGAGAACACTTGTGATGCCTTGGTAGGAATCGTGGTGTTTTTCTTGATGAGTTTAGTCATCACGCCACCCAGTGTTTCAATACCCAGTGACAATGGTGTCACGTCAAGCAACAATACGTCTTTAACGTCGCCTTGCAACACGCCGCCTTGAATTGCAGCGCCAACAGCTACCGCTTCATCAGGGTTTACGTCTTTACGTGGCTCTTTGCCAAAGATTTCTTTTACTTTTTCCTGCACTTTTGGCATACGGCTTTGGCCGCCAACCAAAATTACGTCAGAAATATCAGCAATTGAAATACCTGCATCCTTAATCGCAGTACGGCATGGTGCCATTGTGCGCTCAATCAGGTCGTCCACCAGAGACTCTAATTTTGCACGGGTGATTTTCACCACCAAGTGTTTAGGGCCTGTTGCATCTGCAGTGATGTAAGGCAAGTTCACTTCAGTTTGTTGCGCACCTGATAACTCAATTTTTGCTTTTTCTGCAGCTTCTTTCAGGCGTTGTTTTGCCAATAAGTCGTTACGTAGATCCAAGCCGTTTTCTTTCTTGAATTCATCTGCCAAAAAGTCGATCAAGCGGTTATCAAAGTCTTCACCACCGAGGAATGTATCGCCGTTGGTTGAAAGCACTTCAAATTGGTGTTCGCCGTCAATGCTTGAAATCTCAATGATAGAAACGTCAAATGTACCGCCGCCCAAGTCATATACGGCAATCTTGCGGTCACCTTCCTGTTTGTCCAAACCGAAAGCCAATGCCGCAGCTGTAGGTTCGTTAATGATACGTTTAACTTCCAAACCGGCGATACGGCCGGCATCTTTGGTGGCCTGACGTTGGCTATCGTTAAAGTAAGCCGGTACGGTAATCACAGCTTCAGTCACTTCTTCACCGAGGTAGTCTTCGGCAGTCTTCTTCATCTTGCGTAAAACTTCAGCGGAGATTTGTGGAGGAGCCATCTTGGTGCCGCGTACTTCAACCCATGCGTCGCCGTTATCAGCTTTTGCAATGGTGTAAGGCATCAAACCGATGTCTTTTTGTACTTCTTTTTCTTCAAAGCGGCGACCAATCAAACGCTTCACCGCGTAAAGCGTATTTTTTGGGTTAGTCACAGCCTGGCGTTTTGCAGGAGCACCCGCCAAGATCTCGCCATCTTCCTGATAGGCTATGATAGAAGGCGTTGTGCGTGCACCTTCAGCGTTTTCAATTACGCGAGGTTTGCCTCCTTCCATTACGGCAACGCAAGAGTTCGTTGTACCTAAGTCAATACCAATAATTTTTCCCATTTTTTATATTCCTTTTACCTTAATTTGTTTAACTGTCCATAAATGCTATTGATATAAGGGCAGTTTAAATATTTAACCTTGATTGCTAGATGGTGATTGTTTTTCTAAATTCAAGTGCCTGGCTTTACAAGTTTCAATCGTAAAATTAGCGGCTATTTAGCAACCATCACTAAAGCAGGACGTAACACGCGTTCATTCAGGGTGTAGCCTTTCTGCAATACGCTGGTGACAGTATTGGGCTCGCCGCTGTTTTCCAGCATTGAAATCGCCTGGTGCTTGTTGGGGTCAAACTTTTCGCCAACAGGATTAATTTCAGCGATGTTGAATTTATCAAATACGCTGGCAAGCTGTTTGGCTGTGAGTTCAACGCCATCTTTGTAGCTTTGCACATCGGTAGCCTCAATTAACAACGCGGCATCCAGGCTGTCTTTTACTGCCAGCAGTTCATTTGAAAATTTTTCCAAAGCAAATTTACGCGCCTTGTCGATGTCATCCATCGCGCGGCGGCGGATGTTTTCACCCTCTGCTTTTACATAGAGTACAGAGGCTTGTGCTTCAGCAAGTTCTTTTTCAAGTTCTTCAATACGCTTATCTAATGCATTTGCCGCACCGAAATTTTGTGAATCTGTTTCTGTGTTTTGTTCTGCATTAGGTTCAGCTTTTTGGTTCTCTTGTTGCATGCGTTATTTCCTTTTGATACGGATAGAGTAAATGGTTTTTAAGCAATTAATTATAAAGATATGGAGCCTAACCGATAGTTTTCAATAGCAGTTATGCAAAAAACTGCAAAATTTGACGGGTAGTTTTAAGAAATGTTGATCACTTGGTTCGGGTGTCTTTTCTTTTCCCAATTCCAAGCATGCTCAATAATGGTATTTAAGTCTGAATAGGCGGGTTGCCAGCCTAAAATTTGTTTTGCGCGAGTGGCGTCTGCAACCAGTCGTGCCGGATCGCCGTCTCTTCTGGGAGCGTATGTCAGCGGGATTTCTCTGCCAGTCACTCTTTTAGCGGTTTCTATCACTTCGTTTACGCTGTACCCTGCGCCATTGCCTAAATTGAATGCCCCAGACTCACCTCCTGCATTCAGGTAATCCATGGCTAGTAAGTGAGCGCTTGCTAGATCGTCCACATGAATATAATCGCGGATACAGGTGCCATCTGGAGTGTCATAATCATTGCCGAATAGCATCAGTGGCGGCTTAACCCCTAATGCAGCTTGCAGTACGAGTGGAATCAGGTGTGTTTCCGGCTCATGTTGCTCGCCAATTCTCCCCAAGGCATCTGCACCGGCAGCATTAAAGTAGCGTAATGCGATATATTTTAATCCATGGGCTTTTGCAAAATCCGACATCATTTGTTCTACCATCAATTTGCTGCGGCCATATGGATTGATAGCATTGGTTGGATGGGATTCGCTCATGGGGCAGGTAATCGGTTCACCATACACTGCGGCAGTCGATGAAAAAATGAGCGGACCAGCATGATGGTCACGCAAAGCTTCCAGTAACGTTAATGTAGCGACTGTATTTTCTTTATAGTATTTCCCCGGGTCTTTTACAGATTCACTCACTACAATTTGTGAAGCAAAATGAAAAATGCCGTCAAATTGGTATTTGTTAAATAAGGTATCAAGGAATTCGCGGTCCGCAAAGTTTTCGGTCAGTAGTTCGCCCCCTAGCAATGCGGTTGCCTTGCCTGAAGACAGGTTGTCTACAACAATGACTTGATGATTTTTTTCTAGCAGCGCCTTGACCAGGTGAGAGCCTATATAGCCTGCACCACCGATAACCAAATATACTAAAGGTTGCAAAATGTTAATCCTGCTTTCGTGTTTTAATGATTGATTCTGAGCATAAGCGGTTATTTTACTTGTTTTATGAGCGTTAACACATGCTCGAAAACAGAGTCCGCGCTTGGTATTTGCCCTTTATTGCCAATATTAACAGCTAGCTCACTAATGCTTGGGAATACGCCTGTTAGATTAGGTTTCGTGTCGGTATAAATGGCGACAGTCGGTTTGTTTAATGCAGTAGATAAATGGATAAGGCCTGTATCAACGCCGATGTTGGCAGTTGCCCCGGCTAATATACCAGCTAAATCTGTGAGTTTAAGTTTAGGCAATACAGTAGCATTGGGTGCCTGTGTTGCAATCATGGCGGCACGCGCTTGTTCAGCAGGGTTCGACCAAGGCAATAGCATGGTTAAATTAACTTTTGCAAGTTTGTGCGCTAACGCTATCCACTGCTCAGTAGGCCACAGTTTTGCGTCGCTACTGGTGCCATGTAAGCACACCACATAGGCTGCGCTCGTTTTATCAATAACTTCACCTGGTATCGGGTTTTCAATAGCTGATAAACCATAGTCAGGAGCAGTGGCGGGCACCGGATAATGCAGTGCCAATGCCGGTAATTGACGATTACGTATCACGGCATGCTGATTCACTTCAACTCTATGCCGGTGGTGATAGAACAAGCTTGCAAGAGGCTCACGGGCAGAATGAAAGTCCATGCCATGAGATTGCCCTTGCGCCAGTTTTGTCAATAGTGCACTTTTTAACAAACCTTGTGTATCAATGATTGCGTCATATTTAATAGGGCCAAGCTGGTGTTTCAAGGCGTTAATTTCACGCCATGTGCTTGAACTCAACGGTGATTTACGCCAACGCCTAACGGCAACAGGAATGACGTTTCTAACGTTGGGATGCAGCTTGGGAATTTCTGCAAAGCTTTCTTCAACCATCCAGTCGATTTTTGCGTTTTCATGGCGGGCTAGAATGTCAGCAACAACAGGTAAATTGTGAATAACGTCGCCCATGGACGATGTTTTAACTAGCAATATTTGCATCATAGCGCGCATTTTCGCATACAATTAGTTCTTTTGGTCGGTTAGTGCTCAGGTTGAAGTTCGCATTTATTATTTTCAAGTATTTTCCATATGGCGGCATGCAGCGTGATATGTTGCGCACCGCAAATGAACTGGTCAAGCGTGGTCATCAAGTAGAGATTTTTACGATGATATGGAACGGTGATTTGGGCAAGGGGGATTTTGCGCCAGATATTAAAGTCCATGTTTTACCGCAAACGGGGTTATTCAACTATCGCCGTTATCAAAAATTTATTGAGGCGACATTTGCTCAAATCAAGGCGCAGCATTTTGATTATGTGTTTGGCTATAACCGCATGGCAGGTTTGGATGCACACTTTGCAGCTGACCCGTGTTTTATAGAACGAGCACACAAGCAACGCAATTTTTTATATCGCTTATTACCAAGATCCAGGTGGTTTGCTGATTGCGAAAAAGCGATTTTTTCTCATGATAGTAAAACTGAAATCCTGGCAGTATCGTTGCTTGAGAAATTACATTTCCAACACTGGTATGGTACCCAGGATAGCCGCTTTCACTATATCCCGCCTTTTTTATCGCCAGAACGTTTTATATTGCAGGATAAGCAACTAATGCGCGCTTATATGCGCCAGGCATTTGGTTTTGGTGAAGATGATTTTGTCTATCTACTTACCGGTTCTGGTTTTGCAATGAAAGGTTTAGATCGTGCCATTTTAGCTTTGGCAAATCTCCCGAAATCTTATCTTGCCAATACACGCCTGGTTGCCGTAGGACAAGATAACCCAAAAGCATTTAGTAAAATGGCAAAGAAGCTGGGCTTGGAAAAGAACGTTGTTATTTCAAAAGGCAG